>CABYFX010000060.1 GCA_902518395.1 uncultured Pelagibacteraceae bacterium | reverse complement strand
CAGTTGGAATGGCTAAAGAATTATATGACAATTTTGATTATGTAAAAAATCTTTTCAATGAAGCTGACGACACACTCAATTTATCAATCAGTAAACTAATTTTTGATGGTCCAAAAGATTTATTAGATCAAACAGAAAATACACAGCCAGCAATTTTTTTGGTAAGTTATTCAATTTTTAGTGTAATAAAAAAAGAAACAACATTTGATATTAGTAGAGCCAACTATTTTGCTGGACATTCTTTAGGAGAGTATTCTGCCTTAGCATGCGCAAACGTTATCAATTTTAAAGAGACCCTAAAACTATTAAAGACTAGAGGTAACGCTATGCAAAATGCAGTTCCGCATAATGAAGGTGGTATGGTTGCTGTTTTAGGTGAATCGATTGAAAATATTGAGGAAATAATTCAAAGTAATAAAAATAATTTTACATGTTTTTTGGCTAATGATAACTCAAATGGCCAAGTTGTTTTGAGTGGTAAAATTGATGATATTGATAAGTTTATAAATGTATTAAAAGAGTTAAAAATTAAAAATATTAAATTGCCAGTCTCTGCACCTTTTCACTGTGTATTAATGAATCCTGCTACAAAAATTATGAAAAAAGAGCTTAGTGAAATTAAATTCTCTATTCCAAATAATATTATAGTTTCAAATGTAACAGCAGAGCCATCAAACAATCCTGAAAAAATTAGGAGACTTTTAATAGACCAAATTGAAAAACCAGTACGCTGGAGAGAAAGCATAATAAATATGATAAAACTTGGAAATAATAAATTTATTGAAATTGGCCCTGGTAAAGTTTTATCAGGCCTTGTAAAAAGAATTGATAGAAATGTTGAATTAATTCAAGTAAATAGTATTGATGATCTCAGTAATTTAAAAAATTAATGATAAATCTAAAAAATTTAAACATAATTTTGACTGGAGCTACAGGAGTTATAGGAAACTCTATTCTTGATAAATTGACTTCCGCTGGTTCAAATGTTTTAGCAACAGGCACAAATGAGCAAAAACTAAAAATAATTAAAGACAAGTATAAGGACTTAAATGTATTAAAGTTTGATGTAACTAATCATGACAAAATAGAAAAATTTGTTGAAGATTGTAATAAAATATTTTTAGGTAAAATTGATGTTTTGATAAATAATGCGGGAATTACCCAAGATAATTTATCTATAAGAATGAAAGATGAAGAATGGAAAAAAGTCATTGATATCAATTTAACCTCAACATTTCTAATTACTAAAAATGTTATAAAAAAAATGTTAAAATCAAAAAATGGAAAAATAATAAATGTTACCTCTATAGTTGGGCACACGGGCAATATTGGCCAAGCAAATTATTCTGCATCAAAAGCAGGTATAATTGCAATGTCCAAAAGCTTAGCACTTGAATATGGAAAAAAAAATATTACAGTAAATTGTGTATCTCCGGGTTTTATTGTCTCTGATATGACAGCTAAAATTAGCGATGAGCATACAAATTTAATGAAATCGAGGATATCACTTAATAAATTCGGTAGCCCTGAGGATGTAGCTAATTCAATTGCGTTTCTAAGTTCAAATTTGTCAAATTATATAACCGGAGAAACTATACATGTTAATGGAGGCATGTATTTTAGTTGACAAAATAGATAAAATATTTATTAACGAATTAACTATAAGGAATTAAATGTCAGATGATATTTCAAGCAAAGTAAAAAAAATTGTTGCGGATCACCTAGGTATAGATGAGGCTAAAGTTAATGATGACTCGAGCTTTATAGATGATCTTGGAGCAGATAGTTTAGATACAGTAGAGCTAGTAATGGCTTTCGAAGAAGAATTTGGATCTGAAATATCTGACAGTGATGCAGAAAAAATTTTAACTGTTGGAGATGCAGTAAAATTTATAGAGAACAAAGCTAACTAATTTTTTTACATAAATGGCCGAAAAAAAAGCAGGGATGATCGTAATTCTATCATCTCCCTCGGGCGCTGGTAAAACTACTTTAGTAAGAAAAATTTCATTAAGAA
>CABYFX010000059.1 GCA_902518395.1 uncultured Pelagibacteraceae bacterium | reverse complement strand
TTTATTCTAATTATTTGATTCTATACAAAATATGATTGTCGCAGAATTAGTCAGAATTAAAAATCTAAAATGAAGAAGATATTTATTGCTTATGGACATCATAATACAACAAATTCCTTCAATGCAGCTATTAGAGATACTTTTATAACAGAGGTTAAAAAAAATGGGTACAAAGTCGATTTAATAAATTTATTTCAGGAAAAAGAACAACTTCCATTTTATAATCAAAATGTAAATCCACCACCTCAATTAGTATTAGATTATCGTAAAAGACTAGAAGAATGCTCAGTTATGATGTTAATAGGGAGTTGCCACAATTTAAGATTAAATGCAATTTTAGAAAATTGGGTTGATTGGGTGCTACATCCAAAATGGTTTTTTTCTTATAGGTCACTAGTTCCAGGTAATAAGTATTTTAAAAATTATGGCTATCCAGTACCAGGAGCTATGAAAGGTAAACTTGGCATTGTCTCTATTACATATGGTGGTCCAATGATTACTTATCAAAATTTTTCAATTTTCGATAACATCCCGTTTAGAAGAATAAAAAAAATTGTCTTCAAATTAGGTGGTCTTAAAACAAAATATCTAAGATTTTATTCAGTATTGCCAAATATGGAAAAAGAAGTTTTTGATAAACATATGGAAAAAGTTAAAAAATTAGCGAGAAGTCTATAAATTAATGACAAGCTTGATTATGTTTTTTTAATCTCCAATAGTTGTATGGCCAAGGAGTAACAAATCCAACCGCTAACATTATTGGAACTACCCACCAGGTAAGCATTGCACCACCTGTTAATACATAATCTGTAATATTCATAGCAACTTCCATACTAATCATAGAAATAAAGCTCATGCCTAATGCAGTTTTTAATGCTTTTTGAAAAGTAAAGTTTTGTTTCATTAAAATAAATGTCTCTAAAATTACACTTGTAATTAAACCATTAATTATTGCTAAAATCATAATACTTAATACTGGGAAAGGGATTTTGGTTATTTGAAAAAATAATATAGTTCCAAAATCACCAATTGCACAACCTAGCAAGCACCAAGCTGTGTTTTTGGCACTTCTCCTCCAAGTATGTTTACATTTCCAATTAAAACTTATTGCTTCAGCACTCATTTATTTCAACTTTTTAAAGGATGTATTTATCGCCAAGATACATTGCAAATGCAATCGCAGCGCCTAATAAAATATATTTCATATTTGATCTTATACCTAAAATAATCTGTGTTTAAAATGTGATATTTTTTCATAATGGTAACGAAATTAGAACCTAATTAAAACAAATCAATATTCTAGAAATAGAATCGTGAGATTATCATTATTCTTTTTTCTTCATTTAGTTGCTTTTGTGATCTTATTAATCGTTCATCCGCATGCGAAAGCTGCAGGTGAATGGTTGGTAGAGGATGTAGGAAGTCATGTCATTACAAGTGTTTCTGGTGAAGTAATTCACGGTGATAAATTAAAATTTATATTAAATAAAAAAAATTGTGATGAGGTTGGTGTTTTTTTTACATTTATGACTACTAAGGCACCAAATACTATTAAAAGTCTTGAGGGTACTAAAATACCTATTCAAATTAATGATTTACCCACTACTGGTGCAGCTGAGGTTTGGGTAGTAAAACCCTTTCTACAATTTGGTCATTTAGTATTAATGTCAGCACCTGGTCCAAAAAATCTAGAGAAATTTTCAAATGCACTTATGGTCATATATTCAAGACAAAATAAGTTTAGAATTAAACTATTAAATGAGGATGGCTTTAATCCTAATAAATATTTTGATTTAATAGAGAATAATTGGGCGTTAGATAAATTTCCAGAGCATATTGGTAAAGCCTATGAAATATGTGTAGGCAAACCATCAAAAATATTAAGGAGTTAATTGTGTTTGTTGGAATGGAAGCTTTGATTATAATGAGCTTGTTTGGTATTTTTTTTTAAAGTATTTAATACAAGTACATGAGAACTTCTTTATTCTGCCACTATTATTAAATAGTGTTTAAATTGTTTAAATTGAATTTCAAACTTTAATAACTCCAAAATATGCAACAACTAGAACTATTTGATTTTAGGAGAGATATTCTTTTTAGAAAAGATAATCAAATTGCTCATT
>CABYFX010000058.1 GCA_902518395.1 uncultured Pelagibacteraceae bacterium | reverse complement strand
ATTTATTTTTATTAGCAACAATATATTGGTGATTTATTCTACTAGGGATCTTACCTATTAAATTTTTCACTCTAATTTCATATAAAGATGATTTAATTTTATTTATTTTGAAAATCTCGTTTATGTCTATTTCTAAACTTTCATAAGATGGACTTTTGATGTTTCCACAAATAATTTTTTTTTTGTTAGGCAACAAAATAGAAACCTCTAGGTTTGACTTAGAATTTATTGGGTAAAAAGTTAACTTATTTTGATAATTTTCAAAAAATGGATATAGCATAAATGCATCGTTGTTTTGAAAATACTCTTTTATATTTGAAGAGTCATAAAAACTATGATTACCACCAAAATCAACATATTTTTTTTTATTTGAAATTACACCTGTTAATAATCTTCCATAAAAAAAATCCTGTTTTGGAACTTCTACTGTAACAATTTTTTTTATATTCCTTTCATCTTTTGGAATATAGTCTTTTAGCGAAAATAATTTAGTACCAAAAGGTTTTAACTTTATTGGAACATTTTTTTTACTCAGTTTATTTTTTGAACGAAATATAATTTTTAAATTATCATTACATTCTTTTTGACCATTATGAAATATGAAACTTGAAGAATATTTATCATTTGCAAAATATTCAATTGCTGCCTCTTTTACTTTTGTAGAATTTATTTTCATATCTTCCTCTGAATCATTTAAAACTCTATTAAAAGAATGTACGACGTTATGAGAACTCTCTGAAACATGCTCCACTATAACTGCCGGGTAAGGTATAAATAAATTTTTAGAGCTAAAAAATTCAACTTGATAAGAAATGACGTATTTTTTTTGCTTAAAAAAATAAAGATCTAAATCAAAATTATAAACTTTTCTCTCTTTTAATTCTTCATAATATGTATCTATACACCTGCCATCTTTATTATACGCACTTATTTTAAGTGAAACTTGATCATTATTTCTCTTAATCACGAAATGATTTAAAAATGTTATCTTTGATTTTAAACCTCTAATTTTAGAAACTAAAAGACTTGATCGATGGACTGAAAACTTATTAGGATATTTATGATATAAGGTCCTGTCTTTTTCTTGTGCTAAAATTGACTTCATATTTATTTGATTAATTTAACATATATTAAATTTGATGAAAATTGTCTCTATAAAATACATTTAAATAATTATTATTTTTTATTTGTAAATTATTCTTCTTTCTTTTTAAAAATTTCTTTTATCTTTTTAAAAAAATTTTTTATTTTTTCTAAAATTACATTAAAAAAAGCCATTACTGCTGCAAAAAAAGCTGCCAACATAGCTAGAATATATGATCCCATTCCCGGATCTAAATAAGCATAACTAATATTGGGAATGTTGATTAAATATATTATTAGTAATATTTTCTTTTTCATTTAAGCTTAACCTTCTTAAAAACAGTACCATTTGAATTCTTATTTTTAACAATATAGTTTCTGATGTTATTTGGTAAACTCTTTTCTTTTCTAAAGCAATGTAATATTTCATTAATTGTCTCCACATTTCCAATCGATGGGTTAAGTTTTTTTGAACAGTTAGTAGAAAATTTTACCATATTGAAAATTTGAAAGCTCTCTATTTTGTTATCATCACTATAAATTGAATAACCATGATCACCCTGAAATACAACTGTTGAGTCTTTATCATACAACTCAATTATTTTTATAATATTTGAAATATTATTAAGAGCACACAATGTTGAATTTAAATAATACCCTAAATTTATCTTATATCTTTTATCTATATTTAATAATTTACAATTAGGATCTCTATGAGGATGATGTGGACCAATTTGATGAATGAAGAAAAAGTTGTTTTTTTTAGAGATAATATTTTCATTTAGCTTAATAAATCTTATCATTTTATCAATTTCAGTATCATCGTAGTTCTGTGCGTTAATTAAATACAAAACTTTATTTATTATCGATCGTAATAAGCTTTTTTGAAAAAAAACCTGAATACCCTCATCTTTTAAAATCCTCATTGCAATATTATTTTTACCAATACATTTTATATATGGATTTTCCCTGCACTTCATATACTGATTGTCTAGAAACCAAAAATTATAATCTAAAAACTCTAAGGTCTTAAGCAAATTGGGTTTACCAAATTTTGAATATAAATTGTAT
>CABYFX010000057.1 GCA_902518395.1 uncultured Pelagibacteraceae bacterium | reverse complement strand
AAAAATATTGGAATTCCTATACTTAAGCCAAATAATATGGGCATGAATTCAACTAATATCATTATTGCTTCAATTAGACTGGTCCCAAGCGATTCCATTATTCTTGAAAATTTTATTGTGTCTTCTTGAACTCTTTGAGATGCTCCCTCAATTTTACGAGCCTTTTCATATACACTATGATAATATTCAACCATAGCAGTTCTCCATCTAAATAAATAGTGAGATGTAAAGTAGCTAACAATAACAGCAACTCCCACATACATGGCTGCAAGTACAATAAATGAAAATAAACTAGCCCAATATTCCTCAATTGTAATAGCATTAGGCGCACCTAGTGCCTTTTGGATCATGTCATAAAATTCACCAAACCACTCATTTATTTTAACATCAATTTTTACTTGCACCCAAAGTGATGATAAAATGATCAATGAACCTATCCAAGACCATAAATACCATTTTTTTATTGTAAAAAATCTGAACATTATTTAATAAAATTATCTGCATAGGATTTTTTAGTTAATTTTCTTTTTTGTGGCTCAATAACTTCAAAATCAATATTATTTTTTTTAGCATACTCAACAGCCAAATCTTTAGATTTAAATTCTAAATTTAACTCTGAATAAGTATCTGAAGAGCTTTCCCAGCCCATTAATGGATTTTTTCCAGGATCTTCTGTTATAAATTCTATTATCCACTTATCAAACTTCTTTATACCAGATTGCATGGCTGTTTTAGAGGGTTTATAGATTTTAGCTTTTTTCATAATTAATGGTCGGGGCGGCAGGATTTGAACCTGCGACCCTCTGGTCCCAAACCAGATGCGCTACCAGGCTGCGCTACGCCCCGATTGCAGTACTAATACAGGAGATAAAACAAAATTCAAAGGTTATATTAGTTACAAATTTCTAATAAATTTGCTATTTAATGCTATAAGAGATCATATGATCATAGAATGTCCTAATTGTAATAAAAAATTCAGTCTTGATAAAAAATTAATACCAGAAAATGGTAGAAGTCTTAAATGTAGCAGCTGTGATCATATATGGCATTATAAGCTTACATTAAAAAAGAGTATTGATGATCTAGAAATATCCAAGGACAAAAATACTAATTTGGATACTAATATTTCTGAAGTAGAAAAAAAAAGAGACGACCATAATGAAGAAATAAATGATGAGAATTTAACTAATTTGAATCAAGTAGATCAGCCTGAAGAAAATGAAGGAGATAAAATAAAAGATGAAAAAGAAAATGAAGAAAAACAAGGAAAAATAAAGATGATATTAGTTTATTTTATTGTAGTTATTATTTCTCTATTAGGTCTTATATTTTTAGTAGATACATTTAAGTCTTATTTATTAAGCGTATTTCCAAGTATAAATCCAATTTTTGATAGCTTTTATGAAACTCTTTTAGATTTAAAACTTTTTATAAAGGATCTTTCTAACTAAATATGATTCAAAAAATTACAAAAGGTTTTACATCTTTTTTTAAACTTGAGGCTGCTAGTGGAATAGTGCTTCTTTTTGCAGCCATAATAGCATTGGTTATAAGTAATTCTGAATTATCTAATCTATATTTTTCAACATTAGAAAGGTATTTATTTATTGGGATAAATAATTTTGGTCTTAAGCTTTCTGTTTTGCATTGGATAAATGATGCGTTAATGGCAATCTTTTTCTTTTTTGTAACACTTGAAATTAAAAGAGAATTTTTGCAAGGAGAGCTATCTAATATTAAACAAGCTTTGCTTCCTATAATAGCAGCAGTTGGTGGAATGTTAGTTCCTGCACTAATATATGTTTTTATAAACTTAGGAGATGGAGAAACATTAAAAGGTTGGGCAATACCCTCCGCAACAGATATAGCCTTTTCTTTAGGTGTATTATCATTATTGGGTAAGAGAGTGCCTCTATCACTAAAAGTTTTTCTAACAGCTTTAGCAATTATAGATGATTTAGGAGCAATAGTAATCATTGCTTTATTTTACTCTGGTGATTTAAGTATTAAATATTTATCTCTGATGTTGTTAGCATTTATTATTTTATTAGTTATAAATAAATTTAATATTAAAAAATTTCTACCCTATCTTATAGTGGGAATTTTCTTATGGGATTTTACCCATAACTCAGGAATACATGCAACTATTGCTGGTGTATTACTTGCAATGACAATTCCTCATAGAAAAAAAGATAAAGATTTCTCACTTTTAATTAAGGTAGAGCATGCAATAAGTCCTTATGTTGCATTTGGCATAATGCCTATATTTGCCTTTGCAAATGCAGGTGTATCTTTGGAAGGTTTATCTTTTTCATCACTATTAGATAAAGTTCCATTAGGAATAGTTTTGGGTTTGTTTGT
>CABYFX010000056.1 GCA_902518395.1 uncultured Pelagibacteraceae bacterium | reverse complement strand
TTTTTGGATCTGGCATTCCTACTTTATTGTAACCAGCATCAACATAGTGAATTTCACCTGTAACTCCGCCTGCCATATCACTTAGGAGATATAATGCAGAGTTTCCAACATCAATATTATCTACATTTCTCTTTAAAAAAGAATGATCTGCATTCCATTTATATAAGAATTTAGCATCCCCAATAGCTGATGCGGCCAATGTTTTTATTGGACCTGCACTTATTGCATTAACTCTTATTCCTTTAGCGCCTAAATCTCTTGCTAAATACTTTACACTGGACTCTAACGCTGCCTTACAAACCCCCATAACATTATAATTTGGAATAGCTTTATTAGCCTCATAGCTAAGTGTAATCATGCTACCACCATTTTTCATGACTTTTGAAGCTTCTTTTGCAACTTCAGTAAATGAAAAGCACGAAATTAACATACTTCTTAAAAAGTTTTCTCTAGTAGTATTTAGATATTCTCCTGAGAGTTCAGATTTATCAGAAAAAGCGATTGCGTGAACTACAAAGTCTATTTCACCCCATTGAGACTTAACATCTTCAAATAATTTTATTACATCTTCTTTTTTTTCAACATCACAGCTAAAAGTGACATTAGAATTCAGTTTTTCTGCAAGAGGAACTACTCTTTTTTTAAGAGCATCACCTAGATATGTAAAAGCTAATTCAGCACCTGCTTCTGAAAGTTTTTGAGATATACCCCAAGCAATTGATCTTTCGTTAGCAACACCCATTATCAATCCTTTTTTACCCTTCATTAATGACATTTATTAAACTTTCTCAAATACTAGAGTTGCATTTGTTCCGCCAAAACCAAAACTATTAGACATGACAGTATTTAATGTTGCTTCTGTTTCTGTTTTAGCAACTATTGGAAATTTTTTAGCCTCTTCATCCATTTCACTAATGTTAGCTGAGCCTGTAATGAAATTATTTTTCATCATAATTAAACAATATATTGCTTCATGCACTGATGCAGCTCCTAAAGGATGACCTGATAAAGATTTAGTTGAACTAATTTTTGGAATTTCATTTCCAAAAGCCTCTTTAACAGCATTCAATTCAGTAATATCTCCAACTGGAGTAGAAGTTCCATGAGTATTTATGTAATCTACTTTATTTTTTGAAGTTGCCATAGCCATTTGCATACACCTTACTGCACCTTCGCCTGAAGGTGCTACCATATCATATCCATCTGAAGTTGCTCCATAACCTGTTAATTCAGCGTATATTTTAGCCCCTCTAGCTTTTGCATGTTCATATTCTTCAAGAACTAAAACTCCTGCACCTCCAGCAATTACAAAACCATCTCTAGTTTTGTCATAAGCCCTTGAAGCTTTTTCAGGAGTATCATTATATTTAGAAGATAATGCAGTCATTGCATCAAACATTGCAGTCATCGCCCAGTGTATCTCTTCACTACCACCTGCAAAAACAACATCTTGTTTTCCCATCTGAATAAGTTCCATAGAATTTCCAATACAGTGTCCGCTTGTTGCACAGGCTGAACTCATTGTATAGTTTGTTCCTTTAATTTTAAACGGAACAGCAAGTGTTGCTGATGCTGTACTCGCCATGGTTCTTGGTACAATAAAAGGTCCCATCAATTTTGGAGTTTTGGCTCTAGTTTTATCAGCTGCTAAAATGACATTTTCAATTGAAGGTCCACCTGAACCCATAACAATTCCTGTTTTGAAATTACTTACTTCACTTTCTTCCAAACCAGAGTCTTCAATCGCCTCTTTCATTGCAATATAATTGTAAGCAGATCCTGAACCCATAAATCTAATTGTTTTTCTATCTATATGATCCTCAAGTTTTATATCAGGCTTTCCATGAATATGACTTTTAAGATTGTGTTCTTTATATTCTTCAGAAAAAGAAATTCCTGATTTAGTATTTAATAAAGATTGATGAACTTCTTCCTGATTATTCCCAAGACATGAAACAATTCCCAAACCTGTAATTACTACTCTTCGCATTATTTAAATAATCCTACTTTTAGACTGTCTGCAGAGTATATTTTTTTTCCATCAGCAAGAAGAATACCATTCGCTAGTCCAACTGTTGTTTCACCTTTAATCAATATTCTTTTCATATCAATAATATATGTCGCCATTTTGACATTTTTTAAAACTTCTCCTGTAAACTTTACTGTGCTTACTCCCAAAGCTCTTCCTCTTCCAGGGTTTCCAAGCCAACCTAAGTAGAAGCCAACTAGTTGCCACATCGCATCTAAACCTAAGCATCCTGGCATCACTGGATCTTCTTTAAAGTGACAATCAAAAAACCACAGATCATCTTTTATATCAAGTTCAGCCTTCATCAACCCTTTGTCAAAAGCTCCATTTTTCTCGCTAATT
>CABYFX010000055.1 GCA_902518395.1 uncultured Pelagibacteraceae bacterium | reverse complement strand
ATTTCGAACATTAAATGAACCAGACAATGTTTTGTGAGTAAAGCTATTAGCTGCAATTGGTTCAACACCTGGAGATGTTCCACCACATATAATTGAGATAGAAGCTGTAGGCGCTATTGCAGTTTTATTTGAAAATCTTTCCATTATTCCATAATCAGATGCATCTGGACAAGGACCTCTTTCTTCAGCTAAATCTTTTGACGCTTTATCAACATGCTTTTGAATATGTTCAAACATTTTTTT
Source organism: uncultured Pelagibacteraceae bacterium (assembly GCA_902518395.1). GTDB lineage: Bacteria > Pseudomonadota > Alphaproteobacteria > Pelagibacterales > Pelagibacteraceae > Pelagibacter. The sequence goes on along the minus strand of CABYFX010000055.1, from coordinate 2,221 downwards.
GTTCCAAACTTTACTCATAACAGATTCTATTGGGATCATTTTCTTCTGATAATAAGAATGTAGTCCCATAACACCAAGTCCAACACTTCTTTCTCTCATAGCTGAGTAAGTAGCGTCACTAAATTGCTCAGGTGCGTTTTCAATGAAATCTGTCATTACATTATCTAAAAATCTCATGACATCTCCAATAAAATTCTCATCGTCTTTCCAGTCATCATATTTTTCAATATTCAAAGATGATAAGCAGCATACTGCTGTTCTATCTCTACCATCTTTGTCAATTCCTGTAGGCAGGGTAATTTCACTACAAAGGTTTGAAGTTTTAACAGTAAGACCTGCTAATTTATGATGTTGTGGTATTTGTCTGTTAACTGTATCAATAAATATGATGTATGGCTCTCCAGTTTCTATTCTAGCTGTAAGTAATCTTATCCATAGATTTCTTGCAGATACAGTTGCTTGAACAGCGCCATCTTTTGGACTTTTAAGTCCCCATTGTTCATCTAATTCAACAGCTCTCATGAAAGCATCTGAAACTAAAACACCGTGGTGTAAATTTAACGATTTTCTATTTGGATCTCCTCCAGTTGGTCTTCTCATCTCAATAAACTCTTCAATTTCTGGATGATCTATTGGTATATAACAAGCAGCCGAACCTCTTCTTAGTGAACCTTGGCTAATTGCCATTGTTAAAGAGTCCATTACCTTTATAAATGGAATTATGCCTGAAGTTTTGCCAACTCTTCCAATTTTCTCACCTATTGATCTAAGATTTCCCCAATAGCTTCCAATACCTCCGCCACGTGCTGCGAGCCAAACGTTCTCACTCCATAGATCAAGAATACCGTTAAGACTATCGCTAGCTTCATTTAGAAAACAAGAAATTGGCAATCCTCTTGTTGTTCCACCATTTGATAAAACTGGTGTTGCTGGCATGAACCAAAGATTACTAATGTAATTATATAATCTTTGAGCATGTAGATTATCGTCAGCATAATGACTTGCAACTCTAGCAAATAAATCTTGGAAAGACTCATTAGCACCCAAATATCTGTCTTTAAGAGTAGCTTTTCCAAAGTCAGTTAAATTATCATCTCTGCTTCTATCAATTTTAATCGTTATACCTTTTGAATTTTGAAATAGTTCTGTTTCACTATTAAGAGAAAATAAATCTAATCTTTTATCTTTAGGATCTTGATTCACGTTTGGTGTATAATCAGAGACAGCTTTCCTAATAGCTTGTGATAAAATCTTGTTCATTTAGCTCCTTTTTTGTACTATACTTAATTAAGTAAAACAACTAGATGTTGTATGATGGTTTGGTAAATATACTATATGACCAACAAATCAATAGAACATTTATAGAACTTAAGAAAAAAATTATCAATAAAAAAATAAAAAAAATATAAAAATATTAACATGAAAAATTCAATAAAAATTGATCCTTTTGGATTTAGAGAGTACGACGCGCGATGGTTGTACCCTGATAATATCAGTTTAGAGGGTGTGACAAATTTGGGGAAAGGTTTAGGAACTCAGGTTATTAATCACACAAAAAAAGAAAATCCAAGAATCATTGTTGGTCATGATTATAGATCTTACAGTGAAGATATAAAATCAGCATTAAAGAAAGGTCTACTTTCAACTGGATGTTTTATTGAGGATATAGGTTTATCGTTATCTCCAATGGTATATTTTGCACAATTTAACTTAGATGCTGATGCAGTTGCTATGGTTACAGCAAGTCATAATGAAAATGGTTGGACAGGTGTAAAAATGGGAATCAAGAAAGGATTAACTCATGCACCAGAAGAAATGAGAGAATTAAAAGATATAACATTAAATAGCAAATTTATTGAAGGTAATGGAAATGAAAAAGAAATATCTAATTTTCAAAGTGTTTATAAAGATGATCTTATAAATAAAAATAAAATTAAGAAAAAAATTAAAGCTGTAGTTGCCTGTGGCAATGGAACAGCTGGAATATTTGCTCCAGACATATTGAGAGGAATAGGATGTGAAGTAGTAGAACTAGATTGCAATTTAGATTATACCTTTCCTAAATATAATCCTAATCCTGAAGATCTTGAAATGTTACATGCAATAAGTAAATCTGTAAAAGAAAATAATGCTGATATCGGATTTGGATTTGATGGAGATGGTGATCGTGTAGGTGTAATAGATAACAATGGTAATGAAATTTTTTCGGATAAAATTGGAT
>CABYFX010000054.1 GCA_902518395.1 uncultured Pelagibacteraceae bacterium | reverse complement strand
AGTATTAATTACACAAGTTCAAACTCAAAAAGCTGACCCACCAGACCAAGTTATTGATGCTTTTAGAGATGTACAAGCTGCAAGAGCTGATATGGAAAGATCGAAAAACGAAGCAGAAGCTTATGCTAACGATGTAATACCAAGAGCACGAGGTGAAGCTGCAAAAATTCTACAAGCAGCGGAAGCTTATAAAAAAGAAGTTGTTGCAAAAGCAGAGGGTGAAGCAAGTAGGTTTTTATCAATTTATACAGAGTACGCTAAAGCAAAAGAGGTTACTCAAGAAAGAATGTATTTAGAGACAATGGAGCAAGTGCTTGCTGATATTAATAAAATTATAATTGATAAAGACTCAGGATCTGGCGTTGTGCCGTATCTACCGTTACAAGAATTAAAATCAGGGGCAAATTAATGAAAGCTGGAAAATTTATATTACCAATAATTATTTTAATAGGAGCAACTCTATTCTTTTCAATATTTATAGTTAAAGAGGTAAATCAAGCTATTGTTCTACAATTTGGTGATCCAAAAAGAATAATTTTAAAGCCAGGTTTAAACTTTAAGCTACCTTTTATTCAAAATGTAGTGTTTTTAGATAAAAGAGTTTTAAATTTAGATACTCCACCTGAAGAAGTCATTGCATCTGATCAAAAACGTTTGATTGTTGATGCTTTTGCTAGATTTCAAATTATTGATCCACTAAAATTCTATATTTCGGTTGGAAATGAAAGAGTTGCAAGATCAAGACTGGCAACGATCATTAATTCAAGAATAAGAAATGTATTAGGTCAACAAAAATTACAAACATTACTTTCTGAGGACAGATCTAAACAGATGGCTCTTATTCAGCAGGGTGTAAATAATGAGGCAGAAAACTTTGGCATAAAGATAGTAGATGTAAGAATTAAAAGAGCGGATTTGCCTCAAGCAAATAGTGATGCAATCTTTAGAAGAATGCAGACTGAAAGAGAAAGAGAGGCTAAAGAATTTAGAGCAAAAGGCGCAGAAATGGCGGTCACTATAACATCAACAGCAGATAAAGAAGTTACTGTTATCTTAGCAGAAGCAGAAAAAAAATCTGAGATTATGAAAGGTGAAGGAGACGGGCAAAAAAATAAAATTTTTGCTGATGCATTTGGGCAAGACGCTGAATTTTTTGGATTTTATAGAGCAATGCAAGCATACCAAAAAGCTTTAATTGGGGGAGAAACTTCAATGATTTTATCTCCAGATAGTGAATTTTTTAAATTTTTTGGAAATAAACAAAAATAAAAATTTTTAAACTAAAATGAGAGAATTGATCATAGCTTTTGGTCTTTTCTTGTTTATTGAAGGTGTTTTGTATGCCTTATTTCCATCAAAAATGAAAAATATGTTAAAAAAACTTGATGCTGTGGCTGATAAACAATTGAGAACAGGTGGGGTAGTATTTGCAATTATAGGATTTATAATTATTTGGTATTCAAAATCATGAAAAATATTTACAAAATTTTATCAATATTAATAATTTCAATTAATTATTTTACTATCTCTAAAGCTCAAGAAATTCCTTCATCATTTGCAGATTTAGCTGAGAAATTAATGCCATCAGTTGTAAATATTTCTACAACTACGACTGTTACAACTAGATCAAACCCTTTGCCATTTGAATTTCCTCCAGGCTCACCTTTTGAAGATATGTTTGGTTCTCCTCAACAAAGACAGACTAGTGCGCTGGGATCAGGTTTTATAATTGATGAAAATGGAATTGTAATAACAAACAATCATGTGATTCAAGGAGCATCTGATATATTTGTTAGAGTTAATGGAGACGAAGATTATAAAGCTGAAGTACTCGGTGCTGATGCAGGCATGGACATTGCCGTATTAAAAATAGTGTCAGATGAAAAATTTAAGCCCGTTAAATTTGGAAACTCAGACAAATCTAGAATTGGTGATTGGGTTATTGCAATTGGTAATCCATTTGGTCTTGGAGGCACAGTAACAGCAGGAATAATTTCTGCTAGAAATAGAAGTATAGGGTTATCAAGATATGAAGATTATATTCAAACTGACGCTTCAATAAATCAAGGAAATTCAGGAGGCCCACTATTTAATATGAATGGAGATGTCATTGGAATAAATACAGCTATACTTGGACAGTCTGGATCAATTGGAATAGGATTTGCTATCCCATCTAATAGTGCTCAAAAAGTAATTGATCAATTAATTGAATTTGGAGAAACAAAAAGAGGATGGCTTGGTGTTAGAATTCAAGTAGTAGATCAAGGAATAGCAGATGCAGAAAATCTAGACAAACCAAGAGGTGCACTAGTTGCTAGTGTTGCTGATAATAGTCCATCAGATAAAGGAGGAGTTAAACCTGGTGATATAATTTTAGAGTTTGATGGAAAACCAATTAATGAAATGAAAGAACTACCTAAAATTGTTGCTGAAACGGATGTTGGAAAAAAAGTAATTGTTAAAGTATG
>CABYFX010000053.1 GCA_902518395.1 uncultured Pelagibacteraceae bacterium | reverse complement strand
GTTAAGTTCATTAATTATACTTTCATAATTATCACCTTCTTTAATAACATAAGTAACTTCTTCATATCTATTTTCCAGCTTAGAAGTTATTTTTGTAAATGTTTTTTGTAAGTACACATTGTTAAGTGTTTTTTTGAAACTTTTGTATTGAGAATTTATATTTTTTTGTTGAAAATTTGTTACAAAAACTATTATTAAAGTTAATAAAATTAACCACAAAATAAGTGAAAGTGATTTTATTTTTCTTTTAAATTTTCTTAACACAATTCTTCCAATAGATAAAAAATGCTGATTTATATGACTTTTTAACACATTTTTTGTTTATCTAAAAACTTGATTTCTAAATTATTTCCAATATAAGCGTCACACTCAACATATAAAAAATGTTATTTATTGGGCTTTACAGTCCAATTAGCTATTTGAATTGTTAATATTTTAAGAAGAGAAGTGTGGACGGTTAAGGTTACCAAAATTTGTCGTACACACTTCAACATTATACAAATATTATTCTTAGTATTTGTATAGAAGCTAGTGTGCGCCGTTTTTAAACTTGAGAGTTTGATCATGGCTCAGAACGTACGCTGGCGGCACGCCTTATACATGCAAGTCGAACGAAGTAGCAATACTTAGTGGCAGACGGGTGAGTAACATGTAGGTATCTTCCCTTTGGTGAGGAATAACACGAGGAAACTTGTGCTAATACCTCATAAGTCTTTACGGAGAAAGCTTTACGCGCCGAAGGATGAGCCTGCACTTGATTAGTTTGTTGGTGGGGTAATGGCCTACCAAGACTTTGATCTATAGCTGATCTGAGAGGATGATCAGCCACATTGGGACTGAGACACGGCCCAAACTCCTACGGGAGGCAGCAGTAGGGAATATTGCACAATGGAGGAAACTCTGATGCAGCGATGCCGCGTGAGTGAAGAAGGCCTTTGGGTTGTAAAGCTCTTTCGTCGGGGAAGAAAATGACTGTACCCGAATAAGAAGGTCCGGCTAACTTCGTGCCAGCAGCCGCGGTAATACGAAGGGACCTAGCGTAGTTCGGAATTACTGGGCTTAAAGAGTTCGTAGGTGGTTAAAAAAGTTGGTGGTGAAATCCCAGAGCTTAACTCTGGAACTGCCATCAAAACTTTTTAGCTAGAGTATGATAGAGGAAAGCAGAATTTCTAGTGTAGAGGTGAAATTCGTAGATATTAGAAAGAATACCAATTGCGAAGGCAGCTTTCTGGATCATTACTGACACTGAGGAACGAAAGCATGGGTAGCGAAGAGGATTAGATACCCTCGTAGTCCATGCCGTAAACGATGTGTGTTAGACGTTGGAAATTTATTTTCAGTGTCGCAGCGAAAGCGTTAAACACACCGCCTGGGGAGTACGACCGCAAGGTTAAAACTCAAATGAATTGACGGGGACCCGCACAAGTAGTGGAGCATGTGGTTTAATTCGAAGATACGCGCAGAACCTTACCAACACTTGACATGTTCGTCGCGACTCTAAGAGATTAGAGTTTTCGGTTCGGCCGGACGAAACACAGGTGCTGCATGGCTGTCGTCAGCTCGTGTCGTGAGATGTTGGGTTAAGTCCCGCAACGAGCGCAACCCTCACTTTTAGTTGCCATCATTTAGTTGGGCACTCTGAAAGAACTGCCAGTGATAAGCTGGAGGAAGGTGGGGATGACGTCAAGTCCTCATGGCCCTTACGTGTTGGGCTACACACGTGCTACAATGGCATTTACAATAGGAAGCAAGGTGGCGACATCAAGCAAATCCTAAAAAGATGCCTCAGTTCGGATTGTACTCTGCAACTCGAGTACATGAAGCTGGAATTACTAGTAATCGCGGATCAGCGCGCCGCGGTGAATACGTTCCCGGGTCTTGTACACACCGCCCGTCACACCATGGGAGTTGGTTCTACCTTAAGGCAAGGTTTAAAACCCTTGACCACGGTATAGTCAGCGACTGGGGTGAAGTCGTAACAAGGTAGCCGTAGGGGAACCTGCGGCTGGATTACCTCCTTTCTAAGGATGATTAAGGATTATTTCTTAATCTAAATAATATAACAGGTTAATGTTGACCGTCCTCATTTCTCTTTTTAAAATTGTGTTTCTCCTTTTTGCATAAAGGGGCCGGTAGCTCAGTTGGTTAGAGCACACCCTTGATAAGGGTGGGGTCGAAAGTTCGAGTCTTTCTCGGCCCACCAAAAAACTGGGGGATTAGCTCAGCTGGGAGAGCGCCTGATTTGCATTCAGGAGGTCAGCGGTTCGATCCCGCTATCCTCCACCAAGAAACACATAGCTATTTTATTCGTGAATATTTTATAATTATTATCAATATCTATATCCGATTGTTCGAAGATCTGAACAATCTGTTAATATTCGAATAGATGAATATTAAAAAAATTTGATTCAACACAGAATTTTTTTCTGTGCATAAATCAAGCGTTTAAGGGCGTGTGGCGGATGCCTTGGCACTGAAAGCCGATGAAGGACGTGGTATACTGCGATAAGTTACGGGGAGCTGTATGCAAGTTTTGATCCGTAAATTTCCGAATGGGGAAACCCACCA
>CABYFX010000052.1 GCA_902518395.1 uncultured Pelagibacteraceae bacterium | reverse complement strand
AGAGAAGCTTTTAAAAATTCAAATTTAATAACTGATTTTAGCTTTAATCGAGACGAAAACGAAACAAGTTCACATGTTTATATTCGACTCGACGGTTCTTTAGATGATACAAATTATGACTTATTACTACAAAATGTGAACGATGATAATTATCTCAAAATACATGACATTAAAAGTTATACGCCAGTGATTAGAAGTGATAGTGTTTTAGCATCTCATTTTTTAATAGAAAAGAATATAGATAATAATACCAGACTAAAAAGTGCAGTAAGAGTTTATGAGGATTTATCAAAAAAAAATAATGATAAATTCCAATATGTTTTTCCTGATTTTGATTTTAACAAAAATATTGATTTAGATGAAAGTTATAATGGTCAATTTAATTTTTCGTCTTCAGGGTATCAGAAAATTTATGATACAAATATAAATGAAACACTGATTAATAACGATTTTAATTTTGAATCTTATGATGTCATATCTACAGGTGGAATAGTATCAAATTACAGTTTTTTGTTAAAAAATTTTAATACTTACTCTGAGAACTCAACGGTTTATGAAAATAAAAATGATCATGAAATTTTTGGAACATTTTTATTAAAATCAGAACTTCCGCTTAAAAAAACATTAGATAAGAGTAATAATTTCTTAAAACCTATTGCTCAATTTAGATTTAGTCCAACTAATGGAAAAAATATATCTGCAACAGGCTCAAGAATGGACTACAGTAATATTTTTTCTCCAAATCGAATAGGTAGATCAGATATGGTTGAAAAAGGTAAATCTATTACTTTGGGTTTAGAATTTGAAAAACAAAATATTGAAAATGATAAAGTTTTTGGTTTTAATATAGGAAATATATTTAGAGACCAAAAAAATACAACATTACCAAGCAAACCTAAATTAGATCAAACTCGATCAGACTTTGTTGGGGACATATTTTATAAATTTAATGATAAATTCGAAATTAGTTATAACTTTTCTTATGATAGAGATCTTCATTTCTCTAATTATGATGCAGTTACTACAAAATTAGGGATAAATAAAGTTGTAACAACCTTTGATTATATTACTGAGAACCATGAACTTGGAAACTCGGAATTAATATCAAATAATACGGAGTTTAACTTTTCAGACGAACATTCGTTAAAATTTGATACTACAAAAGATTTAAAAGATGATTTTACTCAATTCTATAAATTAGCGTATAAGTACGAAACTGACTGTTTGTCAGCATCTTTTGAATATGAAAAAAAATTTTTTAGAGATGGAAACCTTTTGCCTGATGAGAGTTTATATTTCTTGATTAGATTTATTCCATTCGCTGAAATTCGTGGATCAGCTAATACAATTTTTGAGAAATAATGAACAAAATAAAATTATTAATTTTTATAATGACTTTATTGAGTTTTATAAAATATGCACAAGCTAATTTAATAGAAATTAAAGTAAAATTACAAAATGAAATAATTACCAATTTAGATATAGATGATGAAAAAAAATATTTATTTTTTTTAAATCCTAAATTATTGGAATTAGAAGAATTACAAATAAATAAAATAGCTATCGATTCATTGATAAATGAAATCATAAAAAAAAAAGAAGTAGAGAGAATATTTAGTTTAGATCAAAATGATAAATTGTTAGATGTTGTAGAAAATAATTTATTATTAAAAAAAAAAATAAAAAATAAGGAAGAATTCATTCAAATATTGAATAGCCAAAAATTAGATTACAATAATATAAAACAAAAATTGTTGGTTGAGGCATTATGGAACCAATTAATATTTAAAAAATACTCTGAGAATGTTGTTATTAATAGAGAAGAACTAAAAACTAATATTTTAAGTCAATATAATAAAAATAAAAAAAAATTTACATACAATCTATCTGAGATATTTTTTGCTGAAAGCATTGGTGAAAATATTAAACAAAGAATATCCGATATTAACAAAAGTATAAGCGAAATAGGATTTGAAAATACTGCAAATATTTACAGTATTGCTAGTACAGCAAAAAAAGGTGGGTTAATTGGATGGGTTAATGAGTTACAAATTTCAAGTAAAATAGGTATCGAGATTAAAAAATTAGATATTAACCAGGTCACGAAACCAATAAAAGTTCAAAATGGATTTATAATTATAAAATTAAATGACAAGAAAGAATTTAATCAAAAAATAAATATTGATGAACAGCTCAAAAGGTTAATTAATAATGAAACTAATAGACAACTTAATAACTTCTCAACCATATATTATAAAAAGCTTAAAAAAAATATAGATATCTATGAATACTAAAATAATTTTGATTGTCCTTGGTGAGCCTAACTCAACATTTTCAGAAATTTTATTAAAATATTTTAATTCTAAAAGTTTTACAAAAATCAAAAATAAAATAGTTTTAATTGGGAACAATAAGTTATTTCAAAAACAAATGAAAAAGCTAAAATATAAAATAAAACTTAATGAGATTACGAATATAGAAAATTCATTAAAAAAAAAAATAAATATAATTAATGTAGATTATAAATTTAAAAATGCATTTTCAGAAATATCTAAACATTCTATCAAATATATTGAGGATTGTTTTAA
>CABYFX010000051.1 GCA_902518395.1 uncultured Pelagibacteraceae bacterium | reverse complement strand
CCAAGGGTTAGTGTCTCTGCTCCCAGCCTCAATCAATAAAACTTTATGATTTGGATTAGCACTTAATCTATTTGCTAGCACACACCCAGCAGATCCAGCACCTAAAATAACATAATCAAAGTTTTCCATAATATTTTTATAATTAAATTTTTTTAAAAATCTTTTAACATATACTTTATAAATTAAATAATTACATTGAGTAGTTTTATATGAAATATTTAGACGCATTAATTATAGGTGCTGGATTTTCAGGATTATATCAACTTCATTGTTTGAGAGATAAATTAAAATTAAAAACTTTGGTCCTAGAAGAAGGAGATGATCTAGGAGGCACATGGTATTGGAATAGATACCCAGGCGCAAGATGTGACTCAGAAAGTTTTACTTATGGTTTTACTTTTTCAAAAAAAATTTTTAAAAACTGGACTTGGAAAGAAAGATATCCAAAACAAAACGTAATTTTAAAATATCTCAAATATTTTTCAAAACAATTTAATCTAAAAAAAAACATAGTTTTTAAACAAAAAGTAATATCCTTAAAATATTTTGAAAAAGAAAACTTATGGAAAATAAAAACTAATAATAAGAAAATTTATTTTGCAAAATATTTAATTTGTGCAGTTGGATCCCTTTCCTCAATTAATTTACCTGCGATAAAAGGAATAAATCAATTTAAAGGTCAACTATACCATAGTGCAAGATGGCCCAAAAAAAAAATTAATTTTAAAAATAAAATTGTTGGACAGGTAGGAACAGGTTCAACAGGGATACAAATAGCACCTGAAATTGCTAAAAAAGCAAAAAAATTAATCTTATTTCAAAGATCTCCAAATTTTAGTATTCCAGCGAGAAATAGAAAATTATCTGCTGCAATCATCAAGAACTACAAAAAAGAATTTGATAAATTAAGAAGCTATTTAAAAAGAACACCAGGTGGTCATCCTTTTGAATTTCCAAAAAAATCTGCATTCGATTTTGACGAGGCTAAGAGAAATTTGATGTACGAAAAATCTTGGCAGTATGGAACTTTATCCTTTAGAGCAACTTTTAATGATATAGTAAAAACCATCAAAGCAAATAAAACAGCAGTTAAGTTTATAGAAAACAAAATATACTCAACTGTCAAAAATAAAGAATATGCAAAGATACTAACTAATTTTGACCACCCATTTACTGCCAAAAGACCAACCTTAAATACAAATTATTATGAGATGTTTAATAAAAAAAATGTGGAATTAGTTGATTTAAAAGAAAACCCAATAATAAAAATTACAAAAAAAGGGATTAAGACAAAAAAAAATGAATTCAATCTTGATAACATTATATTTGCAACAGGTTTTGATGCTTTGACAGGTTCAATCGAAAAATTAAACATAACTGGAAAAAAAGGAATTAAATTGTCTAAATATTGGAAAAATGGACCTAAAAGTTTTTTAGGACTTCTTGTTCCTAACTTTCCTAATTTATTTATTGTTAGTGGCCCAGGAAGTCCCTCAGTATTAACAAATGTACCAGTGCAAATTGAGCAGCATGTTGAATGGATTGCCAAATGTATAAAGTTTTTAGAAAACAATAAAAGACAAAGTATAGAAAGTACAAATGTAGCAGCAAATAAATGGCAAAAAGAAATTATGAGCTCAGTTAAAAAAACATTATTTATGAAAGCAAAAAGCTCATGGTATAAAGGCGACAATATACCTGGTAAGTCAAACTCTTTTTTACCCTATCCTGGTGGGATGCCAAAATATAGAAAAGCGTGTTTAAATGTTGAGAAAAATAATTATAAAGAATTGAAAATAATCTAAATGAATAAAATTAAGTTACTAATAGTATATTTTTTTTTGATTTGTAATGTTTTTGCTGCTGAGATAGAAATTATTGTGGATAAGCCAGGTGAAGGAAAGAAAATTATTAATCACTCATGGGTTCAAATTGAATACACAGGTTCTTTTGTTGATGGAAACGTTTTTGATACCAACGTTGGAAAAGACAGACCTTTAGTTGTTCAAATAGGTATGAAAGAAGTTATACCTGGTTTTGAAATGGGTATAGTTGGAACCAATAAAGGAACTGTTAGAAAAATTAAAATACCTGCTGAACTAGCATATGGAGCAACAGGCGCTGGAAATATAATACCACCAAATTCTGATCTTATTTTTGAGTTCAAAATTATTGATGTTCTAGATCCAAATTATAATTTAATCACATCTGATGAATTAAATAATTTATTGAAAAACAATGCAGTTGTTTTAGATATCAGAACAGAAGATCAATGGATTAAAACTGGTGTAATTAAAGAGTCGTTTCAAGAAACAGCATTCGATAAAAATGGAAAATTTAATGTTTATCTAATGGATAGAGTAAGAGCTTTAGCTGGAGCAGAGTCTCAAAATATTGAAATTATTTTTGTTAGTCATGATGGTGAAACAGCATCAATTTTAGGCAATGCTTTTGCAGAAGATCTTGGTTTTAAAAATGTTTATGTTCTTGACGGAGGAATTAAAGCTTGGATTAGTGAGGAAAAAGCATTAGTTTCCTTCTTAAAATAACGTCAAATCATTTGGGAAATGAAACTTAAAGATAGGGTAGCAATAGTTACGGGCGGTGGAAAAGGAATAGGACAAGAAATTTGTCTTGGTCTTGTAAAAGAAGGTGCAAAGATAGTTATCGCAGAAATAGATATTGAAAATTCAGAAAAAGCTAAAAAAAAAATTATAGATGCGGGCGGTGAAGCAATAATTATAAAAACTGACGTTTCAAATCAAAAGAGCATTAACGAGATGGTAGATCAAACT
>CABYFX010000050.1 GCA_902518395.1 uncultured Pelagibacteraceae bacterium | reverse complement strand
CGCTAGGGCATGCAGTTGTTCCACAAGTTAAATCTTTTAACGCTTTAAAAATGACATAATCTCCAGGCCTTGCATAAGATTCATCAGATGTAACAGAATTTTGACCTCCAGAAGATGTATTAAAGAAAAGATTGATCGCATGCCAACCTTTTTTTTCTTCCACACCATACTTTTTCATTGAATCATTTAAATTGTCAGAACAATTTGCATGACCAAAATATCCAGAATCTTCGTAGTACTTTGAGGTGCAAGCTAAATTAAATGTATCATGTATACCTACTGTATCTCTAATAACTTCTACCAGTGGCTCATGATCAGTATCATAAAATTTTGAAAATAAACCAGGACCTGGAAAAGTATTTCCCATAAAAGTTCTAGTCGTCTGCCAATCAAGACCTCTCTCTATACCTTTTTCTAATTTTGCAGTGTCGTAAGCAACGAAATCTGAACATTGTCTTCCTGTTGGTGTAATTATTTGAATATAGTCCCCAGCCTTAACTTGATATCCTGTTGCAGTTTTTCTATCTATATTTACTTCATAGTCAGGATCGTAAATTGGATCAGGGATTATTGAAAATTCTTTTTCAGAATTTTTAATTTTTGCTCTTTTAACTAATACAGTCAAATCTGAAGGTGGATTTTGATCATTAACAAGCATATCGTTCCCAGGAGCAGCAAAGATACAATAACAATTATCTTTTGCATTAAGAGTTATTTTTTCTCCAGCAATAGTATTTTTATCAAAGAGAATTGATGAGGTAGCTTTTTCAATTTGCAAATTTCTTTTTTTACATTGAAGCAATGCTTGCAAAGAACTTTCCTCTTTTTTCAAAAGTATTTTTTTTATTGCAGATGACTTTTTATTTTCTTTTAAATTTAAAATTCCTAATTCTGATCGTCCGTTTTTGTCAAAAATATTTATTTCACAAATTTGATTTCCCTCATTATTTAATATTTCAATTTCGTCATCAGGAAATATTTGTATACCTGTAATTCCACCTGCATTGACCACATATCTTTCAACTCCAGGTGGTAGTACGTTTAAACCAGGTTCTTTAATATTTAAACTTGTTTGCATGTTTTTTAAAAAATACTCAAAATTATACAAAAGTATCAATAAATTTATATATAAATTTTATATATACATTTGTATCTATTTTGCTAGTTGACTGTAACTTTAATAGAGAGGATACTTTACTCACTTAATATTAAGGAAAGGGAAATAATGAAAAAAATAATATCTCTATTATCAGCTATGGTGATATCTCTTGTAAGTTTTGCAGGGATTTCAAACGCAGCAGATAGTAAAAAACCAATTGTTATCCCAACTCATAACTGGTCAAGCCAAATTGTAATGGCTTACGTAATTGGTGGAATTTTTGAAAGTATGGGGAACAATGTAAAATACGTAAATGCTGACTCACAAGCGGTTTATGAGTCAATCAGAATTGGTGATGTAACTATATCTCACGAAGTATGGGAATCTGCATTTGGTAAATCATTCACAACTGCTTTAGATAAAGGTGGTTTATTAGATATGGGTGATCACGAAGCAAGAACTCTTGAAGATATGGGATATCCAAACTGGGTTGTTGAAAAAGGTTTATGCCCAGGTCTACCAGACTGGACTGCATTAAAAAATCCTGATTGTGCTAAAAATTTCACAACACCTGATTCACCAGATGGAAAAGGTAGAATGTTAGAAGGACCACAAACGTGGCATGGAGACTTAATACCTCAAAGAGTTGATGCTCTTGGATTAGGAGATCTTTGGTGGGTTAAATTTGCAGGAAGTGCAGATGCACTTTGGGCAGAGTTAGCTGCAGCAAAAAAAGAAGGAAGAGGAACTATCATATTTAACTGGACACCAAACTTTACAGATGGTGCTGGTTTTACATTTATCGACTTCCCTCCATACACAGCTGGTTGTAGACCAGAAGATGGTGGAGATGGAAAATGTGGTTCTCCGGATGGTTATTTGAAAAAAGCAGCACATGAAGATTTTCCAAAAACTCATCCAGCAGCTGCAAAAACGTTTAAAAAAATGTCATTCTCTACAAGTCAAATTGGAGCAATGGCAGCTTTAGTTGATGTCGACAAAATGACTCATGAAGATGCAGCAAAAAAATGGTTAGCTGACAATAAGAGTGTGTGGGAAGAATTTACACACGATCATTAAGGTTAATTTAATAAATTTAAGATCTCTCCCAATTTTATTGGGGGAGATTTTTTTTATCACCTCAAATAATTAATGGTAAAAGTATTTTATTTAATATTATTAAACTTTTTTATTTTCAATTTTGCTAATGCAAAAGACATAAGTATTAGTGAAAATTTAAATTTAGAGTTTACATGTGAGTTAGAAAAAAAAATTGTTAAGAATTCAGAGTATAATTATAAAACTTTTCTAGCAGAAGACCTAAATGTTAAAAATTTAGACTCATTTCAAATTTATTCAAATAAACCAAGCACATTAATGGTAAATGGATTATCAAAATTTTTCTCTCAAAATTCAAATTTTGATGTCAAAATAGTAAATAAAGATGTAGTTTTGTTTAAGGCCTTTAACAATGATAAAACGTATTCAGAATCTGCAATAATTACAAGAAAATCAGGCGAATTAATTCACGAAATTACAAAAAATATAAATACAGAAAATTCAGAAAAAGATATTTCAATTTATATCTGTATGAATAAATCAAAAAATGCCTAATTTTTTTTTAAGAAATTTTGTGTAATATATTTCCATGAAAAAGCTTATATTTTTTATACTTTTTTCGTCATTAATCACTTCTTTAGCACTAGCAAGAAGCACAGGATGTAAAGAGGGAAATTGTGACAATGGGTATGGTAAGTGGGTTTACACAGATAAAACAACTTATGAAGGTGAATGGGTAGCTACGAAAAAACATGGCCAAGGAACTGAAACATGGCCGAATGGATATATTTACAAAGGTGAATTTAAAGAAAGTCAGTGGAACGGTATAGGAATTTTATTTTTTCCTGATGGCTCAACCTATGAAGGTGAATGGGCCAATGGCTTTATGAACGGCGAAGGTACTTTTACTTGGTCAGACGGTAAACAAAAAAAAGGTTTTTGGAAAAATGGAAGTTTCCAAGAATAGTTTTAAAACATTATCAGAACCAGTTAAGCAAT
>CABYFX010000049.1 GCA_902518395.1 uncultured Pelagibacteraceae bacterium | reverse complement strand
TAACTGGGTCATTATTATCCACTTTATTTGGTTACTTTTTAATATTACTTACACCAAATAAATAATTAAAATAATGAAAAATCTACTAATAATCGGAGTAACTATATTTATGTTTTTTTTTAAAAGTTCATCACATGCGAATTATGAAAAAATTTTTTATGACTTTAAAATAAATAGTATTACAGGTGATATAATAGATTTAAATGACTTTAAAGGTAAACCTGTTTTAGTTGTGAATACAGCTAGTTATTGTGGATTTACTAAACAATATGCCGACATGCAAAAGTTATGGGAGAGGTATAAAAATAAAGGATTAGTTGTACTTGGGATACCGTCTAATTCTTTTAATCAGGAAAAAAAAAATAATAACGAAGTTAAAGAATTTTGTGAAATAAATTTTAGTATTAATTTTCCAATTACAGAAATCACAGATGTTAAAGGTGATAATGCACATGAAATTTATAAATGGGCCAAAGAAAACCATGGTAAATCTGCTGTACCAAAATGGAATTTTTATAAAATTTTAATAAATAAAGAAGGTACAATTGAAGATACTTATGCATCTTTAACCAACCCAACATCAAAAAAAATTACAAAAAAAATTGAAAGTTTATTAGATTAATACTGTTAGTCCATCATGTGCAGGAATTACATTTTTGGGTAGTTTTTTTTTAATTTCATTATAATCAATTTCATTGCTTAGATTTGTAAGAATTGTTTTCTTAGGTTTAAGTTTTCTAATTAATTTTAGTACATCATCTAAATTAAAATGTGTTGGATGAAAATTATATCTCAAACAATCAACAATAAAATATTTTAAATTTTTTAAATATCTTAAATCTTTACTATCTATATAGTTGACATCAGGTGCATAGGCACATTTATCATTAATAATATAACAGATACTTTTTATTGAACCATGATGAACCTTTAATGTCTTAATAATAATTTTACTATTTATATCATTTAATATGTGTTTGTTCTTTAAAGTTTTTGCATCAAGTATTGACGGATAATTTTTGTAATCTTTAAAACAATAACCAAAGGTATTTGTAAGATTTTTTTTTGTTATTAGGTCGGCATAAATAGGTATCTTTTTTCTATTTTTTAATGAGAACACTCTTAATTCATTAATTCCATGCGTTTGATCTGCATGAGCGTGTGTATAAAAAACTTTATCAATATTTTTAACTTTATTTGCTAATAATTGAGATTTTAAATCTGGAGAAGTATCAATTAGAATGTTTAAATTTTTAGATCTTATTAAAGCTGAACATCTTGAACGTACATTTTTCTTATTATTAGGATCACAGTTTCCATAATAACCATCAATTCTAGGTATACCTAGGGAACTACCGCATCCTAAAATAGTAAATTTTAAGCTCATTGGCTAAAAAATAATCTATTAAAATTTTGTGTTGTTATTTTATCAAGCTCAGATGGAGTAATATTTTTTAATTCTGAGAGTTTTTTTAAGGTATATCGCACAAAAGATGGTTCATTTTTCTTACCTCTCATTGGCTCAGGCGCTAAAAAAGGACTGTCTGTCTCAATTAGTAATCTTTCTAAAGGCAACTGTTTAAAAGTATTTTGAAGATCGTTGCTTTTTTTAAATGTAATAATACCGCTGGCTGAAAAATAAGAATTAAGCTCCATTAATTTTAAGGCAAATGGAAGTGACCCTGTGAAACAATGCATCAGTATTTTTAAATTCTTGTCTGAATTTTTTAATATTTCATAAGTTTCATCTTCAGCATTTCTAGAATGAACAATTAAAGGAAAGTTTAATTCTAATGCAGCATTAATATGATTTTTGAAACTTGTGATTTGTTTATCTTTATCACTATTGTTGTAATAAAAGTCCAAACCTGTCTCTCCAACACCAATAATTTTACTACTTGATTTGATTCTACTTATTATTTCGTTTTTTGAAACTTGATCAGTGTTTGTTTCGTGAGGGTGTATACCAAAAGTTCCAAATATCATTTCATCTTTATCAACAATCTCTAAAATTTTTGGGAAACCACTTAATGTTGTAGAAATTGTTAATACTTTTTTAATTCCTTCCCTTTTGCATCTTGATAAAACATCTTGAATATTTTGAGCTAAAGGTTCGTGATCTAGGTGGCAATGTGAATCAATCATTTTTTTCAATCTTTTTAAATAAAATATCTAATTTATTCAATTTGAGCCCTTTTTTTAGATAATTGTTTTCTTTTATAGTTTTAAAGTTAATTTTTTCCTCGTTTATACCAAATATACTTAAAACTTTAAGAGAAGATGATGGTATAATAGGATAAAGTAATATTGTTACTTTTCTTATTAGTTCTAAAGCAACATAAATAATTGTATTCATCCTTAATTTATCATTCTTTTTTTTCCAGGGTTCTTGATCATTAAAATACTTATTTGCTGAAAATAGTTGCTCAACAATAAAATTTATGTATGAATTTACATCTTGATTATCTGAATACTTTACTAAATCATCATAACATTTAGAGTATTGATCTAAAATAATCTTATCATCCTCTGTTAGCTTATTTATATCAGGAACTTCTAAGTTAGCATTCTTATCACAAAATGCCAAAACTCTTTGACATAGATTTCCATAATTATTAGCTAAATCACTATTAATACAAGACTCTAATTTTTCTTTTGAAATATTTCCGTCATTACCAAATGAAACTTCTTTGATTAAATAATATCTTAAAGGGTCTAGACCATAATTTTCTATAATCTCAAGTGGGTCTAAAATGTTACCTTTGGATTTAGACATTTTTTCATCACCAGAAAGTATCCATCCGTGACCAAATACTCTTTTTGGGGGTTCTATATCTGCAGCCAATAAGAAGGCTGGCCAATAAACAGCATGAAATCTTAATATGTCTTTTCCAATCAGATGTAGATCTGCAGGCCAAAAAGATTTGTACAAATCATCGTTTTCATTAGGGTAATTTAAAGCACTTAGATAATTTGTTAAAGCATCCAACCAAACATAAATAACATGGTTCTTATTAGATGGAACTTTTATACCCCAATTAAACGATTTTCTACTTACAGATAAATCTTTTAATCCTGATTTAACAAAACTGATAACTTCATTTTTTCTTGTTTCAGGTAGTATAAAATCTGGATTTTTATTATAAAACTCAATTAATTTATCTT
This sequence comes from uncultured Pelagibacteraceae bacterium, assembly GCA_902518395.1. Classification (GTDB taxonomy): domain Bacteria; phylum Pseudomonadota; class Alphaproteobacteria; order Pelagibacterales; family Pelagibacteraceae; genus Pelagibacter. The sequence continues at coordinate 463 of CABYFX010000049.1, read as the reverse complement.
GCCAATTTGATAATTTAAAAAAATAAGATTCTTCTTCTACCCACTCTACTTTTGAACCTGAACTAATTGATTTTTTTGTACCGTCTAAATCTTCAATTTCACTTTCTGTGTAAAATGCTTCATCTGATACAGAATACCAACCAGAGTACTTGGATAAGTAGATTTCACCTTTTTTTTCTAAAATATTCCAAAGATTCTCAACGGATTTCGAATGTCTTTTTTCAGTTGTCCTTATGAAATCATTATTAGATAAATTTAATGTATCAGATAAATCTCTGAAGGTTTTGCTAATTTCATCACAAAATAATAAAGGATCCATTTTTTTTTCTTCTGCAGCTCTTTGTATTTTTTGTCCATGCTCATCTGTGCCAGTTAAAAAATAAACTTTAAAACCCTGTATTCTTTTTAATCTTGCAAAAAAATCAGCAATAATACTTGAATAGGCATGACCCATATGCGGTTT
>CABYFX010000048.1 GCA_902518395.1 uncultured Pelagibacteraceae bacterium | reverse complement strand
GAGTGCTGTTGCTGGAAGAATGTCAGTTCAAGCAGGCGCACATTGTTTAGAAAAAAATCAAAAAGGCAGAGGTATTTTGTTAGGAGGCGCTCCAGGTGGAGAGCCTGCGGAAGTGGTAATTCTTGGTGGAGGAGTTGTTGGAGAAAATGCTGCAATAATTGCAACTGGAATGAGAGCAAAAGTTCACGTTGTAGATAAGTCAGAGGCAAGATTAAAACAACTATCAGAAATGTTTGGTGATAAAATTATTCCCCAGCTTAGTGATAAAACTGATTTAGAAAAATTAATTTCAGAATGCGATTTATTAGTTGGAGGAGTTTTAATTCCAGGAGCAGAAGCACCAAAATTAGTTACTAAAAATATGATTAAGAATATGAAACGAGGATCAGTAATAGTTGATGTTGCAATTGATCAAGGTGGATGTGTAGAGACCAGTAAACCCACAACTCATGCTGAACCAACTTATATTGTTGATGATATTGTTCATTACTGTGTAGCAAATATGCCAGGTGGTGTCCCTAGAACATCAACTATCGCATTAAATAATGCCACGCTTCCTTTTTTAAATAGATTAGCTAGAGATGGTTATTATAAAGCTTTAAAAGATGATCCAAACTTCTTAGCTGGCTTAAATATCCATAAGGGTGAAGTAACATACAAAGCAGTTGCAGATGTTTTTGGATATAATTATTTAAGCGCTGGTGAGGCTTTAAATTAATTAATCAAACTAGTTATCTTTTTTTCAATATTTTTACTAATAATTTGAACACCTTTAGGATTCGGATGCATTCCATCCTCTAGATTTAGCTCTGGCTTCAAGGCAACACCTTCTAAAAGAAAAGGTAAAAAAGTTAAGCTATATTTATCAGAGAGGTTAGAATAAATTATATTAAATTTATTTCTGTATTCTTTACCATGACTTTCAGGGGCAACCATACCTGCTAATATAATTTTAATATTTTTATTAATTATAATTTTAATTATTTTCTCTAAATTTTCTTTTGTCTCGTCTGGTTTTATACCTCTTAACATATCGTTTGCGCCTAAACCTAAAACCAAAATATCAATATTCTTTTCAGATAGAGTCCAATTTATTCTATTTAAACCTCCTGCGGTTGTATCACCTGAGACACTTGCATTTATAATTCTGACATCTAATCCATTATTCGTTAAATTTTTTTGAAGCACCGTAGACAAATGATCTTCTTTATTAAGTCCATATCCAGCCATCAAACTATCTCCGAATAAAACAACTTTATTCTCAGCGTTTACCCCAAATGCAACTAGACATAATATAATAATTTTAATAATACATTTTTTAAACATGACTAAACTTCTTAAACTAACAGATGTGAACTTAAACTATAATACTGATAACAATCTTATAAATGTTTTACAAGATGTAAGCTTTGAAGTTGATTATAAGGAAACAATATCTGTAGTAGGAGAAAGTGGGTCAGGAAAGACAAGCTTAATAATGTTGATAGGTGGTTTGGAAAAAGCATCTTCAGGAAAAATTGAATTTAAAAACTTTGAGATTTCGAGTTTAAGAGAAGATGAGATTTCAGAGATAAGACGAAAGGATATTGGCATTGTTTTTCAATCGTTTTATTTAATACCCAATTATACAGCTATAGAAAATGTGAGTTTAGCATTGGAAATTAATAAAATTAAAGATCCAATTAATAAAGCAAAAGAAATCCTAGATAAATTTGGCCTTGGAAAAAGGCTAAATAATTTACCCAGTCAATTATCTGGAGGAGAACAGCAGAGAGTAGCAATTGCACGTTCAATTATTATGAAGCCTGAATTAATTTTAGCAGATGAGCCTACTGGAAATTTAGATAGTGAAAATTCTGAGCTAATCTCAAATATACTTTTTGATTATGTGAAAGAAGAAAATGCAAGTTTAATTATGGTTACACACGATAATAAATTGGCAAATCTTTCTAAGAGAATTATTAAAATAAAGGATGGCAAAATTGAATAAAAATCAAAATTTTGGTCTTTATTTTAAATATGCTCTTAGAGATTTAACAAGAAGTTATAATAAGATCTCAAGTATAATTATTACTCTTTTTATAAGTCTCTTTATTTTAAGTTCTATAATGACAATTGAAGACAGTCTAGAAAATGAACTTAATGAAAATGCAAAATTATTATTAGGGGGTGATATAGAAATTGACTACAACAATAGAGAAGGTGATCAAACTAAAATAGATAAAATTACTAAATTTGCTACAGTCTCTCAAATGGTTGAATTTAGTACAATGATTTCAACTGTTAATAAAAAAATCAATAAAACTTCATTTACTAGAGTAAAATCAGTTGATCAATTTTATCCATTGTATGGCAATGCGCTCTATGAACCCAATGAAGCTTTAGAAAAATTAAATCAGATAGAAAGTTCAATATTGGTAAATGAAAATATTTTTAAAAATTTAAACTTAAAAATAAATGACATTGTAAAAGTTCAAGACAAAGAGTTTAAAGTTATTGGTATAGTTAAAGTTTTACCAGATATAGGTGGTGCATTTGTATTTGGAGATTTTGCCTTAACAGGTAAAAAAACTTTAGATAAGTTAGATTTAAATACCCTTGGTAGTTTTTTAAATTATGAATATAAAGTTAAATTTAACAAATCTACTAACAGTAAAGAGGGTATCAAAAGAGTAGAGAGCTTATTTAAAGATCAAAATAGAGTTAGATTAAGATACCCCGAAAACTCAGCAGGAGGCATTAGACGGATAGTTGACAATTTTTCACAATTTTTATCACTTGTATCAATAAGTGCTATGTTAATTGCTGGCATTGGTATAGCGAATACTCTTCTATCCTTTATAAATCAAAAAAATTCATCAATTGCAGTTCAAAAAGCAATAGGTGTATTTTCTGGAAATATAAAGACAATCTATTATTTGCAATTAGCTATTTTATTAGTTTTAGTCACCGTATTTTCATATGGGTTAAGTTTTTTTTTAATTCCAATAGTCGATAAATATATTTCAGATGGCTTAGGTTTAAATATAGAAGCAAGTTTTTCTATTCTAAATTTAATAATAGTTTTTTTGGTTGGAATGTTGGTAATGATAATATTTTCTATACCAACTGTTAATTCTATAGATCAAGTAAAAGCATCTAATTTATTTAGAAATGTATTTCAAAGTCTGCAATTTAATTATTCAGTCAAATCTGTGATAATTAGCATAATATTATTGCTAATATTAATTAGTCTTTTTGCAATCAGGTCTTCAATACCACTTTATAGTGTTGCATATTTCGTATCATTTTTTATTTGTTTATTAATTTTTTATTATCTTTCTGTAACAATTATTCATTTATTAAAAAAATATAAAAATTCTAAAATTTCAGTAAAAATAGCAGTCAAAAATATAACTCAATCAAAAAGTATCACACCCATTACAATAATGTCTTTAGGTCTTGGAATGACACTTTTGTTAACACTGGCATTTGTTGGTTCAAACTTTAAAAGAGAAATTTCAAAATCTATTCCAGAAATTGCACCAGATTATTTCTTCTTGGGAATTCAAAATGATCAACGTGAAAAATTTGAAAATATCATATTTAATTCAGATAATAGGTCAAAATTAGAAGTAGTTCCTATGGTTTCAGCAGGTCTTGTAAAAATTAATGGGATAGATCCTAATTCTTATATCAAAAATACTAATGACAGTTATTGGGTTATAATGAATGATA
>CABYFX010000047.1 GCA_902518395.1 uncultured Pelagibacteraceae bacterium | reverse complement strand
AAAAAAAAACTACGGAAAAAAAGAAGCAGTAAAAGGTATTACATTTAATGTTGAAGAAAATGAAATTCTAGGACTGTTAGGGCCAAATGGATCTGGAAAAACAACAACAATTGGAATGTTACTTGGCTTGCTACAACCTACAAGTGGGCAAATATTTATCAATAATCTCAAACTTGAAGAAAATAGGGTCGAAATTCTAGAGATGATTAATTTTATATCACCTTATATTGAATTACCAAAAAAACTAACTGTAAAGCAAAATCTATATGTTTATTCAAAACTTTATAAAGTTCAGAATATTAAGGAGAGAATTGAGTATCTATCAGAAAAATTAAGAATTGGAGAATTATTAGACAGTATTACTGGGGAACTATCCTCAGGCCAAAAAAATAGGGTAAGTTTGGCGAAAGCATTAATAAACGAGCCAAAAGTATTATTACTTGATGAACCAACGGCATCATTAGATCCAGAAGTTGGTGATTTTGTAAGAACGTTTTTAGAGGAATACAAAAAAGAAAAAAGAATATCTATACTTTTAGCATCTCATAATATGAATGAGGTTACACGTTTATGCAAATCAGTTCTTATGATGAAAAATGGAGAAATTATAGATCAAGGCAAACCAAACGATTTAATTGCTAAGCATGGGAGAGCTAATTTAGAAGAAGTTTTTTTAAAATTGTCAAGGAGCAAGAGTGAGCTTAACTAGAATTTACGGTTTATTTCTTAGACATTTCTATCTAATTACTAGATCGTTTCCTAGAATCTTAGATTTGGTATATTGGCCGACTATTCAAATTACTTTATGGGGATTTATCTCTAATTTTTTTGCCAATCACACAACATATTATAATAATGCAGTTGGTGTGATCCTTACCTGTGCAATACTTTACGACTTTTTATTTAGAACAAGTATTGGTTTTAACATGCTTTTTTTAGAAGAAATTTGGAGTAGAAATTTTACTAATCTTTTCATATCTCCTATGAAAATTAGTGAGATTTTAACTTCACTTGTTATTACTGCATTAATAAGATCATTAATTGGTCTAGTTCCAGCAATTTTACTAACTTCACCTTTATTTGGGATATCTATTTTAGATTTAGGAATATTTTTATTTTTTCTTTTTTTAAGTCTTTATATTTTTGGAATAACACTTGGAATTTTAGTCTCGTCAGGATTGCTGAGATTTGGTCCATCATTCGAAAATATAGCGTGGTCAACGATGTTTTTACTTGCTCCATTTGGTTGTGTTTATTATCCTGTCGATACTCTTCCAGAAATATTCCAAAAAATAGCTTACGCTTTACCTTTAGTTTATATATTTGAAGAAGCTCGAAATATATTAATTAACCAAACTGTTAATATTGAAAATATTTATTATGCTTTTATTTGGACAGGTATTTATTTTATTATTTCAATTTCTCTTTTTTATTACTCATTCAATGCTGCAAAAAATAAAGGAACATTAATTAATATGGGTGAGTAGATAATGATATTATTTACTCAAAAAACTTAACTTTTATTATTTGGTATAAAGCATTTATCATGTGATAAGGTTTTATTTTTTTTTCACTGCTATTCTCTCTGGGTTTGTATTTTATTGGGATTTCTCCAACTCTAAGTTTTCTTTTAAATATTCTGCTTATAAATTGAAAATCAAAACCCATGTAAAATGAAGAAATAGGTATTTTTTTTACTGCTTCAGTTTTGTAAAGTTTTCCTCCAATAATATCTGTAAAAGCAAGATTGTAAAATTTATTAGTTAAAAAAGTACAAATAATTGTGGCTAAATAAGATGGTTTTTTAATCAAATTTTTAATTTTAGATTTCTTTTTCAAGTCATCTGTAATTAATCTTGAGCCTAAAACAACATCCAGATCATTTTCTATTGCATAATTCATCATTTTTAAACTTTGTAAATGATCATATTCTAAGTCTGAATATTGAATAAAAATATAATCTGTATCAAGTAAGCTAATTCCTTCTTGAATTGTTCTACCAAAACCCTCATTTTTTGTTCTTAAAATCATTTTTATGTTATCATTTTTAAAACTCTCTATGATTTGTCTACTACCATCTGTTGAAGCATTATCTATAATTAAAATTTTTTTGTTTGGATAATCTATATCAATCACATCATTTATAGACTGCTTAACAGTTTTAATTTCATTATATACAGTGATTAAATAACCAATAGACTTCATGAAAAATATTTATTTTAAAAATTAATGAGTGTATATTAAGTTAGTTATCAAATTAAATAAATTAAAAAAATGAATCTTTCAGATTATGTATTAGAATTTTTAGCAAAAAAAAAGATTAAACAAGTTTTTTTAATTACAGGTGGAGCTATATCATTTATGGTAGATGCTTTTTCAAGAAATAAAAAAATTAAATATATTTCTGTCGGACATGAGCAAAGTGCAGCAATGATGGCAGATGCATATTCTAGAATTGGGCCAAATTTTTCGTGTACAATGGTTACATCTGGACCCGGCGCAACGAATCTACTTACTGGCATAGGTTGCTCATATTTTGACTCTATACCTTCCCTTCATATATGTGGCCAAGTAAACACCTACGAACAACAGAGCTCAAATAAAAGCACTTTAAATGTAAGACAGGTTGGTTTTCAAGAGACAGATATAGTGAGTATTTCGAAACCAATTACAAAATTTTCCTACAAATTAAAAAAAGCAAATGAAATAAAATATATAATGGAAAAAAGTTATCACTTAGCAACTACTGGTAGACCAGGTCCAGTTTTAATTGATATACCTATGGACTTGCAGAGACAGATTGTCAATACAAAAAAACTTAAATCTTTTATTCCTCCAAAAAAAGAACGATATTATAATTGCTGATGACGGTGGTCATCTAACATGGACCTTGCAAGCATTTAAAGTTAAATATGGTCAAAAACTGTTTTCAGCTTTTGGAAACTCTCCTATGGGCTATGCGTTACCAGCAAGTATAGGAGCATCAGTTGCGAAAAGTAAAAATAGAATTATTTGTATAGATGGTGATGGAAGTATTCAAATTAATTTACAAGAACTTCACACTATTGATAAATTAAAAATTCCCATTAAGATATTTATTTTAAATAATGACGGTTATGGAATTATTAAACAATTTCAAGAATTATATTTAGGAAAAAGATACGAGGCATCTGGGAAAGGCGTAAGTAATCCAGATTTTAAAAAAATTGCTAAAGCGTTTAATATTAATTACAATGTTATAAAAAGCCATAAAGGCTTGATAAAAATTACAAAGATTTTAAATTCAAATTTACCAGAAATTATTGAAATAAAGTTAAACAAAAATCAAAAAATTATTCCTAAATTACAATTTGGAAACCCAATAGAGGATATGTCGCCACTCCTACCAAGAAAAGAGTTCTTTAATAATATGGAAGTAAAACTAATAAATAGAGATAAAAAGATCTTTGAAGCAAATTGAGGTGAATATTGAAAAAAATAATTATAATAGGAAGTTCTGGCTTTATAGGAAAAAGTATAAAAGAGTATATTAAAAAAAAAAAAATAAATATCTCAAAAGTATTTACATACTCGAGGACAGAAAAAAAAAATATAATCAATATTAAGAAGCTTCCAAAAGTCGATTATATTATTTATTGTATAAATAGTAAAAAAATTAGTGAAAGTATTAAGTATTTTAATCATTTTAAAAATTTGCTTAGTAGATATTCTAGGAAAACTAAAATTCTATTTCTTAGTTCTGGCGCTGTGTATGGAAAAAATATTACAAATAAAAAATCCAGAGAGACGTCAAAAATTAATTTAATGTCAATAAATAAATTAAGCGGTTATAAAAAAAATTATGCTAAAGAAAAAATATATTTAGAAAAAAAATTTATTGAGTTGTCTAATCATGGTTATAAAGTCTCTATAGCAAGATGCTTTACATTTGTCGGAAAATATATACCGAAAAATTC
>CABYFX010000046.1 GCA_902518395.1 uncultured Pelagibacteraceae bacterium | reverse complement strand
GTTAGATTTTACTTCTTTTTTCTTTTTTATTTTATTATTAGTTAGAAATTCAGATGAATATTTAACTGGTTTTACTAAATCAGGCCATGTGACACTCAAATATTTTCCATTTTCAATTATTTCTGCCTTTTTAACTTTTAAATTTATATCTAATGCTGCTGTATATGTTTTCCTTTGGCTAGACCTTTTATCCCAATTTTGCTCATCTTTTGCATGATCTCTTAGCCAAATATTAGGAAAAATTTCAGAATTTTCTCCATTAAAGTGGACGTGCACATCATCTGCTAATATTTCAATTTTAGTAATCATTTACTCAAATTATATGCAAAATTAGACCCAAGATTATCTTTTAATTCGTTATTAAACTTCGCAGCCTCAGCACCATCTATAATTCTGTGATCATATGAGAGAGATATTGGAAGCATGGTTCTTGGAACAAATTTACCGTCAATAAATACCTGTTTTTTATAACTTCTACCAACGCCAAGTATAGCAACTTCTGGAAAGTTAATTATTGGTGTAAAAAACGAACCACCTATGCCACCTAAGCTAGTGATAGTCATTGATCCTCCAAAGAACTCTTTTTTGTCAATTTTTAAATTTCTACAATCATCACTTACTTTTTTTAATTCCTCACTTAACTGATTGATATCTTTTTGATTAGCATCTCTAATTTTAGGAACCATAAGTCCATGTTGAGTATCAACTGCGATACCAACATGAAAATACTTTTTAAAAGTAATCTTTCCATTTTCAATATCATCAATTGATGAATTAAATGGTGGAAATTTTTTTAGTGAAAGTACTAATGCTTTTATAATAAATGCAAGAGGAGTAATTTTTATTCTTTCTCCTGTATAATTATCTTTAATTGAACTTCTAAATTCTTCCATTTCTGTAATATCAGCCTCATCATGGTTAGTTACATGTGGAATGTTTGTCCACGAATTTACAAGATGTGGAGCTGCTATTTTTTTTACTCTAGGAATATCTTTAATTTCAACTTCCCCAAAATCTGAATGTTGATATTCACTTTTAATAATTTTTTCTTTTTGTCTTTCACTATTATTCTGAGGATGATTGATTCTAGATGAGACAAAATCTTTTAAATCTTTTTCAACAACCCTACCTGACCTCTCTGTTCCCTTAACATTATTTATATCTACTCCCAGTTCTCTTGCAAATTTTCTAACTTTTGGACTTGCAGATATTTTATTTGATTGATCAGACATTTACATTTTTGTTGGCATGGGTTTATTTTTATCAATTTTATACTTTTTGAATGCATCTTCAGCATACTTTGATGCAATAAGCTGTTCATTGGCTAAGACGCTAAGGCTATAAGCAACAATGTGTTCTTTATCTACTTCAAAAAAATTTCTTAAGTTTTTTCTTGTATCACTTCTTCCATATCCATCCGTACCTAATGAATAAAAGCTCTTTTTTGTAAAAGGTCTTATTTGATCAGCATTTATTCTCATATAATCAGTGGCTGTAAGGATAGGACCTTGTTGTTTTCCTAAACATTCCTCTACATATGATTTTTTATTTGTTTCTGAGGGATTTAGAAGGTTAAATCTTTCAACTTCCATTCCATTTTTTCTTAACTCATTAAAACTAGTAACACTCCAAACTTCACTATCGACCTGATATTCTTTTTTAAGAATTTCTGATGCTGCCATCATTTCTCTTAGTATTGTTCCAGAGCCTAATAATTGAATTTTTGCTTCTTTAGAACCTGATGTTTCTTTAATTTTATACATTCCCTTGAGAATTCCATCCTCACAATCATCTGGCATTGCAGGGTGTGAGTAATTTTCGTTCATTGTTGTAATATAATAAAAAATATTTTCATTTTTTTCATGCATCCTTCTTAAACCTTCTCTAAAAATCACAGCTAATTCATAATGGAATGTTGGATCATAAGAAATACAGTTTGGAATTGTTGATGCTAACAAATGACTATGACCATCTTGGTGTTGAAGACCTTCTCCTGCAAGTGTTGTTCTTCCTGCAGTCGCACCAATTAAAAAGCCTCTCGCTTGACTATCTCCTGCAGCCCAAGCAAAATCTCCAATTCTTTGAAAGCCAAACATAGAATAGAAAAGATAAATTGGTATCATTTCAATATCATGATTTGTATATGCTGTTCCAGCTGCTATCCAAGAAGAAATTGAACCAGCTTCTGTAATACCTTCTTCTAATACCTGACCACTTTTTTCTTCTCTATAAGATGAAAGTTGTGCTGAGTCCTCTGGCTCATATTTTTGACCTTCATGAGCATAAATACCTATTTTTTGAAAGAAACCCTCCATTCCAAATGTTCTGGCTTCATCGGGAATAATTGGAACCAATTTTGGTGCAACATTTTTATCTCTCAAAAGATTAGTTAACATTCTTACTAATGCCATTGTTGTAGACATTTCTTTTTCGCCGGTAGACTTTTTCATAAAATCAAAAATATCTTTAACTGGGGCTTTAATCGGTTTTGAATATGATGTTCTCTCTGGTATAAATCCACCAAGTTCTAATCTTCTTTTTTTTAAGTATTTAATTTCTTCAGAGTTTTCGTCTGGTTTGAAATATTCAATATTTTTGACTTGAGAATCTGTTAAAGGAACATCAAACCTATCCCTGTAATACATTAAATCATCAACATCCAATTTCTTTTGTTGGTGAGTCGTGTTTACACTTTCGCCACTTTTACCCATACCATAACCTTTTATAGTTTTAGCAATTATGACTGTAGGGCTTCCTTTGTGATTGACCGCTTTATCATATGCAGCATAAACTTTATGAGGATCATGACCTCCTCTATTAAGTCTCCAAATATCAGTATCTGACATTGATGAAACTAATTCTTTAGTTTCAGGGTATTTGCCAAAAAACTTTTCTCTCACATAAAGCCCATTTCTTGCTTTAAATGCTTGATATTCACCATCTACGGTCTCATTCATAATTTTTACTAAATGTCCCGTCTTATCATTTGCTAAAAGTGAGTCCCAATAAGATCCCCAAATAACTTTTAGAACGTTCCAGCCACCTCCTCTAAAAATACCCTCTAATTCTTGAATTATTTTTCCATTTCCTCTTACTGGACCGTCTAATCTTTGTAAGTTGCAGTTAACAACAAATATTAAATTATCTAAATTTTCACGCGCCGCTAAACCAATTGCCCCAAGAGATTCAGGTTCATCCATTTCTCCATCTCCAAGAAAAGCCCAAACTTTTCTTCCCTCATCTTTAATTAATCCTCTATTGATTAGGTATTTCATAAATCTTGCTTGATATATAGCTAACATTGGACCAATACCCATTGAAACTGTTGGAAACTGCCAAAAGTTTGGCATTAACCAAGGATGAGGATAAGATGAAAGTCCACCAGTTTGAACTTCTTGTCTAAATCTATCTAACTGCTTTTCATTTAGTCTTCCCTCAAGAAAAGCTCTTGCATACATTCCTGGTGCACTATGACCTTGAAAATATACTAGATCACCTCCGAATTTATTATTTTTTGCTCGCCAAAAATGATTCATACCAACATCATACAAAGTTGCAGCTGATGCAAATGTTCCTATGTGACCACCAAGTTCAGGATGTTTTTTATTTGCTCTTACTACCATCGCAGCAGCATTCCATCTAATTAATGATCTTAACTTACGTTCTATATTTTGATCTCCAGGTGATCTTTTTTCCTCTTCAGGGGGTATCGTATTCACGTAAGGAGTAGTTTGAGTATGAGGAATTTTAGATCCAGCTTTGTAAGATTGATCAATTAATTGTTTAATTAAAAAATGAGCTCTTTCAGAGCCATCATTTTGCAGAACTGCACTTAAGGAGTCTAACCACTCTTTAGTTTCTACAGGATCAATATCATCGTTACTACTGACCATTTTAACTTCATTAACTAATCTTGTTTGCTTAATTTGCGTTGGCTCTATAACTTTTGTTTCAGGTTTTGTAGCAGTTTCTGCTTCCTCTATTAATTTCTCGGTTGAAGGTGGAATTTTTTCGTCTAAGGTTTTGCTAATTGTCTCATGTTCAACTTTGTTTTCTGAAGACAGAGTTAATATCAAATCACCTTTTGAAACTTTATCACCAATTTTTACATTTATATTTTCAATTGTACCTTCATAATCAGATGGCACTTCAACACTTGATTTATCACTTTCTAAAGTGACAACAGGGTCATTTTTATTGATTTTGTCACCTTTTTTTACAAGTACTTCAATAATTTCAACATTTTCAAAGTCTCCTATATCAGGAACTAATAAATCTAGATTCATTTTCGTAATATATATATATCAATATTTGCTAAAAAAATAATTTACATTATTAATTATGTATAAAAACTGTACAAATTGCGCCTGTAGCTCAATTGGATAGAGCGCTTGGCTACGGACCAGGAGGTTCTGGGTTC
>CABYFX010000045.1 GCA_902518395.1 uncultured Pelagibacteraceae bacterium | reverse complement strand
GATTGATAATACTAAAGAAATTTTAAAAATATTAAATCCAATTATTACAAAATTTGTTAATGAAAATTCAATTTCAATAGTAATACCGAAAAAAAATATTGTAGTTGGTAAAAAAAATCTAGATATAACAAATCAAATAATTATGTTACTTAATAATAATATTAAAAAATTAAACTTTTAAGATGTCAAATCCATTCTTTAAAAAAATAAACAATATTAAATTAAACGATGTTCTTGTTACTCTAAACTTAAGAAAACAAAAAAAAAATTATAAAATTAACGACATCAAGGACTTGGAAAATGCTAAGAAAAATGATATAACATTTTTTCATTCAATTAAATATTTAAAATTAATTACAAAAACAAAATCTAATTTAGTTATTACTAATAAAAAATTTTTAAATTTAATTCCTAAACAAATGAATATCCTTGAAGTAGATAACGTTTTGCTAGCAGTTGCTAAGATAACATCTATGTTTTATCCAAAGTCAATTGATGATATATCTGACTTTGATTTAAAAAGTATTGAAAAAAAAAATTTTCCTAAATTAAATTATGGTAAAAATGTCCTTATAGGAAAAAACGTTAAAATTGGAAAAAACTGTAATATTGGACATAATACTATAATTGAAAGAAATGTAATGATTGGAAATAACTGCAACATTGGAAGTAATGTTATTATTAAAAATAGTATAATTGGCAATAACACAAACATACTAGATGGAGCTATTTTAGGAAAAAAAGGTTTTGGATTTTTTCCAGGAAAAAAAACAAATATTAGATATCCTCACATAGGAGCCGTAATTATAGGAAATGATGTGGAGATTGGTTGTAACAATACTATTGATAGAGGTTCACTCTCTAACACTACTATAGGAGATGGAACATTTTTGGACAATCAAGTGCATATAGCTCATAACGTAAAAATTGGAAAAAACTGCATAATAACAGGACAAGTTGGATTTGCTGGTAGTTCGTCAATTGGTAATAGAGTTATGATAGGAGGGCAGGCTGGAATTTCTGGTCACTTAACTATAGGCGATAATGTTCAAATTGGAGGAGGAAGTGGTGTGATTAAAAATATTCCTTCAAATACAAAAGTGATGGGGTATCCTGCTAAAAATATTAGGAATTTTTTAAAGGAAAATAAATTAAATGATTAACTTAAACAAAGATCAAATTAAAGAATTGTTGCCACATAGAGAACCAATGCTACTTATAGATGAGCTAAGAAATATTAAAAAGCTTTTTTCAGCTACAGCAATTGTAAATGTCAAAAAAGATAGTTTTTTTGTTAATGGACATTTTCCTGGAGAACCTGTAATGCCTGGTGTACTAATTGTTGAAGCATTCGGTCAAGCAGCTGCAGCTCTAACTGCTGATGGATTAGATAAGGCTACCTATGACAATAAATTAGTATTTTTAATGACTATTGAAAAAGCTAGATTTAGAAATCCAGTTATACCTGATTGTGTTTTAGAGCTAAATATTGAAGCTATTAGATCACATGGAAGAGTCTGGAAATATAAAGGTACAGCATTTGTTGGGGAAAAAAAGATGGCAGATGCGCAATGGTCGGCCACAATAGTTGATAGAAAGTAATAATTAGTAGTAATAGTTGATAAGTAATAAAATTTAAATTTGTTATTTATTACCCGTGATACATAAGACAGCCATAATTGATCCTAAAGCTGAAATCTCAAGCAATGTTGCGATTGGTCCATTTTCTGTAATTGGTCCAGATGTACAAATCGAGTCAGGAACGGTTTTACATTCTCATGTTAATATAGTTGGAAATACAAAAATAGGTAAAAATAATCAAATATATCCATTTTCTTCAATTGGAACTCCTCCTCAGGATTTAAAATATAAGGGTGAAAAAAACTCGTTGGTTATAGGTCATAACAATAAATTTAGAGAGTATGTAAATATCAATCCAGGAACAGAACAAGGAGGAAAGGTTACTCGTATTGGGGATAATAATTTATTTATGGTTTATTGTCATGTAGCTCATGATTGTAAAATATCAAATAATGTTGTCCTAGCAAATAATGTTCAAGTTGGAGGTCATGTCACTATCGAAAAAAATGCAATTGTTGGAGGCAGTTGTGCTATACATCAATTTTCTAGAATTGGGGAATCTGCTATGATAGGGGGAATGACAGGAGTTTTAAGTGATGTAATTCCATTTGGTTTATCATTAGGCAATAGAAACAATTTAATGGGACTAAATCTTATTGGATTAAGAAGATCAAAAGTTTCAAATGAAGATATTAAAAAAATACAATCTGCATATAATAATATATTTAAAACTTCGAATTTTAGAAATAATATAGAAAGTCTAAGCCCAGATTTAAAAAATAATATATTTATTAAAAAAATACTTGATTTCATAAATTCTGATAAGAAAAGACCAATTTCACTTCCACCAAATATTAAATGATAGGACTTTTTTTAGGCGAAAAAGATTTACCGATCAAAATACTTAAAAATATAGAAAAAAAAAAAATTAAATATTTTATTATAGATCTTACAAAAAATAATAGATTTAAAAAAAAAGAAAATAGTTATTTTATTAATATAGGAAAGTTCGGTGAAATTCTTAAACTTATAAAATCTAAAAAATGTAAGAAAGTTATATTTGCAGGGAATGTAATTAAACCAAAGTTATCAAAACTAAAATTAGATCTAAAAGGTTTATATTATATACCAAGAGTAGTTAAAGCTGCAAAATTAGGAGATGCAGCTATATTAAAAGTATTAATTAAAATTTTATCTGAAAATAATATCAATGTTATTAAATTAAATACTTTTAATCCAGAATTGACACTTAAAAAAGGAATTTATACTATAATCAAACCATCAAATTTAGACAAAAAAGAAATATATAAAGGTATTAAAACTTTAAAAAAATTAAACTCATATAACCATACACAAGCAGTAATTATCAGAGATAATAAAGTAATTTCCCTAGAAAAGAGAAAAGGTACTAGTGCAATGATAAAATCTATTTCTAAATCTAAAATGAAACAAGGATTTTTAATTAAATTACCCAAGGTAAAACAGGATTTAAGAGTAGATTTACCTACCATTGGCATTGACACATTTAAAGATTGTAATAAAGCTGGAATTAAAGGAATTGTCGTTAAATCAAATCAAAACATTATCTTAAATAAAGAGGAATCGATTAGATATGCAAATCGTAATAAACTATTTCTTGTAGCTATATGAAAAAAATTTTTATCCTCACAGGTGAACCATCAGGCGATAAACTAGCATCAGAAGTAATATCACAATTAAAAAAAAAAAGAGCTGATTTAGAATTTTTAAGTGTTGGTGGAACAAACTTAGAAAACTTAGGAATTAAGACAATCTATGACCAAAAAGAGATAACTTATATAGCTTTTACTGATATTTTTTTAAATTTTTTTAAAATAAAACGTAAAATAAAAGAAACTGTGAATGAGGTTTTAAAATTTAAACCAGATATTTTATTTAGTGTTGATAGCCCAGATTTTACACTTAGAGTAGCAAAAGCAGTAAAAGAAAAGAATTCAAAAATTAAAACAATTCATTTTATTGCACCTAAAGTTTGGGCATGGAGAGAAGGTAGAGTTAAAAAAATGAAGGAATATTTAGACCATATTTTATTACTTTTTAAGTTTGAAAAAAAATATTTTGATAAAGAAGAACTAACTAATACATTTGTGGGTCATCCTTTGTTGGATAAAAAAATAAGTGAAATGATCCGAATAGAACAATTTTTAAATAAAAAAAATATTATATCTATTTTTCCTGGTAGTAGAATATCAGAGATTAATCATCATATGCCAATTCTAATTAATTTTATTAAAAAAATGAATATTAAAGATCCTAATTATAATTTCATTTTTCATGCAAATGATAAAAATAAAGAACAAATATCGAGTTATATTTTAAAAGAATCTATACAAAATCTAGAAATTATTAGCGATGATAAAATTAAAACTGCTGTTTTAAAGAAATCAATTTTCGCGGTAGTAAAATCTGGAACAGTTTCCTTGGAAGTGTGTAAAATGAATATTCCATCAGTAATTATTTATAAGATGAATTTTGTAAATTTTTATTTAGCAAAATTTCTACTAAATATAAAATTTGTAAATATAATAAATATTATCAATAATAGAGAAGTTATTCCAGAGTTGATACAATCAGAATGTAATGCTGATGAAATATTTAAAAGTGTTTACTATTTTCTAAAAAAACCAGATTTAATTTCCAAACAAAAAGATGAAATAAAAAAAACTCTTGAAACTTTGACGTCTCCTAGCTCTTCGTCTGAAGAGGCATCAAATATTGTCTTATCCTATATTTCCTAATCTTTTTATTACCTCGTTTTTTCCAAGAGACAATATTATATCATATATTCCTGGACCAAATTTAGATCCAGTTAACATTATTCGTAATGGCTGCCCAACGCCCTTGAAGTTTGTATTATTTAATTTTATTAACCCATTTACTATTTGTTCTAAACTT
>CABYFX010000044.1 GCA_902518395.1 uncultured Pelagibacteraceae bacterium | reverse complement strand
AATTTGTATTTTTTTATTGTAAAGTTTTATTATTAAAATTGTCTAAAATGTAAGTATTTAGAATTTCCTCTAACTTTTCTTTTCTTATATTTAAATTTTTGCTTTCAAGTAAAACTTGTTTTTCTTCTAAGGAAAATGGTGAAGCCATTGATAAAGTATTTATAGTTTGATCCAAACTTTGCTTTTCAATTTCTTTCCAATTAATTTCATATCCTTGCTTTTTAAATAAGCCTTTAAGATTTTGAAATATTAATTTTAAATCTGAAAATTTTATTTCATCTGACTTTTCTGATAAATCGTTAGAAAAATCCTCGTATTTGACCTCACATTCTCTATATAAATTGTCACTATTTACTTCTTCCATGATCTTAAATCTGCATATTCCATTCAAAATTATTAAATATCTACCATCATCTGTTTCATTAAAACTTGTTATTTTTCCAGCACAACCCACATCATGTAAATCGGGTTTTGTTAATTCACCAGTTTTTTTTGGTTGTATCATGCCTATCATACGGTCACTTTTCATACTTTTGTCTATCATTTGAATATATCGAGGTTCAAAAATATTTAATGGTACAGTTGTACGTGGGAAAATAATGAAATTTGACAAAGGGAAAACTGGTAAAATTTTTGGAAGATCTTCTTTTTTCATACGTTTTAAATTATAACATCTAACTAATGAATTCAAATAATTTAAAAAAACAAAAAGAACAGGTTTTGATTTATTTCAAGGAAAAAAAATTTGAGAAGGTGATAATCGAAGGAGAAAAGATGATAAAAGATGGACAAAATGATGCACAATTATTTTTTGTACTAGGATTAGCATCAATAAATCTTCAGAATTTTGTGAATGCAGAAGCTTACTTTGAAAAATTAATATCATTTAAAAAAAATGCGGAAAATTTATATACACTAGGAAATATTCAAAAAAAACTTAAAAAATTTAGCCAAGCAGTTGTCTCATTTCAAGAAGCTATACATTTGAATCCAAATTTTTCTGAAGCATATAATAATTTAGGTAGTACTCTTAAATCACTTAATTTATATGAAGATGCAGTAATTAATTATAAAAAATCTATACATTCAAATAAAAATAATTTTGAGGCCCATTACAATCTTGCAAGTTTATATTTTCTATTAGAAAATTATACAGAAGCTAAAGTCTACTATGCAAATATAATTGATTTAGAAACTAGGCATGAAGAAATATGTGAAAAATATACAATATGCCTATTTAAAATAGGTAAGAAAAATGAGTTAAAAGACTTTGTATTAAAAATTATCTCAAAGTATCCAAGTAACAAAACTTTAAATAATCTATTAGGACAATCATTGTTAGCTTTAAATTCTCATAAAGAGGGTTTATCTTATATAAAGAAGGGAGCTGGTTTTTTGCAACTTGATGAAAATGGAGTTAATTTGTTGAAATGAAAAGAGTTAGTATAAGTACTGAAAAATCACCAAATTTTATTGGATGTTGGTATCTTGAAAATGAAAATATCAGCAAAGATATAATTGATTTTTTTGAAAACAATAAATCCCTTCAAAAAAAGGGATCAACATCAAAAGGAATTGAAGAAAAGAGAAAAAGATCGACAGATATTACAATAAGTCCAAATAAATTATCAGATCCAAAATACGAGATTTTTCAAAACTATTTTTCTGAACTTCAAAAATGTTTTTTGGATTATAGAGAACAATGGCCCTTTGTAAAAGAATTCCTAACAAAAGTTAACGTTGGACCTTTTAATGTGCAAAAATATTTTCCAGGTGACCATTTTGCAGCTTTACATTCTGAGAGAACAGGTCTGTCAACATTACATAGAATTTTTGCCTTTATGACCTATTTAAATGACGTAAATGATGGAGGCACAACTGATTTTGATCATTATGGATTAAAAATTAAGCCTGAAAATAATAAAACATTAATTTGGCCAGCTGAGTGGACACATGCACATACTGGATCAGTATTAAAAAGTGGAACTAAATACATAATCACAGGTTGGTTTGATTTTGCTTCTTAAATTATTAAATAAGATGTCTTAATTTTTAAAAAATGAACCCTAACACTTATCTAGATAATAAAAAAAATGTTTTAAATTATTTTAAAAATCACCAATTCGAAAAAGTAATAAAGTTTGGACGAAAACTTTTAAAAAAAAACAATGATTTACAACTATGTTATGCTTTAGGAATAAGTTATTTAAGTTTAAAAAATTATTCTCAGGCAGAAAAAACTTTTAAAAATGTTGTTTTATTAAAACCTTCAGCAGAAAATTATTATATTTATGGTAATATTCATAAACAATTAGAAAACTTTACTGAAGCTGTAAAGTTTTTTGAAGAAGCTTTAAATCTTAAGTCCGATTACTCAGATGCATACAATAATTTAGGAAATGTAAAAAAGAAATTAGGTCTTATAAAAGAGGCGATCGAGAATTATCGAAAAGCCATTGATACGCGAAAAGATAATTTACAGGCATATTTCAATTTGGCTCATTTATATAATGAAGAAAAAAAATTTGATGATCTTAAGAAAGTACTCAATAATGTGTTAACTTTAGATAAGAGTAATACCACAGCTTTGAATGATCTTGGTTATTTAAATTTAATATTGGGGAATATTGATGAAGCAAGGAAATTTTTTGAAAAAGTGCTTAATATTGATGGCAAACATATAAGAGCTTTTAAAAATTACTTTTTAATAACCAAAGTAGATAATGATAATAAATACTTAAAAAAATTAGAAAATGTTGATTTATCAAATATAAACAATGAAGATAAAGTGTTTGCATATACAAGTTTAAGTAAATGTAATTTTGATTTAAAAAACTCTAGTTTAGCTATAAAATACTTAGAGAAATCAAATGAAATAAAAAAAATAAAATCAAATTTCAGTCTAGAGTTTGAAAAAAAACTTTTTGAAAAACTAAAAAATATTTTTCTACAAAAAATTAATACACAAACTTATCATGACGATAAACTGAAATTCACGCCCATTTTTATTCTTGGTATGCCAAGATCAGGAACAACTCTTTTAGAGCAAGTTTTGTCATCTCATTCTAATATTTATGGTGCTGGAGAGTTAAATTATTTACCTAAAATAATTGATAAATTTGAACTAGATAAACTTCAAAATTATGAAAATTTTATAAAAACATTAAGATCTGAATATTATGAAATGACACTTAAATTAAGCAGCAAAAAATTTATCATTGATAAATTGCCAATGAACTTTAGATGGATTGGTTTCATAGTTAAGGCTTTCCCAGAAGCTAAAATAATTCATTTGCAAAGAAATCCGATGGCAATATGTTGGTCAAATTATAAAATCAATTTTCCTGATCCTGGTATGGATTTTTCTCTTAGTCAAAGTGATACCGCAAAATATTATATATTATATGATGATCTAATGAAATTTTGGTCAACTAAAGTTGGGAATAAAATCATTAATATTAAGTACGAAAACTTTGTTAATAATTTTGAAAGTGAAACAAAAAATTTAATTGAAAAGCTAAGCATAAAATGGGAAGAAAATCTCAAAAATTATAATAAAAATAACAGGCCTGTGCAAACAGCATCTCTTTTGCAAGTAAGAGGCAAAATTAAAAAAAATACATCACAAGAGTGGAAAAAATATAGAGAATATTTGAAAATTATGGAAGAAACTCTACAAAAGGGAAAAATAGAATATTAATGATTTACTTGGCTACTTCTTGAGTACGTAATACACCTCTACAATATTTGGAAAACCTCGAAGTTGGATATTGAAAAATTTTTTCAATATAATCTTCTGATAAATAACTAGGAGTTTTAATTTCCATCACACACATATGCTCGATATATCTAGGTTTTGTTGTGTGATTTAAGTAATTATACGTGATATTTCTATCGAATGTAATACGGACTTTGTTAAATAAATAATATTCCCTTTCATATTGAACAATCAATGATGGAAATAATATCCCATACTGCTGATCAAATAAGCTTGTATTTTCTTTTTGCTTTACAAATATATATGGTTCTTTAATTTTATAGCGACCTTCTAAAGAAGAAATTTTTGTTTCCTTCGTATAATTCTTATTATCTTTATACCATCTTACTCTTATTTTTTTTCTAGGCAAAACTCCTTCCTCAGAATCTTTAAAAAGACGAAAATCTTTTGTGTCAAAATATAAACTATTTATTATTCTTTGAGGATATAGATTTTTCATACCATCTTTAAAAAATTCTTTTTTGATTTGTATCGACTCACTATTAGAAATTTGAAATTTTTTTTCTTTTCTAAAACTCATTTTAAATTTTTTTAATGATTGATTGATTATCTTTTTTTATTTCCCCATCACATAAAATATTTCCAATTTGTAATTCAGCACCCATAAATTCTTGTTTTTTCTTAAAAATTTCGTAACAAATCTTGGTATTTGAGAAATTTCCAGAATTAATAGTAGTTTTTGATGAGTCTTTGGATGAGATGCCTATTGATGAAAAATCAATCTTTACTGTTTTGCTACTAAATTTTGATTTTTCACCTACAGATATACCTTTATCACCACAATTTGAAACTGATAAATTATTTATAAAATATGTTCCAGTGCTCACGTCTAAACAATCATTAATCGCTTCAAAAACTTTAATAGAACTAATTTTTATGCTTGAAAAATCTATATCAAGTGCATCAGAAGCAGCTTTCTCTACAATTATCTCTTTGATATTTCCTGATGAATTAACAATATTTACAGTATCTTCACATAAACCTTTTTTTCCTGAAATAATTGTATTATCAAATTTTACTTTATAAAAATTTAAACATCCTGTCATTCCATGATTATTGAGTCTCTGCGATAAATTTTCATTTTTTGATTTATTAATTCCTTTAAAATTTATTTTCCAATTTTTTAAATTTAAATTTTTAAAAAGAATCCAGTCCTTTGAGAAGTTTTGTGAGATATTTATGACCTTATGATTATAATCAATACTCATATTAAGATTTTCAGAATAT
>CABYFX010000043.1 GCA_902518395.1 uncultured Pelagibacteraceae bacterium | reverse complement strand
AGCAACATTATCTGGTATAGCAGGCTATGTTGGTATGCTTGTATCAGTGCAAGCTAACGTTAGAACAGCTGAAGCCTCAAGAAAAAGTTTAGCAAATGGTTTATCTATAGCATTTAAATCAGGAGCAGTAACTGGAATGTTGGTTGCTGGTTTGGCATTGCTTTCAATTGCAGTTTACTATTATTATTTAGTTAAAACTGGTGTGGAAGAAAGAGAAATAGTTAATGCGCTTGTTGCGTTAGGATTTGGTGCATCACTAATTTCTATTTTTGCAAGGCTCGGAGGTGGAATTTTTACAAAAGGTGCAGATGTAGGTGCCGATCTAGTTGGAAAAGTTGAAGCTGGTATTCCAGAAGATGATCCAAGAAACCCTGCTGTTATTGCAGACAACGTTGGTGACAATGTGGGAGATTGTGCGGGTATGGCGGCTGATCTTTTTGAAACTTATGCTGTTACTATTGTTGCTACCATGGTTCTCTCATCTATTTTCTTTGTAAATGATTTAAATATGATGATCTATCCATTGGCTATTGGTGGAGCTTGTATTTTAACATCTATCTTTGGAACTTTTTTTGTTACTCTTGGTAGCGATAAAAATATTATGAAAGCGATGTACAAAGGTTTTGTAATAACTGCAATTAGTTCTTTGATAATATTATTTCCAATTACAAAACATGTAATAGGTTTTACCACTGAATATGTAGCAAATGGAAAAACATTCAATGGTTTAAATTTATATTTTTGTGGAATTATTGGTTTAGTAATAACAGGATTAATAATTTGGATTACAGAATATTACACAGGAACTGATTACAGACCTGTTAAAAGTGTTGCCAAATCTTCAACAACTGGTCATGGAACAAATGTTATTCAAGGATTAGCAGTATCAATGGAGGCAACTGCTATTCCAGCATTAATAATTGTTGGTGGAATTTTATGGACTAATCATATTGCAGGACTTTATGGAATTGCTATTGCTGTAACTACAATGCTTGCACTAGCAGGCATGGTTGTTGCTTTAGATGCTTATGGGCCTGTTACAGATAATGCTGGTGGTATAGCTGAAATGTCAAATCTTCCAAAAAATGTACGTAGAACGACTGACGCTCTTGATGCAGTCGGTAATACAACAAAAGCTGTAACTAAAGGTTATGCGATAGGTTCTGCAGGTCTTGGTGCATTAGTTCTCTTTGCTGCATATACAGAGGATATAAAACATTTTTCAAAAGTTGCTGGATCAAATTTAGAGGGTATAGTTGTTACTTTTGATTTGTCTAATCCGTACGTGGTTGTAGGACTACTAATTGGTGGTATGCTACCTTATCTATTTGGGTCAATGGGAATGCAAGCAGTGGGTAGAGCAGGTGGTGCTGTAGTAATTGAAGTTAGACGACAATTTAAAAAAATACCAGGTATAATGAAAAGAAAAGCTAAACCTGATTATGGTAAACTTGTTGATTTACTTACAAGAGCTGCAATTAAGGAAATGGTAATCCCATCATTGTTACCAATTTTATCACCAATTGTTTTATACATAGTAATATATTTTATTGGTGGACAAGTTGCTGCATTATCGTCTCTTGGGGCGATGTTACTAGGGGTTATTATAACAGGACTGTTTGTTGCTGTCTCAATGACTGCTGGCGGTGGTGCTTGGGATAACGCAAAAAAATATATTGAAGATGGAAAATTTGGTGGAAAAGGTTCTGAAGCACATAAAGCAGCTGTAACTGGTGATACTGTAGGTGATCCTTATAAAGATACAGCAGGACCCGCAGTTAATCCAATGATTAAGATAACGAATATTGTAGCATTATTACTATTGGCAGTTATTGCTGGATAAAAAATTAATTTTTAGATTTAGTAAAATTAACATTCCAAGTTTTTAACCAGTCCTCATTTATTGATGGAACACTTTTTGAAATATGATGAGCTAATGTTCCTACTGGTGATAAACATGGCTGGTTTAAATAAACGGAATGTAAAGGTTTCTCAAAGGGATGATTTTCTTGTTCACCTATTAATCTAATTTCCTTTTCATATTTATCTAGAATTTCTTTCGAAAACATCATTGTTAATAATGTTTCAAGAACTGTCCGCCATCTTAAATTTTTACCTATAAAGAGAGAGGTGTGGTAATTAGCATCATAGTAGAAAGGATAATCACTTGGACATAGAAATATATCTTTTTCTAGCATTGTGGCTATTCTTGAATATGTAAAGACCATTTCATCGATACATTTTTTTTCAAACAAATAGTCATCTTCAATAAAAAAAATAATATCCTCTGCATTTTTTGCTTGATCACAACACTCTAAATACGAACCTCTATTTCCTATTTTTTTGGTTTCAAAAAAACTTATATTAAAATTTTTATTATTAAGTAATTGCTTTATTAATGTATCAAATTTTTGATTCGATGAATCCGAAATTAAATTTATTGTTATATCAATTTTATTATTTTCAAGGAAAAATAATATACTATTTTTTAAACTATTTAATGTTGTTAAAATTAAATCTTCTTTATTTATATTTTGAACTATTCTTTTCCAACTATTTGATGAATTCCAGAGCTTGTTGCTTGGTGCATATCTAAAGTAAATATCTATTTTTTTAATTTTTCTTTTTAAATCTAAATAGCCACTTGAAAGAATAAATGACTTGTCATTTAACTTGTAGTAATTTGAATCACCATTTTTGTAGTAGGGGTTAACTAATTTAAAGGTTTCTTTTTCAAAGGCATAAATATTAAGAAGTTTTAAAAGGAATCTTTTAAATTTACTTTGTTTCTTTAATTTTCTTATAAACATAGAAATTGTTTTTTTTATTTTTTTAAATAAATATAAAGCATAATGAGTTATTATGTATATTTGTTATTATCAAAAAAGCTAAATAGCTGTATATCTTACGTAGGCTATACAAAAAATATAAAAAAACGACTTGCGCTTCATAATAGTTCAAAAGGCGCTAAATTTACGAGAGGAAGAAGATGGTTTTTGATATATAAAAAAAAATATATCAGCAAAAGTAAGGCTATGAAAGAAGAGTATAGATTAAAAAAAAATTATAAACTAAGAAAAGATTTGAAAGAAAATTTTTTAATAAATAAATGAATATTGCAATTCTCCTTCCTTATAAAGAAGATTACTCACCCAGATATGCTGGAGCTGTTTCAATACACGTATCAAATTTATTAAAATATTCTAAATTTAAAAATTCTACAGTTGTATATGGAAATACCAACAAAAAGGTGTATTTATCTAATAATTTTATAAATATTAAAGTTAATTCAAATATTTTATTTAGTAACAACAAAAAGTATTTAGAGAAATTTGTTGAACTTAACAAAGAGTATAACCCAGATATAGTTGAGATTCATAATAGACCTTCCTATGTTAATATTATAAAAAATAATCTTAAATCAAAAATAATCCTTTATTTTCATAACAACCCTTTAACTATTTCTGGATCTAGATCAAAACTAGATAGAATAAAATTATTAGAAGAGTGTGAATTTATTTTTTTTAATAGCGTTTGGACACAAAATCAATTTTTTAGAGAAATAAACCCAGTAAATTACAAATCAAAGTTTGGAGTATGTTTTCAATCAACAAAAAAAATAAAAATAAATATTAAAAAAAAGGAAAATATTATTTCATTTGTTGGTAAATTAAATTCTGCAAAAGGTTACGATATTTTTGGTCAAGCTATTATCAAAATTCTTAATGAGTTTCCTGATTGGAAATCTATTGTTGTAGGGGATGAGCCAAGAGAAAAACTTGTTTTTTTGCATAAAAACTTAAAAATTTATAATTTTAAGGAAAATTCATTTGTTTTAAATTTATTAAAAAAAACAAGTATTTTTGTTGCTTGTTCTAGATGGGAAGAACCTTTTGGTAGGTCAAGTTTGGAAGCAAGCAGTCTAGCCTGCGCAACAATCATAACTAATAAAGGAGGTTTATCTGAAACCACAAAGCATCCAATAATCATAAAAAAACTAGATGCAAACATTCTTTACAATCAAATTAAAAAATTAATAAAAAACACAAAACTCAGAAAAAAGTTTCAAATTTTAAACTATAAATCTTTTTTTCTCTCACACGAATATGTCTCTAAAATAATTGATAAAATAAGAACGAATATTCTTGAACATATGAGAGTAAATAAATTTAATTTTAACAACAATTCAAAACTAAAAATAATACATGTCACGAATTTTAACCAAAGATATTTTGGAAGGTTACAATATAATACTGGTATACGATTAAATAATGGACTTATAAGACTTGGTCATAATGTAATTAGTTTATCTGATAGAGATATAATAAATTACTCTAAATCTTTTAAAGATCCTACTGGAGGCAAATATTTAAATAACCTCATTTCTGAAACGATTGACAACTTTAAACCAGATTTGTTAATTCTTGGACATGCAGACAAAATTAATAAAGAAACTCTTTTGGAAGCTAAATCAAAACAAAGTGATCTTACTATAACTCAATGGTTTTTGGACCCCATCTCGAGGAAAGGTCCTGACTATCAAAAGAATAAAGCAAGAATACTTGATAAGATTGATTCTATGGATGCAACATTTGCTACAACTGATCCAGAATCATTAGATTTTAAAATCAAAAATTCTTTTTTTATGCCAAACCCATGCGATAAATCTTTAGATAATTTAAAAAATTTTAATCACAGTCCTAAAAATGATATTTTCTATGCGATAAGTCACGGAGTTCATAGAGGTGTATTAAGATCAGGTAAAAAAGATGAAAGGGAAACTTTTATAAAAAATTTAAGAAAAAAATGTAAAGACATAAGATTTGATACATATGGTATGTTTGGCAAACAACCAATTTGGGGCCAAAATTTTTTAAAAGAACTATCTAATTCAAAAATGGGCCTTAACCTAAGTAGAGGCAAACCAATTAAATACTATAGTAGTGATAGGCTAGCCCAATTGATGGGTAATGGTTTATTAACATTTATAGATAAAAAAACCTGTTACAGTGATTTTTTTAATAATGACGAAATGATCTTCTATGAAAGTTTAGAGGACCTTACAGAAAAAATATATAAATTTAAAAAAGATGACAAATTAAGAAAAAGAATAGCACAAAAAGGAAATACCAAATATCATAAGTTCTTTAATTCAGACTTAGTAGCAAAATATATAATCCAAAAATCTATGGGCGTGAAA
>CABYFX010000042.1 GCA_902518395.1 uncultured Pelagibacteraceae bacterium | reverse complement strand
TAACTAGAATTCCAGAAAATTTTAAAGAGTCAAATGGATCACTAAAAAAACATGCAGCCTTGTCTATGTGATCAAGGTTCGTAAAAACAATTTTGTCAAATTTATTTATTTTATTATATTTTTTAATCGATAATGATAAATTTTTATAGTTTTTAAATTGATTTAGTAACAAATTTAGAAAAAACTTATTTTTTGTATAAAGTAAATCTTCACAAAATAGAAATTTTAAATTTTTATTTTCACTTTTCAATATTTTAAAAATTTCTAATTTCAAAATTTTTTTTGATGTTAATAAATAAATATTGGCTTTACCTTTTAAAGATTTAAGAACTGTATAAACATATAAAGAAATAAAGTGACCTTTTGTTTCAGGTTCTACCAAAAGTATTTTCATCAAATTTTTTTTACTTTTGAAATTATGAAATATGATAACGATAGTAATAATCTTATATATTTTATTATAGGAACTAAACATTTTTTTTTATTTAATTCTTTATAATAAAAATTCAAATTTTTCTGCATTTGCCCATCCCACTTTCTTTGAACTCCTAATGGTAAATTTAATGGATATAGTTTTGAACTCTCCGAAAATTTTTTCCATAAATAAAAATCACCAGCCATTTTATATTTTTTGTTAAAACCCCCATTTTTTATAAATAAATCTTTACTAAACATTGTACTTTCTTGCTGAATAAATCCCCACCCACAATTATGTGCAAAACCATGTTTGATTATTTTTCTTGGGTAAACGTATGGAAAAAATGATACTGAAAAATTAAGTCTCTCATATTTGAAACTTGTTTTACAATTAATCCAATTAATATTTTGATTACTCAGTAGAAATTTTTTAATATTTTCTAAAACATAATCATTTTTTAAATAATCATCAGAATTAAGCCAAAAAAAATATTTTCCAGTGCTATTTGAAAATCCTTTGTTTAAAGCATCATACATGCCATTATCTTTTTCTGAAATATATTTAGTTATCCCAGATAAATATTTCTCAATAATTTTTTTTGAGTTATCATCAGACTCATTATCTACAATTATGTATTCATAATCATTTGTTGATTGATTTAAGATACTTGTGATTGTTTTTTCTAAATATTTTTCTCCATTTGAAACAGGTGTAATAATCGAAAAAAAAGGCTGTTCCATTTTTCTTTTAATAGTTATAGGTTTGAGTCTAGAAAATAATTATAATATTCTCTCAATCCTTGCTCAATTTTAATTTTTGCCTTCCAGCCTAAGTTGTCTAATACAGTGGTATCAAGTTTTCTTTTTTTAACACCATCTGGATAACTTTTATTATAAAATACTTTACCTTTAAATCCTGTTATTGATTTAATTATTTTAACTAAATCTTTAATTTTTAAATAATCATTACTACCAACATTTACAAAAGATTTTTTTATTCTTTTGTTTATAATAAATTTTATAGCCAAAGCCAAATCATTCACATTTAAAAATTCTCTCTTTACATTTCCTGAACCCCATACTTCAACTGATGGTTTTGAATTTATTTTTGAGATATGGAATTTTTTTATCAAAGCAGGTATTACGTGACTTGACCTCAAATTAAAATTATCTCCTTCTCCATATAGATTAGTAGGCTGAAGAGTTATAAAATCTTTTTTATATTTAAAATTAATATATTCGCAGAATTTTAATGATGAAATTTTTGCTAACGCATATCCCTCATTTGTCTTTTCTAATTTTGATGATAATAGATATTCCTCCTTAATTGGCTGTCTAATATTTCTTGGATAAATACATGCTGAACCAAGATTTATAAATTTTTTAACATTGTATTTATGAGAAGCTGCTATCAAATTAAATCCAATCATTGTATTAATGTATATATATTCATCAATATAAGTTGAGTTATCTAATATTCCACCAACTCTCCCAGCTGCATTTATTACAATTTCTGGCTTGTGTTTTCTAAACCATTTCTCAACATTAATTTGATCAACCAAGTTTAATTCTTTTCTTGAACAATTTATGATTTTATATTTTTTTTTAAGTGTTCTCAAAATTGCACTTCCAACCATTCCCTCTTGACCTGCAATATATAATTTTCTTTTTTTCACTAATACTTTTTAATAGAATTTAATATTTCTTTTCTATCAGATATCATCATTTCTTTTATTAAATTCCCAAGATTTTTATTTGGTTTCCAGCCTAATTTTCTTTGCGCTTTTTTGGAATTGCCAATTAGGTTCCTGACATCAAGAGGTCTAAAGTACTGTTCACTAACTCTTACAATAGTAGAATTTTTTCTAACTTTTACTTTTTTCGTATTATCTATTTCTACTACAACAGCCCTTTCCTTTATTCCTTTACCAATCCATTTGATTTTTATGCCTAAAAATTTACAACATCTTTCAACAAAATACTTAACGCTATATTGTTTGCCAGTCGCAACAACAAAATCCTCAGCTTTATTTTGTTGAAGAATTTTCCATTGCATTAATGCATAATCTCTTGCATGACCCCAATCTCTAAGCGAATAAAGATTACCTAAATATAAACATTTTTCTAATCCTAATGCTATTTTATTGATCGCTAGTGTAATTTTCCTCGTTACGAAGGTTTCTCCTCTACGTGGAGACTCGTGATTAAATAATATCCCATTACATGCAAAAATATTAAATGATTCCCTATAATTTTTTGTTATCCAATAAGCATATAATTTTGACACAGCATATGGGCTTAAAGGATAGAAAGGTGTTTTCTCTGATTGAGATTTATGTTGAATTTCTCCAAACAATTCAGAAGAGGATGCTTGATAAAAACGAGTTTTTTTAATTAGTTTTAACCTACGTATTGCCTCTAATATTCTTAAAGCACCTAAAGCATTAACATCAGATGTGTATTCTGGTATTTCAAAACTTGTAGCAACATGGCTTTGGGCTGCAAGATTATAAATTTCATGTGGTTTAATAGAATTAATCAAATTTAAGACTCTCAAAGAGTCTGACATATCTCCGTAGTGTAAGAAAAATCTGTTCTTATATTTTTTATTTTCATAAATATGGTCTATTCTCTGTGTGTTAAATGATGATGATTTTCTTTTCATTCCATGTACAATATAATTTTTATCTAATAATAATTCAGCTAAATAAGAGCCATCTTGACCAGTAATTCCAGTGATAAATGCTATTTTTTTTTTCATGATTAAGTTAATAGATTTTTTGTATAATAGTACTATAGATTTTTAAAAATAAGAAAATGAAAATATCTATCATAACAGTTTGTCTTAACTCAGAAAATACTATAATTTCAACATTGAATTCAGTATTATCTCAAAGTTATCAAAATATCGAGCATATAATTGTTGATGGAGGCTCAAAAGATAAAACTCTAAAAATAATTGAAAATTACAATCATAAACAAAAAAAAATAATTACTGCAACAAATAGTGGGATTTACGACTCAATGAACAAAGGAATTGAAGCCTCTTCTGGTGATATTATAACAATTTTAAATTCTGATGATATTTACCAGAATAAGAGTACTATTTCAGAAATTGTTGACAAAATTAAACAAAATCCTAATTATCATATTTATCTTGGAGACGTAGTTTACTTTAAAAACTCAAGTTATTTTGAAATCTATAGATATTATAGTTCAAAAAATTTTTATAAATGGCAAATGAAAATAGGGCTCATGCCTCCACATCCCTCTTCATTTATTAGGAAAAGTACGTATGAAAAGTATGGACTATATCGTTCAGATTTCAAAATCGCTTCTGATTTTGAAATATTTCTAAGATTTATTTTTAAAGAAAAATTGAGTTTTTATAAATTAAACAAAACAATAGTTAGGATGAGAATGGGTGGTATATCAGGTAGAAATTTAAAAAGTTATATTATATCATCAAAAGAAATACTTAAATCATTTAAGTTAAATAGTATTCCAACAAATTTATTTTTAGTATTATTGAGACTACCTCCCAAACTTTTTCAATACATATTTATTTCTAAAAAAAAATTAAACTTAAATTTTAAACTTTTTGAGTTGAAGTTTGGTAAGGAATATCTTGAGGATGCTTTTAAAATTGTAAGGAGTGCAAAATCCATACCTTTTAACAAAAATTTTATTCTCTCTGGATTAAATCTTGCTTTTTTAGGTTATTATTTTAAAGGAGATATAAAACAACATCAAGATCTATATCACTGGCCAGATGGTTTATTTGCTAAAACAGTTTTTGATAATATTAGTAAAGTACCAGGTAGAGATATAATCAAATACATGGAATTACCCAAAAATATCCAAAAGATTTATATTTATGGAAACCTTACAGATAAAAATAGAAAATTCTTAAAACAAAAATTTAATTTACCAATAATCCACATACAATTACCTTATGGAAATATTGATAAAATAAGGAAATATATAACAGAAGGACTTAATGAAAATTCATTGGTTTTTTTGACAATACCTACTCCTAAACAAGAACAGGTTGCTTTTGAAATAGCAAAAAAAAATAAATATTTTAAAATTATATGCATAGGTGCTTCAATATCTATCGCATCTGGGGAAGAAAAAAGTGTTCCAAAAGTAATTGAAAATTTCGAATTTTTATGGAGACTGAGAACTGATCCTTTAAGAAGAATTTCAAGAATGTTTGAATCTATGATTTTCTTTCTAAATGGAAAATATTTAAAGAAAAAATTAAAAAAGATTAATATTTACTCCATTGAATAAACAAAATTTATATATCTGGGCGTGTGACTTGTCTAAATATACTGGTGAAGGCAACTTGGGAAATTTATTCCTAAAAAAAAAATTTGAACATTTGTATAATGTAAAAATCATTAAACCGAAAAGTGAAATTTTTCTAACAAATTCATTTTTTAAAAATAAGTACATAACTCCTGTTTTAGGCATATTTTATTGCTGGAAGCTATACTTATTAAATAAAAAGATTTGTTATTTGAATTATCTTCCACTATGGAATACTCTTATTTTTGCACTACTTCCACCATCTTCGTTAATAGGGCCAATAACAGGTGGATCAAATTATAAAAAAGAGTTTAGTGTCAATTATTTTTTAAGGAAATTCTTTTTACAATTATTATTTAAGTTAAGCATATTTTTTATAAAAATTAGAAAATTTAAAACAATTTTTGCAACGAATCTACTGATCGGTTACTTAAATAACGAATTGAAAACTAACTCTGATTTCAATTTTTTTTTGGAAGGTATAAAAAAAAAAAAAAAAAAAAAAAAAAAAAAGTCAATCGATTTTATAATCTATTATAGAAAGCATAGTAATAAACAACAACTCTATCCAATTAATTTTATCAAAAAACTTATTGAATACAAATTTAAATTAATTGTAGTTGGTGATAGATTAGATGAAAATGGAGTAAGAAACTTAGGATATCTAAATAAAAAAAAACTTGAAATTATATTGTCTAAAACAAAGATTTTTATTTCCTCAGGAGAAAATATTTATAATTTTTTTGCAATAGATTGTATAAATAACAATGTAAAAATTTTATCTAGTCACAAGCCAGTTAAAATA
>CABYFX010000041.1 GCA_902518395.1 uncultured Pelagibacteraceae bacterium | reverse complement strand
TAAAACCATTTTTGAATTACTAAAATTAATTCCTCCATCAACTTCAATATCAAAGTTAAATTGATTTTTATCCTTTATTTCTCTTAATTCTTTTATTTTATCTAATACTTCAGGCATAAATTTTTGCCCACCAAAACCAGGATTAACACTCATAACTAAAACTAAATCAATATTTTCGATTTCATCAATTAAAGTTATTATTTTAGTTTTTGGATTTAGAGATACACCAACTTTTTTGCCAAATTTTTTAATTAAATTTATAGACTCTCTTAAGTTTTCAGTAGCTTCAGGATGAATAGTTATTATATCAGCACCAGCATCAGCATAATTTTCTATATATTCATGTACTGGAGAAATCATTAAGTGTACATCAAATGGAAGCTTAGTATATTTTCTAAGGTTTTTAATTACTGGAGGTCCTATTGTTAAATTTGGAACAAAGTGACCATCCATTACGTCAACGTGAATTAAATCAGCTCCACCTTGTTCAAGCTTCTTAATTTCACTACCAAGCTTGCTGAAGTCAGCAGATAATATAGAAGGAGAAATTTGAATTTTTTTCATTTGATACTAAAAATATTAGTATCAATTTTTTGTTTTATTTGAATTAGTTTTTACTGAATATTCTGTATATTTCTCGCGCAATTTCGCTCTCAAGAGGGAATGAAAGCATACCCATAACTGAATAACCTAGCAAATAAGGCATTAAATAGAAACGACCCATGTAAAAGAACCAAGCTACATAAAGTGGTACCAAAGGTCCTATAATGAAGCTTGGAGTAATTGGCTTAAATATTTTTATAAGTGGGTTTGTTAGTTTCACAAATACTTTCATAAAGAAAAATTGTGAATCTTCCTTCTGAAAAATATTCATCGCAACTCGTCCAATTAAAGTCCACATTATAACTCCAAGAATATAATCAATTAAATAAACTAAGGGATGAAAGTTTGCTGACATTTTTGATGTTATCTAGGGGCGAAATTTTCGCCCCTAAAATAATATATTTTAATTAATGTTGTTTTCCAAGTATGGTCTTACCGCTTGGTATACGTACATCATCAACCATTTTCTGAGTAGCTGCGTCCGGTGCTGCAGTTATTAAACTGACAACAATCATCGAAACTAAACTCACTGATGCTCCAACTATTCCAAAAGTTAGCTGAGTTATGCCTAAGAACCCAGATCCACCACTTCGTACCCAAACTAGATACGCAGTTCCTGAGATCAGTCCTAATAGCATTCCTGCAACAGCTCCTGGTGCATTAGCTCTTTTCCACCATACACCAAGTACAAGTGGGAAGAATAGTCCAGACATCGCAAAGTCAAAAGCCCAAATTACCGAACCTAAAATACCTTGTATCTCTAGTGCAGCAATTGTAGCTCCTGCAAAACCAATCAATACAAGTAATACCCTTGCAACAATTAATCTTTTTGCAGTTTCAGCTTTTGGATTAATGATTTTGTAGTAAACATCATGTGATAATGCATTTGAAATAGCTAAAACTAATCCATCCGCAGTTGACATGGCAGCAGCCATACCTCCAGCAGCAACTAGTCCAGATATTACATATGGTAATCCAGCAATTTCAGGTGTTGCTAATACAACAGCACTACCTTTCATGAAGAACTCATTAAGTTCTAGAGTTCCATTGCCGTTAAAGTCACTTACAAACATCAACTTCGCTTGGTTCCAGTTTTGATACCAGTCAAGAGCTTGAACTTCAGTTATTGATTTACCGATAATTCCAGTAGCTAGATTAGGATCCATCAAAGAAATTTTTGATAGAGTAGCTAACATTGGAGCTGAAGAATAAAGTAGGAATATAAAGAATAACGACCAACCTACTGATCTTCTAGCTGTTCTTACACTTGGAGTTGTAAAGTATCTCATCATAACGTGAGGTAGTGAAGCTGTTCCAGCCATCATACATACTGCTAATGAAATAAACGCCCAAGGTGTTGCATTAACTGAAGAGTGCGGCTTAGTAATTCCCGCCAATCCTTTTGGAACTGTAGCTAAATCTGCAGCTGAGTTTTTTACAAATCCAAATTGACCTTCAAGTTCTGCAATTCTTGCTACTTCGTCAGCTAACATGAAGTGTGGGAAGAAACCTGCACCAATATTGTTACTTATCCAGAATACCGGAAGTAAATAAGCAATAATTAATACAATATATTGAGCTACCTGTGTCCAAGTTACCGCTCTCATTCCTCCAAGCATTGAGCACATCAAAATACTCGCTAGTCCAACATAAACTGCAATTTCAAATGGAATATCTAAAGCAACAGATGCAATTGTACCTGTAGCGTTAATTTGAGCAGTCACGTAAGTGAATGATGCAACAGTTAAGACTATAACAGCACTAAATCTTGCTAAGTTACCACCGTAACGAGTTCCTATAAAATCTGGTACAGTATAACATCCAAATTTTCTAAGATATGGTGCTAACAAAGATGCAACTAGCACATATCCACCAGTCCATCCAACAAGCAGTGCCATATATCCATAGCCTTTAAAATAAATACCACCTGCCATGGCTACAAAAGATGCACCAGACATCCAGTCTGCTGCAGTTGCCATTCCATTAAATACGGTAGGTACTTGCCTTCCAGCTACGTAATAAGCGTCTGTTTGAAGTGTTCTTGATAACCAACCAATTAAAGCATAAATCAAAACTGTAAAAGCAACAAAAAAGATACCAATCATTTTTGCTGACATACCAGCTTGTTCAGCTATGGCCATTATGATGATAAATACTAGAAAACCTCCAGTATATATTCCATAGACTTTAGGTAGATTATCTATAAATTTACCTTTTATCATTGTTCGCCCTCTCTTTCAGTAAATCCGAACTCATCATCTATTTTCTCTTGTCGACCTGCAAACCAGAAAATTAGAATGACGAAGATTGCAAGTGATCCCTGACATGTAAACCAATACGTTAAAGGATATCCAAATGGTCTAATGCTAGATTCTTGCATTTCGGCTCCGAAAAGAAAGATGCCAATTGAGAAAACAAACCAAATTGCTAATGTGATAAAGAGCAAATTTCTGGTTTTTTCCCAGTGTTGTTCTTGTTTTGACATTTTTTCTCTCTCCTATAGGTTAAAGAAAGAACCATACCGATAATCAAACTTATTTAAACCCTTAAAAACACTCGATATTGTGTCATTTTTACATTATATATCGACATATTAGGTACATAAATGGCCCTTAAATACAGATTCAACTTAAAAGATATTAAACTTCAAGATTTCAAAGTTTACCTAGTTGCAATGTTCAAAGGAATTTTGCCAAAAAAAAAAATAAAAAACATAGAAGATCTTGGGGAATTTATTCAGCAAAAATCAGCATGGGTATCACAAGTTACTTTATATAATTATTTGAAAACAAGAATGGGTACTAAATGGGTTCTCCATTTTGATGATGAAACGTTTTTAAAATCAATTAACACTGCTAAATGGAATATATATGCAATTTCGCTTCAGGATTTATCCTTTTACACTATTTCATATCTAAATGTTTTTTTTAACTATCAAGAAACGAATAGAGCCTCTGAAATTTATAATAATATTTTGGATAAAGAATTAGAGAATGGCATGCCTAAGGAAATTGTTGATGAAGCGAGAGCTAGTTTTCAGAAAAGATTAGATCAAATTAAATGGGATGACTATTATAAGTCTTGGCCATTTAATGAAAGTGCTCTTGCATTGTATAATTGGGCTCCAGTAGCTACTGAACTAAAATCTATAGATAGAAAGATAGTGCTTAATTCTATGATTTTAAAATGGGATAATATTAAAGAAGAGTTTTCTAAACTAATAAAGATTTAAATATTTTTTCTATTATCTATCAAGCTTTCAACAACCGAAGGATCAGCTAAAGTGGTTGTGTCCCCCAATTGACCATGTTCATTAGCAGCAATTTTTCGAAGAATTCTTCTCATTATTTTTCCAGATCTTGTTTTTGGAAGTCCTGGAGCAAATTGAATTAGGTCAGGAGTTGCTATTGGACCAATTTGTTTCCTTACCCAAAGTTTTAAATCTCTCTCTAAATCAAGAGTACTTTTTTCTCCAGCATTTAAAGTTACATAACAATAAAGCCCGTTTCCTTTTATATCATGTGGGTAACCAACCACTGCTGCTTCAGCCACTTTTGGATGAGCTACAAACGCACTTTCTATTTCTGCGGTACCTAAATTATGCCCTGAAACAATAATTACATCATCTACTCTTCCTGTAATCCAATAATAGCCATCTTTATCTCTTCTGCAGCCATCACCTGTAAAATATTTTCCATCAAACTGTGAAAAATAAGTATCTATAAATCTTTGATGGTCACCATACACACTTCTCATTTGTCCTGGCCATGATTGTGAAATACAAAGTCTGCCTTGTGCTTCTCCTTTTAAAACCTTGCCATCTTTATCTAGAATCTCTGGTTTAATTCCATAAAATGGTTTGGTTGCAGAACCAGGTTTTAAGTTTATAGCTCCAGTTTGAGGACTGATCAAAATTCCACCTGTTTCTGTTTGCCACCATGTATCAACGATTGGGCATCTGCTATCACCAACAGTTTTATAGTACCACTCCCATGCTTCAGGATTAATTGGTTCACCCACAGTGCCTAAAAGTTTTAAAGTTTTTCTGGATGTTTTCTTTACAGGTTTATCACCTTCTCTCATCAAAGCTCTAATTGCTGTTGGAGCTGTATAAAAAATATTTACTTTATATTTATCAACTATTTGCCACCACCTAGATGTATCAGGATAAGTAGGTATTCCTTCAAACATGATTGTAGTTGCACCGTTAGCAAGTGGACCATAAATAATATAACTATGTCCTGTAACCCAGCCTATATCAGCCGTGCACCAGTAAATATCTTTAGGTTTATAATTAAAAATATATTGGTGAGTCATTGATGCATAAACCATATATCCACCAGTTGTATGTAGCACACCTTTTGGTTTCCCAGTTGAACCAGATGTGTAAAGAATGAATAATGGATCTTCAGCATTCATTTCCTCAGGCTCACATTTTGCTGAAACTTTACTAATCATTTTGTGATACCAAACATCACGATCATTGTACCAATCAATTTTTTTGGTACCTGTTCTCTTTACTACGATACATTTCTTTACGTTTGGACAGTTTTGTAATGCTTCATCTGTAATAGATTTTAAAGGGATTGTTTTGCCACCTCTTACCCCTTCATCTGCAGTGATTACATAATCAGATTCGCAATCATTAATTCTGCCTGATATACTATCTGGTGAAAAACCTCCAAATATTATGGAATGTACTGCACCAATTCTAGCACACGCAAGCATCGTATAGGCAAGTTCTGGTATCATGGTAAGATAAATTGTTACTCTATCACCCTTTTGAACTCCCAAATTTTTCAATCCATTTGCTGCTTTCGAAACCTCTTTATGAAGTTCTTTATATGTAATTTTTTTTTGAACTTTAGGATCATCCCCTACCCATATAATTGCTGTTTTGTGAGCATTCTTTTTAAGATGTCTATCGATGCAATTTGCTGAGGCATTTAAAGTTCCATCATAGAACCAT
>CABYFX010000040.1 GCA_902518395.1 uncultured Pelagibacteraceae bacterium | reverse complement strand
AAAAAAAATAATAGAAAATAAAAAACTTGGAAAAATAGTATCTGCAAATATTTTATGTTGGTTATATAAACATACAAAATATTTTAATGAAAAATGGAGAGTAACCAAGGGTGGCGGTCCATTAGGTATTAACTTAGTTCATGATATCGATATGATTTGTTATTTACTTGGTCCTGTTAATTATGTTCAGGCATTTAAATCAAATAGTATTAGAAAACATAAGGTTGAGGATACTGCTTCAGTAAATTTATTTTTTAAATCTGGAACCTTATGTACTCTAAACGTATCTGATACCATAGTCTCACCATGGAGCTATGAATTAACAGCAGGTGAAAATTCTGCCTATCCAATAACTGACCAATCTTCTTATTTTATTGGAGGAACCAAAGGTTCTCTTCAATTCCCGAATATAAAGTTATGGTACTACAAAAAAGAAAGAAGTTGGTGGAACAATATTTATAATAATAAAATTAAAGTTCAAAAAAGTAATAAAACTCTAATTAATCAGATTGATCATTTTTCAAAAGTTGTTATGAAAAAAGAAAAACCAAAAGTGACTGGTAAAGATGGTCTAAATTCTTTAATAATTTTTGACGCAATAAACAAAAGTTCTAAATCAGGTAAAAAAATAAGAATTAGTTAATTTTTTTTACCTTCTTTGTGCCCTCAACTCTAATAAACAAAACTCCAAAAATTATAATTCCTATAAGACCTATTATTTTACTTATATCTGCCGGAACACCAAAAATTAAAAAGTTAATTATTGTTGACCATAATAATTGAGAATATTGAAAATTAGTTACAAATGATAAATTTGACAATTGAATTGCATAAATAATTATAAAATGACTTATGAAACCAAAAATTCCCATAGCAACTAAACCAATCCAATAAATATTATTTTCAATCGTTACCCAATTAAATGAAATATAAATTGTAAATATCAAAGCCCCAGTAACAGCGGTATAGAAAACTGCAGAGAAAGGCTCATTGTTTCCTGAAATAAGTTTTGTAAAAAATTGATAAAGTGCCCAACATAATGGTGGCACAATAGGAAAGATGAGTTCTGGTGATAATACTTTCATACTAGGTCCTAGGGCATAAATAATTGATCCAAAACTTAGCAACATCAATATTGTACCTTTAGGAGATAATATGTCTTTTAAAAAATATGCTGATAAAAGCGAAACAATTAATGGAGCGCTAAAAAAAACTACATAAATGTCAACTAAATCAAATCTTTGCAATGAGTTGAACATAAAAAATGTTGCTGTAACCATTAATAGTGATCTAATAATTTGAATTTTAAAATTTCTAGTTAAATTTAGCTTTGGTTTGAAGATTACGAAATAAACACAAAGTGCAACAAAGTGAAAAAAAAATCTTCCCCACACGGCTTGCGTAACTGGCATAACATTTCCTAAATATTTTGCAGTTGAATCCATACATACAAATAAAAAAAACCCTGAAGCGGACAGAAAAATAACCTTAATTAAAGAAGCTTTTTTATTTTCTGACATGATAATTTATGAAAAATTTTTCAAAAAACTACATTACTACGCCTACTTGCCAAGGATTAAATTCCTCGTCACCGTAGCCATTAATTTCACTTTTTGATTTATTTCCTGAAGCTGTATTTACAACTAGCTCAAATATTCTATTTCCAACTTTATCAATGTCTTCTTTACCTTCTGCAATAGTCCCACAATTTATATCCATATCTTCTTCCATTTTTTCATACATCGCAGTATTTGTTGATAATTTTAAACTCGGAACAGGTTTACAGCCAAAACATGATCCTCTTCCTGTTGTGAAACATATTACATTTGCACCTGAAGCAACTTGCCCTGTTACAGACACAGGGTCATACCCTGGGGAATCCATGAAATTAAAGCCTTTATTTTTTAATGGCTCTGCGTATTCAAGCACATCTTCTAATATTGATTTGCCACCTTTAGCAACTGCACCAAGTGATTTTTCTAATATCGTAGTTAAGCCGCCTCGTTTATTTCCTGGAGCAGGGTTGTTGTCCATGGTACTATTATTTATTGAAGTGTAATTTTTCCACCATTTTAATCTTTCCATTAATTTATCAGCGGTTTCTTGGCTGTTAGCTCTATTAATTAAAAGATGCTCTGCCCCATAAATTTCAGGAGTTTCAGATAATATTGAACTTCCACCTTTTTTAACTAACAAATCAGCTGCAACACCTAAAGCTGGATTAGCTGTAATGCCAGAATATCCATCTGAACCTCCGCATTGAAGAGCTAAAGTTAAGTGACCAACAGACTGAGGTGTTCTCTTAATTTTGTTAGCCTCAGTTAACAAATTTTTTATTTGCGATAGAACTTTCTCTACAATTTTTTTTGTTCCACCTTCGTCTTGGATTGTTAGAAAATGAATTCTATTATGTTTTTTTAAAGACTCATCAAACAAACTCACTTGTGCACACTCACAACCTAAACCAATAACAAATACATGAGAAAAATTTGGATGATTTTTAAATCCATCTATTGTTCTTTGAAACATTTGCATTCCTTCACTTACAGTATTCATTCCGCACCCAGTGGAGTGAGTAATTGGAACTATCCCATCAATATTTGGATAATCATTTAAAATGTTTGAATATTTTATTTTTTCAACAATCATCTTAGTAACAGTTGCTGAACAATTAACTGTACTAACGATCCCTATATAATTTCTAGTAGCAACTTGACCATTATCTCTTAAGATCCCGTTGAAAAAAGTATCAACTTTTTCATCAATAATAGTTTTTTTATTTTGAACTCTAAAAGTTCTCTCAAAATCTTTAAATTCTAAGTTATGAGAATGAACATGTTCACCAGCAGTGATATTTTTTGATGCAAATCCAATTATCTGATCATACTTAATTATTGGATCACCTTTGTTTATAGGTTTTAAACAAACTTTATGTCCAAAAGGTATTGGATCAATTGTACTTATCTCTTGACCACTAATTTTAGTTTTTTCCGGTATAATAAATTGACTTACGCCAACATTATCATTCTTATTGAGAACAATTAGACTATTCATTTTTCAATATAAGTTTTATAAACCAATATAATATAATTTAAAAATTAATGAAAAAGAAGAATTTAAGAAGCAAACAATGGTTTGATGACCCTAAAGACCCAGGGATGACTGCCATGTATTTAGAAAGATATCTAAATTATGGTCTTACAAGAGAAGAACTTCAATCAGGAAATCCGATTATTGGTATTGCGCAATCAGGGAGTGATTTATCCCCATGTAATAGACATTTTTTATCACTTAGCAAAAGAATTAAAGATGGAATTAGAAGAGCAGGCGGTATTCCGATGGAATTCCCCACCCATCCAATCCAAGAAACTGGCAAGAAACCAACTGCTATGTTGGATAGAAATTTATCATACTTATCATTAGTAGAGGTACTTTATGGGTACCCACTTGATGGTGTTATACTAACTACTGGATGTGATAAGACTACTCCAGCAGCTTTAATGGCAGCTGCAACAGTTAATATTCCTGCAATTGTTTTATCCGGCGGTCCAATGCTTGATGGAAATTATAAAGGAAAGAAAGCTGGTTCAGGAACGATAATTTGGGAAGCAAGAAGATTGCATGCCAAAGGAGAAATTAATTACGAAGAATTTATGGATATGGCAGCAGCATCTGCACCAAGCCCAGGTCATTGTAATACAATGGGAACTGCTTCTTCAATGAATTCTGTTGCAGAAGCATTAGGAATGTCTTTACCTGGGTGTGCAGTAATACCAGCTCCATATCGAGAAAGAGAACAAATTTCTTTTGAGACAGGATCCAGAATTGTAAAAATGGTTCACGAAGATTTAACACCTTCTAAAATTATGACAAAGAAAGCATTTGAAAATGCAGTCATAGTTGCAAGTGCTATAGGAGCTTCTAGTAATTGTACCACTCATTTAATTGCGATTGCTAAACACATGGGTGTAAAATTTGATTTATCTAATTGGCAAAAGCTTGGACACAAAATACCTTTATTAGCAAACTGTCAACCTGCTGGAGAACATTTAATGGAAGGTTTTTACAGAGCAGGCGGAATTCCAGCAATCATGAAAGAATTAATGAAACACAAAAAAATTCACCAAAACTTACTTACTGTTACTGGCAAAACAGTTGCCCAGAATTTAAGAAAAAAAATTAATATAGATAGGAATGTAATTAAAACATTTAAAGATAGTTTAACTTCCAAGGCAGGATTCTTAGTTATGAAAGGAAATTTCTTTTCATCAGCAATCATGAAAACTTCAGTAATTAGTAAAGAATTTAGAGATAGATACTTATCAAACCCTAAACATCCAAACGTTTTTAAAGGAAAAGCAGTAGTTTTTGAAGGTCCAGAGGATTATCATGACAGGATTAATAGCAAAAAACTTAAAATAGATGAAAATTCTATTTTAATAATAAGAGGCTGTGGCCCTGTTGGATATCCAGGTTCAGCCGAAGTAGTTAATATGCAGCCACCAGACAGATTATTAAAAAAAGGTATTAATGCACTTCCAACTCTTGGAGATGGAAGACAAAGTGGTACTTCAGAAAGTCCATCTATACTTCATGTATCACCAGAATCCGCTGTTGGCGGTGATTTAGCAATTGTTAAAACTGGAGACAAAATGACAATAGATCTAAATAAAAGAAGAGTAGACCTTCAAATTACTAAGTCTGAATTTATCAAAAGAAGAAAAAATAAAAAAATTAAAAAACTTACAAATCAAACTCCTTGGCAAGAAATTTCTAGATCAAATGTTGGTCAACTTGAGGATGGGGCATGTATTATGTCAAGAGATCAGTATTTAGATATAACGAAAACAAAAGGTGTTTTAAGAAACTCTCATTAGATGAAACCAAAAATTTTAGTATCTAGAAAAATTTCTGATGGTGCTGAAGAAATATTAAAAAAAGAATTTGATGTTACTCTTAATTTAGAAGACAAGCCCTACACCTATGAAGAATTAATAAAACTTGCTAATGAATACGATGGTTTAATCTCAACAAGTTTTGATAAATTAGACAAAAATTTTTTCGATAATTTAAAAGGAAAATTAAAAATTATTGGTCATGTTGGTGTTGGATATGATAATATTCACACACAATCAGCTAAAGAAAAAAATATAAAAGTTTCAAATACACCAAATGTATTAAACGATGCTGTAGCAGAAATAACAATTCTTTTAATTTTAGCATCTTCAAGAAGAGTTGGGGAGGCTTATAATCTAGTTAAGTCAAATACTTGGAAAGATCATAGACCAGACATTACTAAACTAATGGTTGGTAATGAAATTACAGGAAAAACTTTAGGTATAATAGGAATGGGAAGGATTGGACAAATAGTTGCTGACAGAGCTAGAGCGTTTAAAATGAAAATAGTTTATTACAATAGAAATAAGTTATCTAATGATCTTGAAAAAGATGCAACTTATTATCCTGATTTAAAATCAATGCTACCTAATTGCGATTATGTAAGTTTACATACTCCTGCTACATCAGAGACAAAAAATATAATTAATTCAGAAATTTTAAAGCAGTTTCCAAAACATTCGGTCTTTATAAATACTTCCAGAGGATCAACAGTAGATGATGATGCTCTAATTGAAGCTTTACAAAATAAAAAAATCTATGGAGCTGGATTAGATGTTTTCAATAATGAACCTAACCTTGATAAGAGATATCTAGAGTTAGAAAATTGTTTTGTTCTTCCTCATGTAGGTAGTGCGACACATGAAACTAGATTGGCTATGAGT
>CABYFX010000039.1 GCA_902518395.1 uncultured Pelagibacteraceae bacterium | reverse complement strand
CTTCTTCAACCATTAAAAATCCAAAATAGAATAAAATTAAAAAAAATAATAAACTTATTAATGATGTAAATATTTTAAGTCTCAGTATATTTTTTTTAGATAAAAAATCATAAATCCATTCCATGCTAACATGAGCTTTTTCACTTAAAACATAAGCACTTCCAATGAAAGTTGAAGCAACCAAAAGCATTGTGACTAGCTCTGTTTGCCATGTGATTGCTCTTTGAAAAAAATATCTTTCAAAAACAAGCTCAACAATTACCAAAATTGATAAGATTAAGGCTAGAACAGCAAAGGCACCGCAAGCCTTTGATGATAAATTACAAAATTTTAAATATTTTTCTTTCATAAAAAAAACCCCTATTTAATTTTCAAATAGGGGTTCTTTATATATTTTTTTATTTAACTGCTAAAGCCATTTCCATCAG
This sequence comes from uncultured Pelagibacteraceae bacterium, assembly GCA_902518395.1. Lineage (GTDB taxonomy): Bacteria > Pseudomonadota > Alphaproteobacteria > Pelagibacterales > Pelagibacteraceae > Pelagibacter. Next base: position 6,884 of record CABYFX010000039.1, on the reverse strand, counting down.
CTTATCACCACCTGGAACTTTTTCAGCAAATGCTTTATGAGAAGATTGTTTTGCAATCTCAACCCAAGCCGCATGGTCGTTTGCATCCATATATACTAGCTTTACTCCTGCTGCTTTATATGCGTCTTCAAATTTTTTATCTAAATTTTCGACTTGCGCAGTCATATATTTCTCAGCAACTTTACCCGCTTCCATTAGAGCATTTTGTTGATTTGAATTTAATTTATCAAAACTCATTTTTGACATCAAAATTGGCTCATACATAAACCATAATCCAAATTTTCCTGGAGGTGTTGCACAACTTACTTGTTCATAAATTTTGTAACTTACAAAACTTCCTGAACTAGTATTTGCACCAGTTAAAACTCCTGTTTGTAATCCAGTGTAAATTTCTGATGAAGGCATACTTTGAATACCAGCGCCTGCTGCCTCTAACATTTGGTTAAATGCTTTACCAGCTGCTCTCATAACTTGTCCTTTAGCATCTGATGGATTTTTAATACATTTTGACTTAGATGCAAAACCGCCACCAAGCCAAGCATCAGATAGAACAACAACACCAGCATCATTAATGATTCTCTTGATCTCTGTCATCATCGGGCCTTTATTAAATCTTAAGGCATGATCATGATTTTTAACTGTTCCTGGCATTAAAGTTGCATCAAATTCAGGATGAAATTTAGATGCGTATGCTAGTGGAAACGCAGAAATATCTAACTGACCAGTAGTCATTGGTTTCCATTGCTCTTTTGGTTTATAAAGTGATTTTGCAGGATAAATTCTGATATCTAAATCAACACCTGCTTTTTTAACTTCATCTGCAATTATTTGAACCATTTCATGTCTTGGATCAAAAGAACCATCAGCTCTTGGAGTACCAGGCCACTGATGACTTGCTTTTAATGTAACAGCATAAGCTGATCCAATTAATGAGAAAGTTAAAAATAATGTTGTGAAATAAAAACTTATTTTTTTTAACATATTTTCCCCTCTTTAAATTAATTTAATAAACATATTAAATTGAACTTATTAGTAAGAGTCAATATAAGGAAATGTCATATATTTTATTATGGATGGACCATTAAAAAATTTACTAGTTGTTGATTTAACAAGGGTTTTAGTAGGACCTTATTGTACGATGATACTCTCAGATTTAGGTGCGAGAGTTATAAAAATTGAAGCACCAGAAACTGGTGATGATTCTAGAAAATTTGGACCATTTGTTAAAGATTATTCTGCATACTTTATGTCGCTTAATAGAGGTAAGGAAAGCATTGCTTTAAATTTAAAGAATGAAAATGACAAAAAAATATTTGAAAAAATATTGTCTAAAGCAGATATTTTAGTAGAAAATTTTAAACCTGGCACTTTAGAAAAGTGGGGTTTTGGTTGGGAGGATGTAAGTAAAAAATATCCTAAATTAATTTATGCATCAGCATCAGGGTTTGGCCAAACAGGACCCTTAAAAGAACTTCCTGCATATGATATGGTGGTTCAAGGTATGGGTGGATTGATGAGTGTAACCGGTCATCCTAATTCTGAACCTACTAGAGTTGGAACTTCTATTGGAGACATCACTGCTGGTCTATTTACAGCAATTGGAATTAATGCAGCTTTATACGATAGACAAAAGACTGGCAAAGGTGCTTTTATAGATGTCTCAATGTTAGATTGCCAAATAGCAATTTTAGAAAATGCAATTGCAAGATATCTCTCCAAAAATGAAATTCCAGGACCAATGGGTTCAAGACATCCATCTATTGCTCCCTTTGAGGCTTTTAAAACAAAAGACAGCTACATAATCATTGCTGCAGGAAACGATAAACTTTTTGCAAAACTTTGTGAAGTGTTAAAAATTCCTGAAATTTCAAATAATGAAAGATTTAATTCAAATTCATTACGATGTGAAAACATGGATCAATTAAAAGAAATTTTTGAAAAAAAATTAAATTTAAAAACTACAGATGAATGGGTCAAAGAAATGGAGGAATTAAAAATTCCATGTGGACCAATTTTTAATATTAAACAAGCAGTAGAAAACCCTCAAGTTCAAGAAAGAAATATGATTGTAAAATCATACCACAAAATTATTGGTGAATTTAAATCTGCAGGAAACCCAATCAAAATGTCTACATATAAAGATGAAAATACAAGAGGTGATATTCCTGATTTAGATGAGCACAGGGAAAAAATAATAAAGGAATTTAGCTGATTTATTATTGGTTTTCTGTTTCGTCAGATATAGTATCTTCTTGATCTTTCATTTCGTCTAATGAAACATCAGTTTCTTCTTCTTGGATCTCTTCAACAGTATCAGAAGCAGGTTGTTCTACCGTATTTTGTAGCTCAGACAAATCATCTTTTGAAACCTGAATTTTTTCTGGAATTTTTCTAGCTCTTTTAGATGGAAGTATTGGAACTCCACTCTTTGAAATTTCACCTTTGTAAAGATTTTCGAAATCATCACCCACATCATCTTCGTCTTCTGACACATCGTCTACTTGCTCAACGTGTTTTCTAAGCTTGAAAACTGCTGCATCAGTTAAATCAGGAACTTTAATTGTTTCTTGAGCTATTTCTCTTAATGCTATAACAGTGTTTTTATCGTTATCTCTATCTAATGTTGGCTCTAATCCTGAATTAAGCTGAGTTGCTCTCTCCTTTGCAACTAATACTAATTCGTAAGGACTATCAACTTTATCTATACAATCTTCAACTGTTACTCTTGCCATGGACGGTTTGATACACCTCGATTATAAAAAAATCAAGCAGTATTAGAGATAAACTGGATTTAATTTTTTTCGTATAGTGAAAAGTAAGGCTATAGAGCATGCTATAGCAATTGCTGCAATAAATGCGATTTTTTCAATTGAAAATCCAGCATCTATAAAAAAACCAAACAATGCTGTACCAAAAGCAGTTGCAAATACCATTAAAGCTGTAGTCAAAGCTTTAATAGATCCAATATATTTTACACCGTAAATTTCTGCCCATGTTGATGATCCTAATAAATTAGCTAGACCGTTTGATATTCCTACCAATCCTAGAAATAAAAAAGCAGTTTGTGGGGCATCAAAATATATGATCACTAAAGTTCCTAAGAATAATGGAATATTCATATAGATTAGTAATTTTCTACTTGTAAACTTATCAATTAAATAACCAGCAACAATTAAAGTAATTACAGAGAAAATTGAGTAAGACATAAAAGATTGTGCAATTGTATATTCACCCCACCCTTTTGAATTAGTGACAAATGATTGATATACAAATACTCCTGTTGCTATCCAGGGCATAGCCAACATATTTAATGAAACAATGTAAAACCTATAATCTCCAAGAACTTCGATTCTTTTCCAGTTTTTAATATTGTCCTCTTTTGATTTTTCATTTTGGTTAATCTCTCTGGTATCTAATTTCACATCTTTAACTAAAATGTAAGATGCTAAAGGTAAACAAATTAAAACTATTAAAGAAAATATTACCCATAAATCTTGCCAAATAATCATTGTTAAAAGATAAACAATTAATACAGGCATTATAAATTCTGCTGAGGATAGACCAAACCAAATAATGCTTAACGCTTTGCCTCTAGATTTTGTAAAATATCTTGAAATAGTAGTTGAAGCTGTGTGAGACATTAATCCTTGCCCAGAGAATCTCATTAAAAAAATTGCAACAAATAAAAAAGCTACTGATGATGTTTTGGAAAAGAAAAAAGAGGAAAAAGATAAAAGTATTGTAACAAAGATTGCAAATTTTATCACATTTACATCATCAATTTTCTTTCCAATCCAAATAAGAAGCAAACTACTAAATAGAGTTGCAGATGCATAAATTGTGCCAAATTGTCCATGTGTTATAGAAAGAGTTTCTCTTATACTAGAATTAAAAAGTCCTATAAAAAAACTCTGTCCAAAACACGAAAAAAATGTAAAAGTAAAACCAAAAATAATTACTTTTAAACTTAAACTTTTAAACATATAAATAATTTATGACTTGTAATGTTGCTTTCATAGGTCTCGGGGTAATGGGTTATCCGATGGCTGGTTATATATCAAAAGCTGGGCATAATGTAAGTGTTTTTAATAGAACTACTGCCAAAGCTGAAAAATGGATTTCAGAGTATAAAGGTAAAATAGCCTCAACACCAAAAGAAGCTGCAGAAGGCGCTGATTTTATTTTTACTTGTGTAGGTAACGATGAGGATTTGAAACAAGTTACTTTAGGTGAAAATGGATTATTTCATAGTGCTAAAGAAGGTTCGATATATGTAGATAATTCAACTGTGTCCGCGGAAGTATCTAGAGAACTTTATAATAAGGCAAAAGAAAAAGGATTTGATTTTTTAGATGCACCAATCTCTGGAGGTCAATCCGGAGCTGAAGGCGGAATTTTAACAGTTATGGTCGGTGGTGATGAAGAAGCTTTTAAAAAAGCAGAACCAGTAATTGATTGCTATAGCAAAAAAGTAAAATTAATTGGTCAATCAGGAAGCGGTCAACTTACGAAAATGATGAATCAAATGTGTATTGCAGGAGTTGTTCAAGGTTTATCTGAAGCCATTAATTTTGGAATAAATGCTGGATTAGATATTGATAAAGTAATGGAAACTATATCAAAAGGTGCAGCACAATCTTGGCAAATGGAAAATAGATATAAAACTATGGTTGAAGATAAATTTGATTATGGTTTTGCAGTTGATTGGATGAGAAAAGATTTAAAAATTGTAATTGAGGAAGCAAAGAGAAATGGTTCACCTGTTCCAATTACTGAAATAGTTGATGAATATTATGCAGATGTTCAAAAAATGGGTGGAAATCGTTGGGATAGTTCTAGTCTAATAGCTAGGCTTAAAAAAAAGAAATAAACCAATGACAAATACTGTCCCATACTATGAGGACTTTTCCGAAATAAAAAAAAAAATTTGGTTAATGCTTGATGATGCTGTAACGAATAGATCATCACCATTTAGAATTCCAGTTTTTGTTTGTGGTGATCAGTCAGACTTTGATGGAAGAATTGTTGTTCTTAGAAAATCAGACCAATCTAGCAATATGCTTCAATTCCACAGCGACATTAGATCTGACAAAATTCCAAAATTGAAAAAAAATAAAAATGCTGCTCTAATATTTTACGATAAAGAAGAAAAAATTCAGCTTCGAGTTAAAGTTAATTGCATAGTCAATCATGAAAATGAAATAACTGAGAAATCATGGTCAAAAACTGCACACGTAAGTCGAAAATGTTATTTAGTAAGCAATGGACCAGGAACAGAAACAGATGAACCAAGCTCAGGGTTAAGTGAAGACATTGAAAAATCAGGCTTTACTATAGAACAAAGTGAAGAAGGCTATAAAAACTTTACTGTAATTCAATGTAATATTGAAAGTATTGAATGGCTTTATCTTGCAGCTAAAGGACATAGAAGAGCAAAGTTAGATATTTCAAATAATAAACAAAACTGGCTAGTTCCATAAAAATGATAAGTGGATTTATTATTGCTATAGCGCTTGTTTTAGGGGGATTGGCAGTAATGAGGTTTGGCATTTTTCAAATCAGAAAATTTAAAAAGGGGGAAACTAAAGTCACAAAAAAAGTTAGTGAACAACTAGCTTTTATAATATTTTTTGTAATTATTTTAGGATTAATAATTTACTCTGTTAATGATTTATTGTTTTAAAAAACTGATTTAGAATATTTTTTCCAATTTTCTTGATACCTTATTGCATTTTGCTTTACCGCCTCAATTTCGTCATCGGTTAATTGACGAATTATTTTTCCTGGCGAACCCATTACTAAAGAATTGTTTGGAATTTCTTTATTTTCTGTAATTAATGATTTAGCTCCAATGATGCAATTTTTTCCAATTTTAGCTTTATTGAGAACTACAGCTCCAATACCAATTAAAGAATTGTCATCAATTGTACAGCCATGAAGCATTACTAAATGACCTATGGTTACATTCTTTCCAATTATTAATGGGTAACCTGGGTCAGTATGCAAAACACTTCCGTCTTGAACATTTGACCCTTCTCCTAAATGAATATTTTCTATATCACCTCTTAATGTTGCATTAAACCAGACACTAGAGTTTTTCTCTAATGTTACATCACCAATTATAACAGCGTTTGGTGCTACCCAATTTTCGCCTAGGTTTTTTGGCTTCTTATTTTTCAAATCGTAAAACATAAATTATTATCTATTTTATCATGAGATTTACAAAAATACCAATATACATCTTTTTTTAAAAATATTTCAATTTCGACTTAATATAGATTTAGAGATATTAAATAAAGTAAAGATTAAATATAAATTAAATATTCAATGATGAAAAATTAATCAATAAAGAATTAATAAAAATATATTTTTATGATTTTTTTTATTTAATAAATTTCATGTTCTAATTTTTTTAATATATGCTCTATGTATTTAGAATAACTCATAGTTTTTAAATGAGACGCAGGGTCTTCAACAATAAAGTCATTAAAATTAAGTAAATTAATTTTATTAAAATTTATTAAAACAATCTTACTTGCATAAGATGATTTATTAACAACATTTTCAATAATATCACCAATATCTAGCTTATAAATATCCTGAAAGTGCTGTTTATGTGGATGAGTAACTATTAAAAGTTTTTTAATTTTAGGTGATTGAAAAACTTTTTCAAAATATTGCTCTACTATATTCTGAATATATATTTTATCTTGTTCAGATAATGGTTTAATTAAATAATCTTGAATAACATCAAAACTACATTTAGGTTTTAAAATTATCTCCTTTTTTTTCTTTATCTGTAAAATAATTAATTTTGCTAATTTAATAAATTTAAAATCATTTGAGTAAAAGATGTTATGTCGGTCTAAAAAATGAGAATAATT
>CABYFX010000038.1 GCA_902518395.1 uncultured Pelagibacteraceae bacterium | reverse complement strand
AAAAAAATTCGAGTTTAAAACTAAGATTAAAAAAATACATTTAAATAAAGCTGGGATAACTCATGGTGGTTATATTTGTACAATCATTGATGCAGGTGCAGGTACAGCTTGTCACAGAGCAAGTGGAAATAAACCGTGTGTAACTATTTCATTGGATATAAAATTTATAGCTCCATCTAACATTGGAGACGAATTATTGGGAACGGTAGAAATTCAAAAAGTTACAAAGTCAATGGTATTTATAAATTGCAAACTCAAGTATAAAAATAAATTAATTGCAAGTGCAGTTGGAATTTGGAAAATTTTAAGAAGACCTCTTCCAAATGCTGGACTAGGTGGATAAGTTTTATTTTCTTAATTGAAGAATAAATATTGGCAACACTAAAACTAAGCCAATAATTGATGAACTTAAACCAGGTGCAATAAATAATAGTGAAATAATTCCCAAATACCATCTTTGAAACGTAGAAACTCTTTTAAATAGATAGCCTGTAAATCCAATTCCAATCAAACCAATGCCAATCATTGCAGATATTAAAGTTACAAAAAAATCATAAAAATTAAATCCTTGGGCAACCAGTAGTAGAGATGGTGAATAAACAAATACAAAAGGCACAAGAGCTTTTGCAATTCCTAATCTAAATGCAGTATTACCAGTGGTAAATGGATTTGATCCTGCAATTCCAGCAGCAGCATATGCTGCAAGAGCAACAGGCGGTGTTATGTCAGCTAAGACACCATAATAAAATACAAAAAAGTGAGAAACAATGGGCTCAATTTGTAATTGAGCAAGAGCAGGCGCAGCAACAGCAACTAGTATAATATATGTTGCAGTAGTGGGTACTCCTGTACCCATAAATATGCATGATATTGCTATTAGTATTAGTGAGAAAAATAATGTTAGATCGGCTAAAGAAAAATAATTGAAAGGTAAAAAGTTTAAGAAGAAACCTCCAATATCACCAGCCGTTTGGATTACTACATAACCTAGTCTAAAACCAACACCTGTTAGTGTAACTACACCAACTATAATTCCAATTGATGTTGCAGCGGCTCCAACAGCCAAGGTATTCTTTGCTCCTCTTGCAAGACACTCAAATAAGTCGTTAAAAGTAAGTCTATTTTTTTTTCTAATAAATCCAATGACGACACATGCAATTATTCCATTTACTGCAGCATAATCTGGTGTGCGACCAATTAAAATTAAATATACCAAGATAAACAATGGAACTATTGCAAGCCAATTGTCTTGTATAATTTTTATAAATTTAGGAACCTCACTTTCGTTTAAACCTCTAAGTCCTAATTTTTTTGCCTCTAAATGAACCATTACAAAAATTCCAAAATAGTGAAGCAGTGCTGGAATTAATGCAGCCGCTAAAATATCTCTTAAAGGCAATTCTAAATATTCCACCATAATAAAGGCAGCAGCTCCTAAAATAGGTGGAGTTATTTGTCCGCCAGTAGATGCTGTGGCTTCCACAGCACCTGAAAAATGAGGGGGATATCCAACTTTTTTCATTGCAGGTATTGTTAAAGATCCAGTTGTTACTGTATTTGCAATTGAGGAACCAGATATGGTTCCTAAAAATGCTGAAGAAAAAATTGCCACTTTTGCTGGTCCTCCAGAATATCGTCCAGCTATTACCATTGCTAAATCAATAAATAATTGTCCTAGTCCTATTCGTGTTGCAAGTACTCCAAATAGAATAAATAAAAAAACATATTGAGCCATAACACCAACAGCGATTCCATAAATTCCTTGATTAGTTATGTAAATATGATTTACAAAACCTGCCCAACTACTGCCTCCGTGCTTTAAGGCTCCGGGAAAAATTGGACCATAAAGTGCAAAAATCATAAATATTACACATATTAATGGCAGTGTGTATCCAATAGATCTTCTTGCAGCTTCAAGTGTTAAAATTATAAGGATTGATCCCATGATAACTTCAGTACTTGATGGATTTCCTACTCTGCTAGCTAATATTTCAGGCGGCAATAAAGGCAGATAAAGTGCAGTTACTACAACTAGAATTGAAAAAATAATATCTATTATAGGAACTTTGCTTTTTAATTTGTCATCAGGAAAACTTTTCCAATTATAAAATAGAAATACTAGACCAACCACAAAAGAAATGTGAATACCTCTATGAAGTATATCTCTAATTGTTCCAAATCCTGAAGCATAAAAATGGTAAAGTGACATTGTAACTAATGCAATAAACGTCAATAATTTCAGAAAGTTTTTTAATTTTCTTTCGTTACTTTTTATTTCAAACTTTTCTTCAAGTTTTGAAACTTCCTCAGGAGAAATATTAAATTGAGACATAATAATGCCCTAAGTCTTATGACCTAGGGCACAATATATTTTAGAATACTTATAAATTTAGTTTATAAGTCCTGCTTCTTTATAGAACTTTTCTGCACCAGGATGTAATGGTACTCCTACTCCAGAAAGAGCTGTGTCAGGCGTTATTGTTTTACCTTTAGCATGACCAACATCCATAAGCTTTCTGGATTCTTTATTCCATAAAGCTTTAGTAATTTGATAGATTAGCTCATTATCTTCTTTTGCAGAAGTAAACCATTGTGCACCGACTGCTACAGTATTTACTTCATCAACACCTTCGTAAGTTCCTGAAGGAATTGGGCTTTGTGAGAAAAATCCATATTTTGAAGTTAACGCTTTAGCTCCTGCACCATCTATAGGAACTAATTTTACATCAACTGCAGATGCTAACTCAACAATTGCTCCTGTTGGAAAACCTGCTACAACAAAAATTGCATCAACTTTACCATTTCTTAATGCATCTGTAGCTGCTTTACCTTTTAAAGCCTCAGCTTTTACATCACTAGTACTTAAACCATTTGACTCTAAAATTAATTTAGCATCAACATACGTACCAGATCCAGGTTCGTCGAGTGAAACTCTTTTACCTTTTAGGTCTTTAACAGAATTAATATTGCTTTTTTTAAGCGCAACTAAATGAATGTGTTCTTGAAAAAGTGCTGCAATAGTTCTTAAATCTTTTGCTGGTTCTTTTCCTTCCATAGTTCCAGTTCCAGTGTATGCCCAATAAGCTACATCAGACTGTGCAAATCCTGAATTTCTTAAACCTGAAATAATAGCATTTACATTATCTACTGATCCTCTTGATGAAACAGCAGATGCAATTAAGTTAGGAACTCCACAACTTCCACCTTTACCACATTCTCTTGATCCTGGCGGTTTAGAAATTGCATTTGCAATCATTCCACCAACTGGATAATAAGTGTAAGCCGTTCCTCCTGTGCCAATTGTAAAAAATTTTAGTTCTTGAGCAAACGATTTACCTGACAAACCAAGTGTCAGAAGTAATATCATTAGAGAACTTTTGAATAAGTTTTTTATCATTTTTACTCCAATCTATTAATTATTATTACTATTTAATATTAATCAATTATTATTGTCTATATAAATTTAGGAGTATTTATGGTGTCTTAAGTTCATCCAAATTTTTAAATTCATTTAAAATATTAGGATTTATAAGAGCTTGAATATTTTTTATTTTTATTCCTTCAACAGTATTTCTAACTGCGATCTCAACTATTTTCCCATTTTTTGTTCTAGGTATATCTGAGACCTCAATTATTTTTTTGGGTACATGCCTTGGGGACGCATCTTTGCGTATAGCCTTCTTTAAATTAAAAGATAAATCTTCATTTAACGACTTAGGTTTCTTTAGAACAACAAATAATATAATTCTTACATCATTATCCCATTTCTGACCAATAACAATTGACTCTTTTACTTCTTTAAATTTATCAACTACGGAATATATCTCAGCAGTACCCAACCTTGCTCCACCAGGATTTAGTGTAGCATCTGATCTTCCATAAATTACATAACCTCCGTTAGATTTTCTTTCAGCAAAATCTCCATGATGCCAAACATTTTTAAATTTTTTGAAATATGCACCCTTATATTTTTTATTATTCTTATCATTCCAAAATAATTTTGGCATTGAAGGAAAAGGAGATTTGCAAACTAATTCCCCTTTCTGATTTATTAAAGATTTTCCTCTTTCAGAAAAAACATCAGTATTCATCCCTAATCCATTATTTTGGATCTGTCCCCTGTAAACTGGTGAATATATATTTCCTAATACGAAGCACGATACTAAGTCTGTTCCACCTGCAATTGACGCTAAATGAACATTTTTTTTTATATTTTTATAAACATACTCAAAACCTTCAGATGATAAGGGTGATCCAGTAGAACAAATAATTTTGAGATAATTAAGTTTATATTTATTTTTAATCTTTAAATTAAGCTTTTTTAATTGATCAATGTACTTAGCACTTATACCAAAGAGAGAAATTTTTTCTTTCTCAGCTATTTTAAATAGTAAATCGTTTCTTTTATGCATTGGAAAACCATCAAATAGCACAATAGAAGCTTTTGATGCCAAAAAAGTCATTAACCAATTCCACATCATCCATCCACAAGTAGTAAAATAAAATACGTTATCTCCTTCATTAACATCACAATGAAGTTTATGTTCTTTAAGATGCTGTAACAAAACTCCGCCAGCTCTATGACATATGCATTTTGGTTTTCCTGTTGTTCCACTTGAATATAAAATTGCTAGCTCTTTATCAAAATCAAACTTTTTAAATATATATTCTCTCTCTTTTTTAAATTTAATTTTATTATAATAAGAAATTTTAATTCCTTTGATCTTGTTTTGTTTTAAGCTTTTTTTACCAGGATAATTAGTAATTATAACACATTTAATAGATTTAATTTTTTTTAGAATAGCTGGTAATCTTTCAAGTACATTAATCTCTTTACCATTATAATAATATCTATCTGTTATTATTAATAGTTTCGGTTTAATTTGAGAAAATCTCTCTATAACGCCTTGTATACCAAAGTCAGGAGAACATGATGACCAAATGGCTCCAATAGCACTAGTTGCTAAAAAACTCTCAACTGTCTCAATTTGATTTGCTGTATACGCTGCAATTCTGTCTTTTTCTTTAATTTTATTATCTTTAAAAAATTTAATTAATTTTAAAGTGTTATTATTTAATTCATTCCAAGATTTTTCTTCTCGGAATCCATTTTCACTAATAAATGTAACGGCTTTTGTATAATCATTTTTTGATAATAAATTTTCTGCGTAATTTAATTTAGACTTTACTAAGAATTTACTTTTAATAATTTCTTTGGGAAAATGAAACTTATCATTTTTAGTACCTTTAATATTTGAAAATTCCCAAATCGAGCTCCAAAATAGCTTAGGGTTTTTGATTGTCCAATCAAACAATTTTTTATAATTTTTTTTAGGTTTGTAATTAAATTTTTTTGATAAAAATTTTTCAAATTCAAATAAATTTGATTTTGATTTTATTTTAGCAGAAGCTTCCCACAGTTTCTGAGGCATAAAAAAATATATTTAATTTTTAGAAATTATGATAACCTTAAAACATTAAATAATAAAAATGAGAACTTTTTCCTCAATGATTCGGACTAGTTTTAACCTATTTTTGTTCTTTAGTGGTAACAATATATAGTATTGGTAAAAAAAATCACACCAAAGCTAGAAATGACAAAAAATAAAATCACAGCAGTTCTTGGACCTACAAATACCGGAAAAACCTTCTTGGCCATAGAAACTATGCTCTCATTTGATTCAGGAATGATTGGTTTTCCTTTAAGACTTTTAGCAAGAGAAGTTTATGACAAAATTATCAAAAAAGTTGATCCATCAAAAGTTGCGTTGATTACTGGTGAAGAAAAAATAATTCCAATAAATGCTAAATATTTTCTTTGTACTGTTGAGTCTATGCCATTGGATAAAAGTTTAGAATTTGTTGGTATAGATGAAATACAAATGTGTAATGACCATGAAAGAGGTCATATTTTTACAGATAGATTGTTACATATGAGAGGTGAAAAACTTACTATGCTTATGGGTTCAAATTCAATCAAAAGAATCATTCAAAATCTTGATGATGATATTGAATTTAAAAATAGAGAAAGACTTTCAAAATTGTCTTTTGGTGGTCATAAAAAAATTTCAAGAATAGAGAGAAAAAGTGTTGTAATAGCTTTTTCCACAGAAGAAGTTTATGCAATTGCAGAATTGATAAGGCGTCAAAAAGGTGGAGCTGCTATTGTGATGGGTTCTCTGAGTCCTAAAACAAGAAACTCGCAGGTAAGTTTATATCAATCTGGCGATGTTGATTATCTAGTTGCAACTGATGCGATTGGAATGGGCATAAATATGGATCTAGATAATGTTTATTTTTCAAATTTAAGAAAGTTCGATGGTAAAAAATTAAGAAATTTAAATATTTCAGAAATTGGACAGATTGCAGGCAGAGCAGGAAGATACCTGAATGATGGCATATTTGGCACAACTGGCGAATGTAAAGAAGTTGGACCTGAAGAAATTGAACAATTAGAATCACATAGCTTTCCCGATATACAAACTATTTTTTGGAGAAACTCAAAGTTAAATTTTAGTAATAAAGTATTATTATTAAAATCTTTAGAGGAGAGACCTCAGGAAGATTGGCTTAGAAGAATAAGTGAATGCCAAGATGAAAAAGTATTAAAATATTTTTTAAAAGAAGCACCAAACATAGAGATTCAAGATAATTCTGAGATATTACAAATACTATGGGAATGTTGTCAAATACCTGATTTTGTAAAAAAAACTTATGGTCATCATTTTGAGGTTGTAAGTAAAATTTTTAATTTTTTAACAAATGGAAATAAAAAAGTTCCAAACCACTATATGAAGGAACAACTATCTTTACTTGACAAATTAGATGGAAATGTTGACTCTTTATCAAATAGAATTGCTAATGTTAGAACTTGGGCCTATGTATCAAATAAATCTAATTGGGTTGAAAATCAGGACTATTGGATAGAAAGAACAAAAAATCTTGAAGATAAACTATCTGATAGACTTCATGATGAATTAACAAAAACATTTATTGATAAAAGAGCTAGCGTTTTAGCTAGAGGTTTAAAACAAGATATTATGTTTGAAACAGAGATTGTAAATGGTGAAGAGGTAATGATTAACGAACAGTATATTGGCCAATTAAAAGGTCTTAAATTAGGGTTAGATCTAAAAGTTGATACATTAGATGCTGATATAAAATCTTTAAAAAAAGCTGCAAGACAAAATGTTGCTCCTGAAATTATCAAAAGAATAACACAGATAATTGATACTGGTTTAATTGAATTAAAAGATGATTTTAAAGTTTATTGGAACAACAATCAAATTGCTAAATTAATCCCAGGTTCAGATTATCTAAATCCACAAATTCAATTAATTATTGATGAAATGATTGAAAATAGTGAGAAATCAAGACTAAACTCTTATTTGCAGAGCTGGCTAAATAAAAAAATTGAAACAGAATTAAAAAGTTTATTAGATTTGAAAAATGTTAAAGATAATAATCCAGAATTAAGAGCTTTAGCATATCATCTTTATGAAAATAATGGAGTTGTAAAAAGAGAAGAAGTTTTGAATTATTTAAATAAACTTAACCAGGATGAGAGAAAAAAATTGAGAAACTTAGGTGTTAAATTTGGAAGATACCACGTTTTTTTATTCAAATTGTTTAAACCAAGTTCGGTATCGTTAAGAATTCTTTTATGGAAAAATTTTAATGAGAAAAATTTTAATTTCTTACCTCCCACTTTTGGGCTTAATTTTTTAGAGGAAAAAGGGAAATTAAAT
>CABYFX010000037.1 GCA_902518395.1 uncultured Pelagibacteraceae bacterium | reverse complement strand
AAATCGAAAGCAACTAATTCTGGGTCAGCTGTTTCATCTGCTATAACTGCAATTTCTGTAGGACCAGCAAATAAATCTATACCTACTTTGCCAAATAAAATTCTTTTTGACTCTGCAACAAATTGATTTCCAGGACCAACAAGCATATCAGCAGGTGCATTACCAAAAAGACCATAAGTCATTGCAGCAATAGCCTGAACTCCACCTAAATTCATTATTACATCTGCTCCACATAAGTCAGCGGTATAAACAATAGCAGGATGAACTCCAACACCAGGTTTTGGTGAGCTGCAAACAATTATATTTTTAACACCAGCAACTTTAGCTGTAGTTACACTCATTACTGCAGATGCTATGTGAGCATATCTTCCTGCAGGTACATAACATCCAGCCGTATTAACTGGGATTAATTTTTGTCCAGCAAACAATCCATCTGATAACTCTACCTCAAAATCTTGGCCATAATTTTTTAATTGTGCTTCAGCAAACTTTCTTACTCTTTCATGAGAGAATTGAATGTCATCTTTGGTTTTAGGATCTAAATTTTTTTTAATTTGTTCAATTTTTTCTCTTGTAACTACTACTTCTCCTTCATATTTGTCAAATTTTTTTGATAACTCGATACATCCCACTTCTTTTGTTTTCTCTATATCTTTTAGAATATTTTCTACAATCTCTCTTGTTTTTGTATCATCAGTAGAAGATGTTTTGGGTGATTTTTTTAAATAATTTATTGCCATGTTTAAATCCTAATTTAATTATTATTTTTTTTCAATATTCATTTAATCCAAAGCTACCACAGCTGCTGCAATAGATGCTAGTCTTGCTGTCGCATCATCTGATCTACTAGTAATTACGACTGGAACTTTTCCTCCTATAACCACTCCTGCCGCACATGCTCCCATAAAATAAATCATCATCTTAACCAGAGCGTTTCCTGATTCAACATTTGGAACTAATAATACATCTGCATCTCCTGCAACTATATTTTTTATTCCTTTTATTTCTGCGGATTTTTTTGAAACACTATTATCAAATGCTAAAGGTCCAAAAATATCCGCATTAAGACTCTCTTTATCAGCTAATTCACATATTTCTTTAGCATCAAGTGAACTTTGCATACTGTCTAAAACTTCTTCTGTTGCAGAAAGAACGGAGACTTTTGGTCTTGCTATTTTTATTCTATGACAAAAATCAACTACATTTTTTAAAATATGCATTTTTGTTTTAACATTTGGATTAACATTTAGAGCACCATCAGTTATTATTAATGGTTTATCTTCTTTATCTAAAGTCATATGCCAAATATGACTCAATCTTTTTTTACCAATTAAATTATATTTCCGTAACAGAACTTCTTTCATTAAAATGTCAGTGTGTATATGGCCTTTAACAATTATTTTTACTTTTCCATCACCAGCAAGCTTTGCTGCAATTTTGGCAGTGTTATTTTCAACTGGCTCATTTATTATTTCATATTCAGAGATATCGAATTTTAACTCTTCAGCAGTTTTTTTAATTTCTTTTTCATCACCTATAAAAACAGGGATGATCAATTTTTCTTTTACGCAATCCATTATAGATAGCATAGGAAGTCTTTTGCCTGCATTTACGATCGCTGCTTTTGCTCCTCTTTTTTGGTGAGCAATATCAAGTAAATTGAATGGACAGACTGTTGATTTATCTGAAAGCATTTGAATTTATATATACTAAATTAATAAAAAAACTAATATAGTATTATTGATATAAAGATAAAAAGTGGAAGTAGTTACAAAAATAGCTCCGATCGCTCTAGCTCTTATAATGTTAGGTCTTGGATTAGGATTAAAGGGACGTGACTTTTTGAGAGTAATCAATAATCCTAAAGATTTTATAATTGGTTTTTTTTGCCAATTGATACTTTTACCAATAGTTGCTTTTATAATTGTATTAATATTAGATTTGCCAATTGAAATCGCTGTAGGCGTTATGATTATTGCTTCAGCTCCTGGTGGAGTAACTTCAAATGTAATGACAAAATTTGCAAATGGAGATGTTGCATTATCAATCTCTTTAACCGCTATAATAAGCCTGATTAGTATTATTTCTGTTCCTTTTATTATTTTTAAATCAGCAAATTTATTGGGAGTTACAGAAATATCCTCTGATATCACCATGACTGGCATTGCATTAAAAATGGCTATAGTTGTTACAGTACCTGTTATTTTAGGAATGATTATAAGGAAATTTGCAGAAAATTTTGTTTCTTCAAATATTTCTATAATCGAGAAAATCACAACTGTTTTATTTGTAATTGTTTTTGCAACAATATGGATTGAAGAAAGAGAGAATATATTCAATTACTTAAAACAAGCGGGTTTTGCTGTTCTTGTGCTTAATATTGTCATGATGGTGCTTGCATATTACATAGCCAAGTTATTAGCCACTGGCATAAAGCAAAGAAAGTGTATTTCAATTGAGTGTGGGCTTCAAAATGGCACATTAGCAATTTTTGTAGCTACACAAATATTTAGTGACATTAGTTATATTATTCCAACAGCAGCATATGCTCTTATTATGTATTTAACTGGCTTTATAATGATTTTTATTCTTAGAAGATCTATCTAATATTTATTTGCCCGAATATTTTAAAGATTAGATGAGAAAGCGAGAGTACATTTTTCTCCTGCAGTTTAATTGTGTCAGTTAATGTTTTGTCTTGCATGTTAACATTAAAAAGTTTCTTTTTATTAACACTTATATATTTATTTTTAAGCAAATAATTTAATTTTCTAACAACAGTCGGTCTTGGAATATGAGTTATTTCTGAAATTGACATGGTATTCACACCAGTTTCAGGAATTATTACTTTGTTCTTTTTCCACTTTGAGAAGTTCCATCCATTAGCTTCATAAGATTTTGTAACAAGTGAATGCCACATTATAACCATTCCAACTGAAAATATTTCAAGATCTCCTACTTGTTTTTTCCATCTATTTGTAAAAATAAAAATAAACTCCAAAAAAAAATACCAACAATATGTGAAATTTTTTTTAATTTCATTTGATATCTCATCAAATTGCTTAGATTCATTAATCAATTTATTTTTTTCACATACCTCAGCAATCTTTGAAAGTAATGCACATAAATTTTGAAGATTATTTTTAGGTTGAACCAGTCTAAAAGCCGATCTATCGATATATATCTTTTTACCAATTTTTTTTAGTACACCAAATTCTTCTAAGCGAAGAATTTTTCTTCTAGCACTTTCTTTGGGAATAATTAAATTTTTTGATATTTCAATAATATTTATTCTGTCTAGTTCTAATGATTTATCATATAAGAAAAAAGTATCATAACTTTCTACAAGTCCATTTTGGATATAATAATCAAAATCTTTATTTATAATATAAAGAATTATTAAATACTTATCTATGTCTTGAAATGTTTCATATGATGAATTAGTCCACTCAGATAATAACTTGTAGTAAAAGGGAGCTATTTCATCAAAATTTTCTTCAATAACTTTTTTAATTTCTTTTTCACTTAATTGTGATGAGTTTTTTATCATTTTTCACAAACCCATTTTAGTCTTTTGACCTCATTTTGGACATCAAATAAAATTTTAATAACCCATTTCGGACACTTGGGAAATAGCATCAAAATTTATATATGTTTTAATAGTATTAATATGAGTTTGAATAGCCTAAAAAGAGCATCTAATATTGAAATTTCTTCTCAATTAACAGGTGACTTAAATATTGATACCCCTCAAAAAGTAAATGTAGATGCTCTTAAACTCAAAATGATTAAACAAGAAAAAAAAGAAAATTTTAAAAATAAAGCTATAGTCGTGTCACTATTTTTTGGATTAGGAGTAGTTGGGTATTTTGTATCTATTTAACTTTTATAATCAAAGAAATAATCAA
This sequence comes from uncultured Pelagibacteraceae bacterium, assembly GCA_902518395.1. Taxonomy (GTDB): domain Bacteria; phylum Pseudomonadota; class Alphaproteobacteria; order Pelagibacterales; family Pelagibacteraceae; genus Pelagibacter. The sequence continues at coordinate 4,090 of CABYFX010000037.1, read as the reverse complement.
AAAATTTCGGCATTCTCAACAATTATCAGTTATTGTAATAAATAATAATTAGTAAATAATAAAGATATGAAACCATTTGCAGGATATTTAATTTTAGCTTTAGGAATTACAACAGGCATAGCTGCAAACAGTTTTGCAAAGATTTCAGATGGTTTTACAAAACTGACACCAACTATTGCTTGTTTGCTTTTAATGAGTATTACAATGTTTTCTTTGGCTAAAGCAATGTCAGTCATACCTGTTGCATTTAGTTACTCAACTTACAGCGGATTAACAGTCGCGGGTGTAGTTTTGTTTGGGATATTAAAATATAATCAAGTTCCTAATATTTATGGATTAATTGGTATTTGCTTAATTGTAACTGGGGTTATAATGGTGAATTATCTAGGACGAGCAGGTTAACAATTTAACCTATTTCAATAAAATTCGAATATCTTCCATTATATTATCAGGAATTTTAATCTCAGATTTATAATTCTTTTTATATCTTCTTAATTTGTTTTCTCCTGGATATAATATTTCTTTAAGTCCTTTTATTTTAGGAAGTTTTTTTATTCTTTTTATGTTTTCTTTTATTCTTTTTTTATAATTAGATTGAAATAAGTTTGCTTTCATCACAATAAATAAATGACCAATATTTTGTGGGCCAGAAAAATCATCAAAAGGATCTTTTACTTTGCCACCATGATTACCTCCTGTATAAACACCACTTAATATATCTACCATCCATGCAAGTCCTGATCCTCTAAATCCTGCTATAGGAAGCTGAACACCTTCAAGTGCCTTTTTAGCATCTGTCGTTGGATTGCCAAATATGTCTAAAGCAACACCCTCAGGTATTTTTGAATTAGATCTTGATGCAACTCTAATCTTTCCTCTATTAATCATTGATACAGATGTATCCAATATAAATGGAACTTTAGAGCCTGTCGGTGATCCAAAACAAATTGGATTTGTACCAAATAAAGATTTTATAGCTCCATGTGGGGCTATAGCAGGCGGAGCATTAGTAAATACTAAGGCGATCATATTTTTTTTTACAGCTTGTTCTGCGTAATATCCTGACATTCCATAATGACCACTGTTTTTAACAGCAACTAATCCAATTCCAGTTTCTTTTCCATTTTTTATAGCTTTTTTAATTGCTATATCAGCTGCAACAAACCCAATGCTATCATCTGCATTTATGTGTGCCACAGATTGAGAAATTTTTTTTATTTTTATTTTGGGTTTAGGGTTGATTAATTTATGATTTATACGGTCACAATACATTTTTAGCCTTGATAATCCATGGGTTGGGGCACCAACTAATTCAGCATTGATTATTGCATTAGCACATATTTTTGAGTGATTTATCGAGAGTTTATGTTTTCTAAATATTTCAACTATGATTTTTTTAAGTTTATTTTTTTCCATTAAATATTTTTTAAATCCTTATTAAAAAATGAAAGTATATCACTCACTAGAATATCTGGTTCTTCCAAAGCTGCGAAATGACCACCGTTTGGAAATCTCCTCCACCTTTTAATATTAAAAATTCTATTTACGTAAGATCTAGGAGGCCATTCTAGCATTTCTTTTGGAAAAATTGCTATTGCTGTAGGTACATTTATTTTTTTGAAGTTTTTTGGAAAAGATCTTCCTCCTTCTTTTCTTCTACCAAAGTATATCCAACTAGCAGTATTAAAACTTTTAGTTATTATATAAATCATTATATTTGATAACAATTCATCTTTTGAAAATGTTTTTTCAATCTGACCCATTTTTAAATCTGACCAACCATGAAATTTTTCCAAAATCCATGCTGCTGTTCCTACAGGACTATCTATCATTGCATAAGATAAGGTTTGAGGTTTAGTAGCTTGTTGAGTTCTATATCCTTCCTGCATAATTTGATCAAAGTTAAATTTTTTTTCCCATTTTTTCTCTTTTACATTTTTTGTTCCTTTTGGATGTCTAAGGGGTAAGCAATTAATATGTATTCCTTTACAATTCTTTGAGCTATCAAGACCAATCCATCCGGCAATAGTTGCTCCCCAATCGCCACCTTGTACGTAATAATTTTTATAGCCTAAGTTTTTAACCATAAATTTATTTAATATTTTTCCTATTTTTCTTGGGCCTAAAGCTTTTTTGATTTGAGACGAAAATCCAAATCCAGGTAAAGAGGGAACAATTACATCAAATCCGTCTTCGATTTTTCCTCCAAATTTTTCTGGGTGAGCAAGTCTTGGAATGATATCCAAAAATTCAGTTATGCTTCCTGGCCATCCATGTAAAAGTAATAATGGTTTAGAATTAGGATTTTTACTTTTCTCAAAAATAAAATGTAAGTTTATATCTTCAACTTTAGTTTTATAATTTTTAAATGAATTGATTCTGTTTTCAAATTTTTTCCAATTATACTTTGTAATCCAGTATTTAGATATGTTCTTTAGATAGTTCAAATTGGTTCCATACTCCCAACCATTCATATTTTGAGTAGCACTCCAAGGAAAGCTTCTTACTTTTTTATAGATACTATTTAGCGTGCTTTTAGGCACACTTATTTTGTATTTTTTGATCATCAACTAATTATGACTTATCCAAATTGTTTTTGTTTGAAGAAATGAATTTAGAGCCTCAGTTCCTTGATCTCTACTAAGTGATCCTGATTGCTTATAACCTCCAAATGGGGTTTTGATATCTCCCTCAGAAAAAGTGTTTACTGATACAGTTCCACAAGGCAAACATTTTGCTAAATGAAATGCTCTATTAATGTCTTGAGTAAATACACTAGCATGTAATCCGTATTTAGAATTACTAGCAACTTTCAAAGCATCTTCATCATTTTTGACTGTTAAAACACCAAGTACTGGTCCAAATATTTCTTCTTGAGCAATGGTCATATTCTCTTTTAATCCATCAAATAAGGTTGGCTTTGCGTAAAAACCCTTTTGCTTATTATTTGATACTCCTCCAGTTAAAAGTTTAGCCCCTTCATCTATTCCTTTTTGGATATATCCATCAACAGTTTGCAAGTGTCCTTTTGAAATCATAGATCCCATATTTGATTTTAAATCTAATGGATCTCCTACTTTTAATTTTTTAACTTTTTTAATTACTTTGTCTAAAAATTCATCTTTAACTTTTTTATGAACAATCTGTCTCATATTTGCTGAACAGTTCTGTCCACCATTCCAAAATGCAGAATTAATAGCGTTATCAATTAAATCATCATTAATTTTAGCATCCTCTAAAACTATAAATGGACTTTTTCCACCCATCTCTAATGCAACAGGTTTTAAATTGCTTTCACTTGAGTATTTTAAAAAATAACCACCTACTTCAGTTGAGCCTGTAAATGAAACTGCATCAACATCTTTGTGTCGACCTAAAGCCTCACCAACATCACCGTAACCTGGAAGCACATTCAAAACCCCATCTGGTATTCCAGCTTCTTTTCCAATTTGTGCAACTCTAATCGCTGTAAGAGGTGTATCCTCTGCTGGTTTAATTATTACTGAACAACCAGCAGCAAGTGCTGGCGCCATTTTCCATACTGCCATCATTAAAGGAAAGTTCCAAGGAACAATTCCGGCAACAACTCCTATTGGTTCTTTTACAATTAAACTAGTAACAGACGGTTCTGTAGGACCAATTTTTCCAAATACTTTATCAATTAATTCCCCATACCACTGGAAGTGCATTGGCGCATCATTTGCAACTTCATTGATACAGTCAGCAATAAGTTTACCTGTATCTATGCATTCTAAAACTGAATTTTCATCACCATGTTTTCGAAGTAATTCAGCAAATTTTAATAAAACCTCTTTTCTATGTTCAGGTGAACTCTTAGACCAAACTCCGCTATTAAAAGCTTTTCTTGAAACTTTAACCGCCAAATCAACATCTTTATGATTACATTTTGCAACAGCACAAAGCTTTTTACCAGTTGCAGGATTGATTGTTTCAAACTTTTTACCATCAATAGCATTTACATATTTACCATTAATGAATGCTCTTCCTTCAAATTTAAGTTTATTTGATATTACTTTATATTTGTTTCCTGAGCTCATAAATTTCTCTCTATAAATTTTGTTTTTTTTAA
>CABYFX010000036.1 GCA_902518395.1 uncultured Pelagibacteraceae bacterium | reverse complement strand
AAATAGATAAAGATAGCCCTATAAACTATTTACAAGTTAACAATGTTATTGTTGAGGCTAACAGAAAAAAAATTAACACAATAGGTGATCTTGATAATGTTGTAAAATTGAAGTTAAGAAGTGATGAAAATAATTTGCTAATTGCAATTTATAATAACCAAAACCAAAGAACATATATTGGTGTTAAATTAAAATAATAAAAATGGACCTAAAGTCCAAAATAATATTAATCTCAGGTCCAACTGCATCAGGTAAGTCTAAGGCCGCATTGAAAATTGCTAAAAAGTTAAATGGAGAAATTATTAATGCAGATAGCATGCAGGTATATAAAGAATTAAATATACTGACTGCAAGACCTACAAAAACTGATTTGAATAAAATCAACCACCATTTATATGGTTTTAGAAGTGTTAAAAAAGAATTTTCGTCGGGTGAGTGGTTAAAATTAGCAAAAAATAATATTAAAAAAATTAGAGACAAAAATAAAATACCAGTTTTAGTTGGTGGTACTGGTCTTTATTTCAAAACTCTGATTGATGGATTGGTTCAAATTCCAAAAATACCAATCCCAATTCGTAATAAAATAAGACGAATGCAAAATAACTTAGGTCAAAAAAAATTTTATTTAAAACTCTTAAAAATTGATCCATCAGTAAAAAATAGGATTGACCCAACTGATGCTCAAAGATCAATCAGAGCTTATGAAGTTATTTCGATTTCAAAGAAATCAATTTTTGAATGGTATAAGAAAACAAAACCATCTTTTAAAAAGGAGCGATTTATAAAAATTTATGTTGATTGTCCCAAAGATGAATTAACTAATAAAATTTCCAAAAGAGTAGACCAAATGATGAAAGATGGGGCGATCCAAGAAGTTAAAGATTTTTTAAAGCTTAATTTGAAGAGTGATAGCAACATCTTCAAAGTTATAGGAATAAGAGAGATTAAAGAATTTATTGAAAAAAAAACTTCTATGCATGATTTAAAAGAGAATATTGTTATAAAAACCAGACAATACGCTAAAAGACAGCGAACTTGGTCCAGAGGTCAAATGAGTGATTGGCAAAAATTTGATGCTGAGACCCTTTCAAAATTTATAAAAAAATTATAAAAATCCTCACAATAACTTGACCAACGAGTACAACTTCAGCTAGATTGGCTGAATGCCAAAATTATTTTCAGGAGCCGAGATAGTATTTAAATGTTTGGAAGATCAAAATGTTAGCCACATATTTGGTTATCCTGGAGGAGCAGTCCTTCCAATATATGATGAATTAAAAAATTTTAATTCAATAAAACATATTTTAGTAAGACATGAACAGGGCGCAGGACACGCAGCAGAAGGCTATGCAAGATCAACTGGAAAACCAGGTGTATTGTTAGTAACTTCAGGTCCTGGAGCCACCAATGCTGTTACTGCCTTAACAGATGCTTACATGGATTCTGTACCGTTAGTTTGCATCACAGGACAAGTTCCAACTCATTTAATTGGTACAGATGCATTTCAAGAATGTGACACAACAGGAATTACTAGACCATGTACTAAACATAACTGGTTAGTAAAAGATGTTAATGACTTAGCCAAAATAATGCATAAAGCTTTTGAAGTAGCAACAACAGGTAGACCAGGACCTGTTTTAGTTGATATACCTAAAGATATTCAATTTCAAAAATCTAAATACAAAAATTATAAAAAGAATAAAAAATTAAATGGTAAATCTCATGATAATTATTCACAAAAAAATATTGATGAATTAATTAATTTAATTAGCAAAGCAAAAAAACCAATTTTTTACACTGGAGGTGGAGTGATAAATTCAGGAACAAAAGCAAGTGAACTTTTAAGAGAACTAGTCTATGCAACAGGTTTTCCAATAACTTCAACTTTGCAGGGTCTGGGTTGTTTCCCTGCTGACGATAATCAATTTTTAGGAATGTTAGGCATGCATGGTACTTACGAAGCAAACAACGCTATGTATAGTTGTGACTTAATGATAAACGTTGGTGCAAGGTTTGATGATAGAATTACTGGTAAAATTGATGAGTTCTCTCCCAAATCTAAAAAAGTTCATATTGATATAGATCCATCATCTATAAATAAAAATGTAAAAGTAGATCTAGCAATTGTTGGAGATATCAAATCAGTTTTAACGACAACACTAAAAACTTTTAAAAAATCAAAAAATAATTTTTCTAAGTCAAATAAATCTCAAATATCTAATTGGTGGGAACAAATCCAGAAATGGAGATCTAAAAGATCATTAGATTATATTGGTAGTGAAGAGACAATAAAACCACAGTATGCAATTGAAAGATTATACGAGCTAACTAAAGATAAAGACACATATATAACAACTGAAGTAGGCCAACATCAAATGTGGGCTGCTCAACACTATAAGTTCAATAAACCAAATAGATGGATGACTTCTGGAGGTCTTGGTACAATGGGGTATGGCTTACCTGCAGCTGTTGGAGTTCAGATTGCACATCCTAAAAAATTAGTTATTGATATTGCTGGAGAAGCCTCTGTTTTAATGACTATGCAAGAAATGTCTACAGCAGTGCAATACAATTTACCCATAAAAATATTTATTTTAAATAATGAATACATGGGAATGGTGAGGCAGTGGCAGGAATTACTTCATGATAAAAATTATTCTGAAAGTTACACTGCTGCATTGCCAGATTTTGTTAAAATGGCAGAAGCTTATGGATGTGTTGGGATAAGAGCAAAAACACCTGAAGAATTAGATGATAAGATAATTGAAATGTTAAACACAGATCGACCAGTAATATTTGATTGCCTTGTAGATAAACAAGAAAACTGTTTTCCAATGATACCTTCTGGAAAACCTCATAATCAAATGCTACTTGGTCCTAAAGATCAAAAAGAAAAAAAGATTACTGGAAAGGGTAGAACACTGGTTTAATGGTAAACTCAAAATCAGCATATAGTTTTGCAGGAAAAAAACAGAAGCCTGATACCCATATTATAGTTGTATGGGTAGATAATGAAGCTGGAGTTTTAGCGCGTGTTGTTGGTTTATTTTCTGGAAGAGGCTACAATATTGAGTCTCTTGCAGTAGCTGAGGTTGATCAAAAACAAAACATTTCAAGAATAACAATTGTAACTACGGGTACGCCACAAGTAGTAGATCAGATTAAACTTCAATTAAAAAAACTAGTTCCAGTCCATAAAGTAGCAGATTTTAAGAGAGAAGATAAAAATGTTATTTTTAAAGAAATGGCATTGTTTAAGTTTGTTGCAAATAATGGTAATTTAAATAAAGCTTTTGAAGCCTGTAAAAATTTTAATCCAGTAATATTAGATAAAACAAATAAATCAAATGTTATACAAATTACAGCTTTAAGAAGAGAAATAGATATTATGTCAAAAAATTTAAAAAAATTTGGTTTAGTGAGTGTTTCAAGAACAGGCGCAGTCGCTATGACAAGAGGATCAGAAATATTTAAATAAATTAAAAATTAAAGGAGAGAAATTATGAAAATGTTTTATGAAAAAGATACTAATGTAGATTTAATAAAAGATAAGAAAGTAGCAATTTTTGGCTATGGAAGCCAAGGACATGCGCATGCGCTTAATCTAAGAGATAGTGGTGTTAAAGAAGTTGTGGTAGCTTTAAGAGAAGGCTCATCAAGTATTGAAAAAGCTGAGTCTAAAGGTTTAAAAGTAATGAATTTATCTGATGCTGCAGAATGGGCAGATGTAGTTATGATTTTAACTCCTGATGAATTACAGGCATCAATATATAAAAATCATATAGAGCAACGTGTTAAAGAAGGAACATCAATTGCGTTTGCTCATGGTTTAAATGTTCATTATGATCTTATAAAAGCTAGAAAAGATTTAGATGTATTTATGGTTGCACCAAAGGGACCTGGGCATTTAGTAAGAAGTGAATATGAAAAAGGTGGTGGGGTGCCTTGTTTATTTGCTGTTCACCAAGACGGATCTGGTAAAGCAAGAGATTTGGCTATGTCATATGCATCAGCTGTTGGTGGAGGTAGATCTGGAATAATTGAAACTACATTTAAAGATGAAGTAGAAACGGATCTATTTGGAGAGCAAACAGTATTATGTGGTGGACTTGTTGAGCTTATTAAAAATGGATATGAAACTTTAGTTGAAGCTGGATATGAACCAGAAATGGCTTATTTTGAAACTGTTCACGAAGTTAAACTGATTGTGGATTTAATATATGAAGGTGGAATTGCTAATATGAATTATTCAATTTCAAATACAGCAGAGTATGGTGAGTATCAATCAGGTCCAAGAATAATTAAAAAAGATGAAACCAAGCAAAGAATGAAAGAAGTTTTAGCAGAAATTCAATCTGGAAAATTTACAAAACAATGGATGGAAGAATGCAAAAATGGTCAAAAAAACTTTCTTGCAACTAGGGCTAAATTAGCAGAGCACTCGGTTGAAAAAGTTGGCGCTGAACTTCGGGCTATGATGCCTTGGATTTCAAAAAAGAAACTTGTTGATAGCGATAAGAAGTAGATAAATTATTGTTTTATTTGGGCTAAAATAGCCATTTTATTTTGCAATCTGAGCGTGAGCATGTATGATATATGTGCTTATAATAATTAAATGACTAATAATAACAGAGTATACATTTTTGACACTACAATGCGTGATGGAGAGCAGTCTCCTGGCGCATCAATGAGTTTGGAAGAAAAGATCCAAATAGCTAGAGTATTTGATGAACTTGGAATAGATATTATTGAAGCTGGATTTCCAATTGCATCTCCAGGAGATTTTGAGGCTGTAACCGAAGTAAGTAAAATATTAAAAAAATCAATACCTGCAGGTTTAGCAAGACATTCAAAAAAAGACATTGATAGATGCTATGAGGCTCTTAAACATGCTCCAAGATTTAGAATTCATACTTTTATTTCCACAAGTCCTTTACATATGAAGCATAAGCTTAATAAATCACCAGAGGAAGTTTATGAAGCAATAAAACAAAATGTAACTTATGCAAGAAATTTTACCGATGATGTGGAATGGTCTTGCGAGGATGGTACTAGAACAGATATGGATTATATGTGTAAGACAGTAGAATTAGCGATTAAATGTGGTGCTAAAACTATTAATATTCCAGATACCGTTGGTTATACTATACCATCTGAATTTACAAAAATTATTGAAACTTTATTAAATAAAGTTCCAAACATAGATAAAGCAATTCTTTCAACTCATTGTCATAATGATTTAGGTTTGGCAGTTGCTAATTCTTTGGCAGGTGTCCAAGCAGGAGCTAGACAAATCGAATGTACTATAAATGGTCTAGGAGAAAGGGCTGGAAATGCAGCTCTAGAGGAAGTTGTAATGGCTATGAAAACAAGACCTGATTTAATGCCATATGAAACTGGAATTGAAACTACTCTTCTAAGCAAAGCATCCAAGATAGTATCAAATGCTACAGGATTTCCCGTACAATATAATAAAGCTATTGTTGGAAAAAATGCTTTTGCTCATGAAGCAGGTATTCATCAAGATGGAATGTTAAAAAATAGGCAAACATATGAAATTATGACACCAGAGAGTGTAGGTGTTAAACAAACATCTCTCGTAATGGGTAAACACTCAGGTAGACACGCATTTAAAGATAAATTAACCAGTTTAGGATATCCAGATCTTACTGATGATGTTGTAGATAATGCTTTTGCAAAATTTAAAATCTTAGCAGATAAAAAGAAACATGTTTATGATGAGGATATAATTGCTTTAATAGACGATAGTTTAATAACAGATAACAAAGTAAGTGCTATCAATTTGAAATCTTTGAAGGTATTTGCTGGTACTGGTGAACCTCAAAGAGCAGAAATGACATTGGATGTTTTTGGTGAAGTTAAAAAAGCATTGGAAACAGGTGATGGACCAGTTGATGCAATTTTTAAATGTATAAAAAAACTTTACCCACATGAGGTAAACTTGCAACTTTATCAAGTTCACGCTGTTACAGAAGGAACAGATGCTCAAGCCACAGTAAGTGTTAAAATTGAAGAAAATGGAAAAACAACTGTAGGACAAGCTGCAGATACTGACACTTTAGTAGCATCTGCAAATGCTTATATAAATTCACTTAATAAAATGATTATAAAAAGAGATAAAACAGCACCAGGCACAAATATAGAAAATCAAAATTTTGAAAATCAAAAGATGAAAGGTATATAATAATGGCAATGTTCAGCAACTTAAAGAAACTATGGAGTCAAGATATGGCAATAGATCTTGGTACAGCAAACACACTTGTAGTGTTAAAGGGCAAAGGTGTAGTTCTCAATGAACCATCAGTAGTTGCAGTTGTTGAAAATAAAGGAAAAAAATCAGTTTTAGCTGTTGGAGATGAAGCAAAGACTATGCTCGGAAGAACACCAGGAAATATTCAAGCAATCAGACCTTTGAGAGACGGTGTTATTGCAGACTTCGTTGTCACAGAGGAGATGATTAAACACTTTATTAAAAAAGTTCATAAAAAAACATTAGCTAATCCAAGAATTTTAATTTGTGTACCAACTGGTTCAACACCAGTTGAAAGAAAAGCAATTCAAGATAGCGCCCTTGCAGCTGGAGCTCGTAAAGTTAACTTAATTGAGGAACCAATAGCTGCGGCAGTAGGAGCCGGACTACCAATATCTGAAGCAACTGGGTCAATGGTTGTTGATATAGGTGGAGGCACAACTGAAATTGCAGTTTTATCTTTAGGTGGTGTTGTATACTCGGAGTCATTAAGAGTGGCTGGAGATGCAATGGATAATGCGTTGAAAGAATATATGCGAGAAGAGTACAATTTAATGATCGGTGATAGTACTGCAGAAAAAATCAAAAAAGATATTGGCACAGCTATCCCTACAAACAATAATACATATGCAGGATGTAGAGTTTACTGTTGAAAATAAAAAACTTTGGATGCTTCAAACACGCTCTGGAAAACGAACAGCTAAGTCTGCTGTAAAGATAGCTGTAGATATGGTCAAAGAAAAGTTGATTACCAAAAAAGATGCAATATTGAGAATAGAACCAAGTTCTTTAGACACTTTACTTCATCCAACTTTAGATGAGAAAGCAAACTTAGAAGTAATTGGGGTAGGCTTACCTGCGTCACCCGGTGCTGCAAGTGGAAAAGTTGTTTTTACCTCCGAGGAGGCTGAAAGATTAAATAGCATGATGCAAAGCACAATTTTAGTTCGTGTAGAAACTTCACCAGAGGATATACATGGTATGCATGCAGCAAAAGGAATACTTACCTCAAGAGGAGGTATGACAAGTCATGCTGCAGTAGTTGCTAGAGGGATGGGACGACCATGTGTTTCTGGATCTAGTGAAATAGAAATTGATTATGAAAATAAATTATTCAAAACAAATAGTAAATTAATTAAAGAAGGTGAAATAATTACAATTGATGGTTCAACAGGCAGAATAATTATTGGCGAGGTAAAAACAGTTAAACCAGAAATATCAGGTGATTTTTCAAAAATAATGAGTTGGTCTGATGATTTTAGAAAATTAAAAATTAGAACTAATTCGGAGACACCATTGGATAGCAAAACTGCTAGAGAATTTGGTGCAGAGGGCATTGGATTGTGTAGAACTGAACATATGTTTTTTGACGAAGAAAGAATTTTATCAGTAAGAGAAATGATATTATCAAAAACAATAGAAGATCGATCTAATGCACTTAAAAAGCTATTACCACATCAAAAAAAAGATTTTATTGAAATATTTAAGATAATGAAAGGTTTACCAGTAACAGTAAGGTTGCTAGATCCACCTCTACATGAATTTCTGCCAAAAATTAACAATGATATTAATGATGTAGCAGTTTCACTAAATATTCCAGTTAAAGAACTTGAAGTTAGAATTTCAGAACTTCATGAACAAAATCCCATGCTAGGGCATAGAGGTTGTAGATTAGCAATTTCATTCCCTGAAATTTATGAGATGCAGTGCACTGCAATTTTTGAAGCTTTAGTGGAATGTAAAAAACAAAAAATTCAATCAACGATGCCTGAAATCATGATACCTTTAGTTTCAACAGAGGCAGAAATAAAAATCATGAAAGATTTAGTAGTTAGGGTTGCAAAAAAGGTTCAAGATGAGAACAAAATTAAAATTGATTTTTTAGTTGGAACAATGATTGAATTACCCAGAGCAGCAATAAAGGCAAAAGATATCGCTAAACACGCTGAATTTTTTAGTTTTGGAACAAATGATTTAA
>CABYFX010000035.1 GCA_902518395.1 uncultured Pelagibacteraceae bacterium | reverse complement strand
GTTGATTATAGAGATCTGAGCATTAATTTTGCAATGTTACTAAACCCTCAATTTGCAAATAAAATTCCACATGAGTACCTTTCGACAGTGAAGTTTGATAATATTGATAAATTCGATGATATTAATTTTCTAGACGAATTCCCCAGTGTTTCTATTGTAAAAATCTCTGATTATTTAAAAAAAGTTACTGATGTTCTTAATAAAGTATTTATAGCGGTCATTATAATTTCAACTGTTACAGTGATAATAGGACTGGTTGTTATATCAAGTGCAATTATAGTGCAAGGAAAAATAAAAACTTTCCAAAATTTAGTTTTTAAGATTTTAGGATTTTCAAAAAAAGAAATAATTTACTCATCTTTAATTGAATTTATAATTACATTTTTTTCTATAATTATTTTTTCTACAATTTTTTCTATAATTTCATCAAAATTTATTATTGAAAATATTTTTCAACTTAAATGGCTATTTGAATTTAATATATTCTTAAATGTAACAATCACAGTGGGATTAGTAACGATGATATTGATAGTTTTTACAAACCTTAAGTATTTAAGTCCAAAAGTTTATCCACTTGTCAGAAATGAATAAGATTTTATATTTTTTATATTTTGGTTTTAAATAGAAGCTTTTAAAGCTTCATAAATTAAATCCTCTGTAGTTTCACCAATACTTCTATAAACTTCTGTATCACCTTTGAAAATTAATAGAGTAGTTTGATAAAGAACATCAAACGAATCTGCTATATCTCTGTTTGTTACATCAAATGCAAAATATTCGATGTTATCGAATTTAATATCTAATAATTCACCATTTTTTTTTGCTTTTTGCAAAACTTTCATTTGATTTGCACAAGATCCACAATATTCGATCCAAGAACTGATAACTATAATTTTACCCTCAGACTGGGCTTTGCTAAACAAATCTTTATCAAACGTAGTTTTCTTTTCCATTGAGTTTGCAGCAAATGCAAAAAAACAGAAAATAATAATTAAAAATTTTTTCATAGAATTGGAAATTACACCCTTAGACTACTAAATAAAATAATTTATAGTGACACATCTGTTTCCAATTTAGACTGAAAATTCAATAAAATTTCTTCTCTAGGCTTCAATCTACGAAGCCTAGTATTATAATTAACTTATAATAAGAGAGAGAAATTATTAATTACAACATTATTTATATTTTAGGAGCGCTAATAGTGAATAATAGCTATGTATAATTCATATAGTTGCTTAACATCTCTCTTTACTTATAAATCATTTAATATAAAAATTATTTTGGGGTGCCATATGGCTGAGAAATACCCAAGGAACCTGTCCGGTAATTCAGAAAGGGAAAAATGGATCAAATAAACATATTAAATCAATCATCTGCAATTTTATTAACCTTAATTATTAGTATCATTTTTGTAATAGTTGGCCTTGTATATTCAAAAAAATATCAAGGGTTAAACAATTATTTAGTTGCAAGTAGATCTGTAGGGACTTTTTCACTAACAACTAGCTTAGTTGCATCTGCTCTAGGTGCATGGATTTTATTCGGTCCGGCATCAGCAGCAACCTGGGGAGGAGTAGGGGCTGTTATTGGATATTCTCTAGGGACAGCGTTTCCTCTTTTTGCATTAATTTATTTAGGAAAAAAATTTAGAGATAAATATCCAACAGGAAAATCATTAATTGAGGTGATTAGATCTAGATTTGGTTCACAATTATTTAAGTTAATTTTGTTTTTATCTGTTTTCTATATGACTATTTTTTTAATAGCAGAAGTTACCGCCGTTTCAATTTTAATTAATTACATTTCAGGAACTGATCTATGGATCACAGCATTTATTGTAATTGTCAGTTCACTTGTCTACACTTTGTATGGTGGTCTTAGAGCTTCAATATTTACAGATAATATTCAATTTATAGTTTTTAGTTTGCTTTTGTTAATTGCATTTACTTATTTAATTTCTTTTAATTCTAATGATTTTAGTTTTGAGTTTGTAAAACAGAACAAACCCTATTTGCTAAGCTCAGGTTATTTGCCTAACTTTACTGCAGGCCTAACTTTTTTTATAGCTGTTGCTGCAACTAATCTTTTTCATCAAGGTAACTGGCAAAGAGTTTATGCTGCTAAAAATAATAAAGTTTTAAAAAATAGCTTAATAATTTCTTTTATAATTATTATACCAATAGTATTTATGATGGGTTTTTCAGGTTTAGTTGCAACATCCCAAAATCCAAGTGTAGTTCCTGACCTTGCATTCTTTTCTTTATTGTTAAAAGACCAAGCCATCTTTTTATCAATAATAATAACTATTTTAGCAATTTCACTGACAGTGAGCAGTATAGATACACTGGTAAATGCTATCTCTAGTTTGATTATTGTTGATGGGAATAAAGTTATAAAATTTAAAGGTAATTATTTAAAATTATCTAAACAAATTATAATAATTTTATCCTTGATTTCATTTTTTGTTGCATCAAAAGGATTAAGTATTTTATATCTATTTTTATTAGCTGATTTATTTTGTTGTGCAGCAGCATTAAGTGTATTTTATGGTTTTTATTCAAAATCATTTAATGAAAAAAATGCATATGTTTCAATTATAGTTGGTTTAATTGGTGGAATTCTATTATTTCCTAGTCCCGATTTCTCAAAATCAATACTTGTGGGAATAATATTACCTGCTGATTTTTTTCCAATATTTATCTCACAATCTTTGCTGTTTTGCTCATTTATTGTTGCAACGCTCTTACCCATGGTTACGTGGAAATTGAGGTAATTTAATTTTTTTTAAATTTTTTAAAGGAGAAATTTCTTGGTCTTTTTCTATTCTTAAATTTTTTCTTAAATTTAAATTTTTTTCTACTATCAGGATTATCACCTTGTTCTTTTAAGTTATTAGTATGAAATTTTTTAAATTTTTTATTTTTAAACTTAAATTTCTTTTTTTTATCAAATTCACTCTCACTGTTGTTTGACTTATCTGAATTAGACTTTTTAAATTTATTACTTTTAAACTTAAATTTTCTTTTGTTATCCCGCCTATCGTTTCTATTTCCGCTATCTTTGAATGATTTACCTCTTTTTTTAAATTTTTTATTTTTTTTGTCAGATTTTCTATTAAAACTTTCTTCTAATTTAAAATTTGGATTTATTAATTTCTGAATTTCTCTCCACATACTACGATCATTATTTGTTAAGAAGGTAAGTGCCGACCCTTCTTTTCCTGCTCTACCTGTTCTTCCAACTCTATGAATATAATCCTCAGGTACTTGTGGCAGATCATAATTTATTACATGTTGAATTAATGGAATATCCAATCCTCTAGCAGCAACATCAGTTGCAACTAAAATTCTATTTTTACCAGATCTGAATCCTCTAATAACTCTGTCTCTTTTACTTTGTCTTAGATTTCCATGAATTGCTTCTGCTGAATGAGCATCATATTTTAATCTTTTTACAATTTTATCTGCACCAT
Organism: uncultured Pelagibacteraceae bacterium; assembly: GCA_902518395.1. Lineage (GTDB taxonomy): Bacteria > Pseudomonadota > Alphaproteobacteria > Pelagibacterales > Pelagibacteraceae > Pelagibacter. The sequence continues at coordinate 5,605 of CABYFX010000035.1, read as the reverse complement.
GTTTCGTTTTAACAAAAACTAATATTGAACCTTGTCTCTCAACTAATTGATTAATTAATTCATGATATTTTTTATCTGGAGTTATTTGAAAGGTTTCTTGTTTAATTTTTTCTATTGGAGTTGAAACTGATCCAACTGAAATTCTTTCTGGTTTTCTCAAATATTTTTCAGAAATTTTTAATATATTATTTGGCAAAGTGGCTGAAAATAATAATGTTTGATGTTCTTTTGGGATAAATTTTAAAATTATTTCAATTTGAGGCGTAAACCCCATATCAAGCATTCTATCAGTTTCATCTAAAACTAAGTAATTAACTCTTGTTAAATTTAAGCTTTTTCTTTTTAAGTGATCGTTAATTCTACCCGGTGTTCCAACAATTATTCGAGCTCTTTTATTTAATTGTCTAAGTTGTTTTTGCATACTTTCTCCACCAATTAAAAGAGCATTGCCAATTCTTATATCTCCTAAAGTGAGTTTAGATATCGTGCCTATTACCTGACTAGCCAATTCTCTAGTTGGGCATATGATTAAGGCCATTGCATTTTTATTAATGATCAATTTATTTATAAGTGGAATTGTAAAAGCTAAAGTTTTGCCCGTACCAGTTTGTGCGGTTCCAAGAACATCTTTTCCCTCAAGTGCAATGGGTATTGCTTGAGATTGAATTGGTGTGGGCGTGATAAAATTTGAATAATTAATTGAATTCTTTAGTTTGTTTTCTATGTCTAATTCATTAAAGTTTTTCATGCTTGATTCTTTTAAAGATATACGGAAAATGAATATATGTTCTAATGCCAATTACAATAAATCATTTATTTAAGTCATTATAATGCTTATAATTGACATAAACTGGACACTTTGAAACTTGTAAGAAACCAATATAGTTAATATAAATAGCTCTTATGCTCTCTTTTATACTACCATTTATAGTACTGATTTTAGTAGTTGTTTTCATACACGAATATGGTCATTATTATTTTGCAAAAAAATATGGAGTTGGTGTAACAGACTTTTCAATAGGTTTTGGAAAAGAGTTGATTGGTTGGAATGATAAATCGGGAACTAGATGGAAAATTTGTTGGATACCTCTTGGAGGCTATGTCAAATTTTTTGGTGACAGAAATGTATTTTCTCAAGCAGATCAAGAAGAATTGTTAAAAAAATATAACAAAGAGGACCAAGAAAAACTCTTTGTAACAAAACCTTTGTATCAAAGGTCTTTAATTGTAGCAGGTGGGCCAATAGCAAATTTCGTTTTAGCAATATTTATTTTTTTATTTATATACATGTTTGCTGGAAAAGACTTTACGCCAGCAGTTATTGACGAAGTTCAAAAAGATAGTCCAGCAGAAGTAGCGGGAATGCAAAAAAATGATGTGATACTTGAAATAGACAACAATAAAGTTGAGAGTATTCTAGATGTTTCTAAACTGATTCTTATGTCAACATCTGAGATAGTTGATTTCAAAATTTCTAGATATGATCAAGAGGTATTATTAAAGGTTAAACCAAAAATTGTTGCAGGCGTTGATAATTTAGGAAATAAAATTAATAAAAGAATAGTTGGTATTAAACTAAGTCCATACAATAATGAAATAAATCATAAACGATTAGGGCCAGCAAATGCATTAATAGAGTCTGTTAAAGAAGTCTATTTTGTAACTACCTCATCTCTTAAATATATGGGTTCAATGCTTACTGGATCTGGAGATAGTTCCCAGTTAGGCGGCCCAATTAGAATAGCAAAGATTTCAGGACAAGTGGCTGAATTTGGAATATTGCCATTTATTAGCATGATGGCCTATATATCGATAAGTTTAGGATTAATTAACCTTTTTCCAATACCACTTTTAGATGGGGGCCATTTAATGTTTTATGCATTTGAAAAGGTTTTAGGAAAGCCATTAAGTCAAAAAACACAAGAAGGTTTTTTTCGAATCGGAATGTTTTTATTGTTAACTTTAATGTTTTTTGCAACATTCAATGACCTTAAAGATTTAGGCTTATTTTAAGGGGATTTTCTAAAGTTAAAAAAGCTATATAAATCAATACTTATTTACAACTATATGTTGTGGTAAATTTAATTAGAGACACAAAAAAAAAGCTTGAATTATCAACGATTTTGTTAAGTATATAAAATATAACCTTTAAAACCGGAGCTAAAATGAACAAAAAACAACTTATAGCAAAATTAGCAGGGTCATTAAATCAAAGTAAAGCTGATGCTGAGCGTACATTTGATACGATTACCAACACTATTTTGGACGCTTTAAAAGGCGACGATAATGTTAAAATTGCTGGTTTTGGAACATATAAAGTGGCTAAAAGAAAAGCCCGAATTGGTCGAAATCCAAGAACTGGAGAACAAATCCAAATCGCTGCTTCTCAAAAGGTAAAGTTTTTACCTGCAAAAGCGCTTAAAGAAGTTTTCAATAAATAAACTTTTTAAAACAGCCTTTATTAAAAATTAGAATTTAATAAAGGCTGTTTTTTTATGCAAGCATATGGTGTACTACATGCAAATACTGCATATCTCTTTTAAATAACAATCAATAGTTTTTAGTTTTATTAAATCTATAACAACCTCTTTAATTAAACGGAGGTGAAATGGTTAAACTTTTAAAAAAACTGGCTGGTCCATTAGTAAGTTTATTTTTCTTACTAAATATGACTAGTGCAGGTTATGCTGAAACTACAGTTTCAGCTGAAGTTGGTTTCATATTCAATACATTTCTTTTCTTGGTTTGTGGTTTCTTAGTAATGTTCATGGCAGCAGGTTTTGCCATGCTCGAATCAGGGATGGTAACATCAAAAAGTGTATCAGTAATATGTGCCAAAAATATCGGATTATTTTCAATAGCTGGAATTATGTTCTGGATGGTTGGATATAATTTAGCATACGGAATTCCAGAAGGTGGATACATAGGAAGCTTTACTCCATGGTCTGATGCAAGTTCAGTTGATACTGGATATGCAGATGGATCTGATTGGTATTTCCAAATGGTTTTCTGTGCAACGACAGTTTCAATTGTATCTGGAACATTAGCTGAAAGAATTAAATTATGGCCGTTCTTTTTATTTGCAGCTATTCTATCAGGAATTATCTATCCAATCGTTATGGGTTGGCAGTGGGGAGGTGGCTGGTTAGCAGCTGCTGGTTTCTCAGACTTTGCTGGTTCAACACTTGTTCACTCAACTGGAGGTGCAGCAGCATTAGCTGGAGCAATTCTTTTAGGAGCTAGAACTGGTAGATTTGATAAATCTGGAGCAGCTAAACCTATGAAGCCATTTGCAGCGTCTTCTGTACCATTGGTAACAGTTGGTGTATTTATTTTATGGCTAGGTTGGTTCGGATTTAATGGTGGATCACAATTAGCAATGGGAACATTTGATGATGCAGTTGCAGTATCAAACATTTTCATTAATACAAACTTAGCAGCCTGTGGTGGTGTATTAGCAGCTGGTGCAATAACAAGATTAATGTCGGGTAAAACTGATGTCATTCAAATGCTTAACGGAGCAATTGGTGGTCTTGTTGCAATTACAGCTGAACCATTAATGCCTTCACCGCTAGCAGCAATTCTTATAGGTGCGATAGGTGGAATAATAGTTGTCTTCGGAACTAAATTATTATTCTCACTAAAAATCGATGATGTAGTAGGAGCAGTACCTGCTCACTTGTTTGCTGGAATTTGGGGAACTTTAGCAGTTCCACTAACGAACGGTGATGCATCATTCGGAGCGCAGCTTCTAGGAGTAATTTCAATCAATGCATTTGTATTTGTAGTATCTCTAATAGTATGGGGAATTATGAAGAGTACAATGGGTATTAGATTGAGCAAAGAAGCAGAAAGACTTGGTACAGATGTTACAGAGTCTGGAGTAATCGCATACGCAATAAGAGACTAAAGAATAACTATCTCTCTCTATAGTTGATAAAAGGCCCCTTAAATGGGGCCTTTTTTTTAATAATTTTTTATGAAGTCTAAAACCTCTGAAGCATGGCCAGCTGCCTTAACGTTTCTCCATTCCTTAATGATTTTATTTTTCTCAATAATAAAAGTACTTCTTACTGTGCCCATAAATTCTCTACCCATAAATTTCTTTTTTGCCCAAGCTTTATAAGCTTTTAAAGAAGTTTTATCTTCGTCTGCTAATAGTTCAAATTTTAAGTTAAGTTTTTTACTCCATTTTTCATGACTTTCTAAACTATCTTTGGATATTCCAAAAATTGTACATCCAAGTTTCTCAAATTTACTTAAAAGTTTATTAAAATCATTTGTCTCAATTGTACATCCACTTGTATTATCTTTCGGATAGAAATAGATGATGATAAATTTTGATTTTACTTTACTTAATTCAACAGTTTGACCTGACGTAGATGATAATTTAAAATTTGGAGCTTTCATTTAATAACCTTTGTTTAATTTATATAGTAATATTTTTAATTTAGTGTAATAAACATTTATGACCATAAAATCAGCATCAACTTTAGTCGCAGAAGCTTTAAAGGAAATTAAAACAATTTCACCCGAGGAAGCTCTAGAAAAATTAAATAATGATACATGTAACCTTATCGATATCAGGGATGTAAGAGAATTAGAAAGATTAGGAAGAATAGAAAAGTCTTCTCACATACCAAGAGGAATGCTGGAATTTTGGATGGATCCAGATAGTCAATATTTTAAAGATGGTAAAATCGATATGAATAAGGAAATGGTTCTTTTTTGTGCTGGCGGTCTAAGATCAGCGTTAGCAACAAAAACTTTACAAAGTATGGGTTTTAAAAATATTTGCCATGTAGATGGTGGTTTTGGATCAATGCAAAATTCAGGTTTTAAAGTAGTAAAGTAATTTAGCTTTTAATCTAACAAATTTATTCTTTTAGCGTAGAACATTCTTATTATCCAATAAATAACTAAACCTAAGGGACCAATAAAATAAGTTATTATTATTGGAATGAAGACTATGTATCTAGACATAAATAATTTTTGACTATCTTTCATTATCCACGCTCCACAAAATAAGTTTATTGCTAAAAAGTGTGTCCAAAACATTATCAAAAAAGCTTCAGCTTCAAAAAGATTTCTCAAGTCATACAGACCAAGGTACAACGTAAAATTATAATCAAAATCATATCCAGAAATGTAGAAATAATAACCTAGATAAACATAGACAGCCGTTAAAAGAAAAAATGGGAACACAGAAGTAACCAATAATCCACAAATCTTTGACTGTGGAAAAATAATAAGAATTAACCAGAAGGGTATTACACCTATATTTAACCACAAATAAATCATCTCAATGGTAAAAAAAGCTGCTATTTTTAAATATTCATCTTTTTCAAGATCCATAACTCTTCTTGAAACTTCAAAATCAAAACCTGAACGAGCTAAAACTCCAATATCCTTTTTATAAAACAAAGGTCGATTATCCTCTTGTCTTGATGGTCCAATTCTCTTCTTTTTACAAATTTTTATGGCTGAAAAAAAATCCTGATCTTCATTCTTATCTTTTATTTGTTCAATTGTATTTTTAATATATTTTTCACCTACACCTTTGTTCATTAAGTAATTTCTTATTTTGTTTATAGATGATCCTCTT
>CABYFX010000034.1 GCA_902518395.1 uncultured Pelagibacteraceae bacterium | reverse complement strand
TCAATCTATTAATTTATTTTTACCTGCAGATGTACATAAAAAAGATTTACATCAAATTCACTTCCAAGCTTGGAAGAAAGGATTGAAGAGTCTTTACTACTGTAGGTCTAAATCAATACAGCGTGCTGAAAATGTTAATGATGCAAACTCAACGGACATTGCAGCTAACGTTTATAAATCAAAAGACGAAAGTAATAACCAACAAGATTATGAGGAGTGTTTATCGTGTCAGTAGCAGAAAAAATTAATAAAGAAATAATTCAACCAAAAAAAATGGGTTTATTAGTTGAGAACCCAGTATACAAACCTTTTAGATATCCATGGTGTTATGATGCGTGGTTAACTCAACAAAGAATTCATTGGCTACCTGAGGAAGTTCCGTTAGGAGATGATGTAAGAGATTGGCAAAAAAATTTATCTCAGCCTGAAAAAAATTTATTAACTCAAATTTTTAGATTTTTTACACAAGCAGATGTTGAGGTTAATAACTGTTACTTAAGACATTACACAACTGTATTTAAACCAACTGAAGTTTTAATGATGATGACTGCATTTGCTTCAATGGAAACAGTCCACGTTGCAGCTTATTCACATCTTTTAGATACAATTGGAATGCCTGAATCTGAGTATTCAGCATTTATGAAGTATAAAGAAATGAAAGATAAGTATGATTACATGCAAAACTTCAATGTAAATTCTAAAGAAGATATAGCAAAAACAGTTGCAGTATTTAGTGCTTTTACCGAAGGATTGCAGTTATTTGCTAGTTTTGCAATTTTACTTAACTTCCCAAGACATAATAAAATGAAGGGAATGGGTCAGATTGTGACTTGGTCAGTAAGAGATGAAACACTTCACTGTAATTCAATGATCAGAATCTTTAAGGAATTTATTAAAGAAAATCCTGAAATCTGGACGCCACAACTTAAGAAGGAGCTTTATGAGGCTTGCAGAACAATTGTTGCGCATGAAGATTCATTTATTGATCTAGCCTTTGAAATGGGTCCGTTAGAAGGATTAACTGCTGCAGAAGTAAAAGGTTACATAAGGTTTATAGCTAACAGAAGATTGGACCAACTAGGTTTAGAGCCAATTTATGATGTTAAAAAGAATCCATTAACATGGCTAGATACAATGCTAAATGCAGTTGAGCATATGAACTTTTTTGAAGGTAGAGCAACCGAATATTCAAAAGCATCTACAAGAGGTTCTTGGACAGAAGCATTTAGTTAACAAAAACCACATGTGCGGAAGAAAGTAGCTGAGTAAGCATGAGTGAGGACTTTTATTCAAAAAGACGATCAATAGTGGCAAGAAAAATGTCACCTGAGCCAATTAAGGAAAGTGATTTAAATCAAATAATTCAAGCTGGAATTAGAGTTCCAGATCATGGCGCCCTAAACCCTTGGAAACTAATTATAATTCAAGGTGAACAATTGGCTACAATCGATAAAGAAATAATATTAAAAGAATATACTAAAAAAAATCCTAACTCAGATAAAAAATTTCAAGAAATTGAATCAAAAAGACTTCAAAGAGCAGGGGCTGTAATAGCAGTTTTATCAACCCCTGTTGACCATCCAAGTATTCCATTGTGGGAAATGCAATTATCTTCAGGGGCAGTATGTATGAATTTATTATCTTGTGCTCAATCATTAGGATATGCAGCACAGTGGTTAACTGAATGGTATTCTTATAACGATACAATGTTAGCCTATCTTGGTGGAAGAGTAGGAATTGATAAAATATCAGGATTTATTTATATTGGACATAAAACAGAGGAACCAAATGAAAGAAAAAGACCAAATCCTGCAGATGTAATAAATTACTTATAATAATATGTATATAGCAATGAATAGATTTAAAATTGTTCCCGGCAAGGAAGACGAGTTTGAAAAAGTGTGGAGAGAAAGAGATACACACTTAAGTGATATTCCAGGCTTTAAAGAATTTCATTTGGTAAAAGGAAATAAAACCGATGAGTTTTCTTTATACGCTTCTCATAGTATTTGGAATTCATATGAAGATTTTATTAATTGGACTAAATCTGAGGCTTTTAAATTAGCCCATAAAAATGCAGGTCAACATAAAGATTTATATTTAGGCCCACCTCAATTTGAGGGATTTGAAAGAGTATTATAAAATTAATGAAAGGAATAATAACATGAAAATATTAAAAGAATTAGATGATGCTAAATTAATTATTGTTGATTTGGAAGTAAATTTAGGAAGTGAAACCAGACGCGCCCCTACATTATGCGCAAAGTATAAAGGAAAAATTATACCACTTAATACTGCTCATGATGGCAGACCAATCCTAATGAGAGAAGAAAACTCTATAGAGTAATTATCGTTGATTTAATTGAAGAACTTTACGGTGTTTGCTACCTTTGTAACTAGCTAAAGGTCTAATTAATTTGTTTGCAGCATGTTGTTCGATTATATGAGCTGACCAGCCTGTAATTCTTGAAATTACAAAAATTGGAGTGAAAAAGTCTGTATCAAATCCCATTAAATGGTAAGTAGGTCCAGTAGGGTAGTCTACATTTGGGTGGATATTTTTTCTATCAATCATAACTTTCTCAACAATGTCATAAATTTTCTCAAACTTTTTATCTTTTTTAATTTTAGCTACTTTTCCAAAATATTCTCTCATTGTTGGAACTCTTGAATCTCCACTTTTATAAACTCTATGACCAAATCCCATTACAACATCTTTATTTTTTAAAGCCTTATTTATCCATTTAGGTGCATTCTCTGGTTTTTTGATTTTATTCATCATATGCATAACTTCTTCATTCGCTCCTCCGTGAAGAGGGCCTTTTAAGCTTGCTATTGCACCAGTAATTGCACCATGAATGTCAGACAAACTACTTGTTATGGTTCTAGCTGTAAAAGTTGAAACATTAAAACTATGTTCAGCATATAAGATCAAAGATACATCAAAAGCTTTAACTATATCTTTGTTTGGTACTTTGCCAAAACACATATGAAAAAAGTTTTCAGAAAATGAAAGGTTTTTTTTTGGTGCAATAATTTTTTTTCCTTTTCTAGCTCTATAAAAAGCAGCTAAAGCAACTGGTGTTTTTGCAAAAATTCTCATTACTTTTCTCATATTAGCTGCTGGCGAATTATCTTTTGTCTCTTTATCTTCAAGACCCATAATACTCACAGCTGTTCTTGCAACATCCATCGGGTGAGCTTTTTTTGGAAATTTTTTGATATCATCTAATAATGTTTTAGATAATTTTCTTTCTTTTCTCTCTTCTTTTTCAAATTTTTTTAATTGTTTCTTACTTGGAAGTTCACCATTTAAAATTAGATACGCAACTTCTTCAAATTTACATTTTGCACATAGATCTTGGGCAGCGTAACCTCTATAAGTTAATGAGTTTATTTCAGGCATAACTTTTGAAACTTCTGTTTCATCAACGACAATACCTAGCAGCCCTTTTTTTATTTCATCACTCATTATTCATGTCCGTCTGTTTTAAAATTATAAATTTTTTCATCTAAAGAATTGTATTTCTCGTATTCCACAAGATCATATAATCTTTTCCGCGTTTGCATTTTATCAATAATGTTGTTTTGATGTCCATCATCAAAAATAGCACGTAAACCATCCTCTACATTTTTCATTGCTAATCTTTGTGTAGAAACAGGATATATGACAATATTATATCCAAGGTCCTGTAATTGAGTGTAATTAAGTAATTTTGATTTACCAAATTCTGTCATGTTAGCTAAAAGATAACAATCTAAAGACTTTCTAACTAATTCAAATTCACTTTCATCTTTTAAAGCCTCAGGAAAAATTACTTCAGCACCAGCATCCACATATGCCTTACATCTGTCGATCATGCTATCTATTCCTTCTACACTTTTTGCATCTGATCTAGCTATAATTTTGAAATTTTTGTCTTTTTTAGCACTCACACATTCTTTTATTTTTGAGACCATTTTATCTCTAGATATAAGTTCTTTATTATCTAAATGACCACATCTTTTCTGCTCAATTTGATCTTCTAAATGAACAGCAGCAACACCAAACTCTTCAAATGTCTCAATTGTCTCTTTGCATGATTTAAATCCAGTATCAATATCAACAATTGTTGGAAGATTTGTTACTCTAGAAATTAAATAAGATCTAGTACTAACATCTTGCAGAGTTGTTAAACCAATATCTGGAAATCCTAAATCATTTGCCATAACTCCACCTGATACATATACCGCATCATAACCGATTTCCTCTATTAGCTTAGCTGTTAAGGGATTGTATGCACCAGGTACTCTTAAAATTTTATTGGATTTAAGTTTGGTGTCTAGATCAATTCTTTTTTGTGTTAAATCTTTCTCAACAAAATGCATTAAAAAATCCCCTTTTTATTATTTTTCTTTAAATATTTTCTACTTACCTCGATATTTAATTTATTTAGACTTCCTTTTTTTAATTTTTTAAGATTTTGTACAGTTTTTATAAATCTATCACTTTCTTTTTTAGATAATATTTTATTAGTTAAGGTTAAAAATTTCTTAATATAATCTTTTCTTTGAAAAGGTCTTGCTCCGTATGGATGTGCATCAGCTCTTTCAAGCTCCTCAGATATTTTTTTACCATTATTTAAAGTAACAACAACTTTTGCTCCAAACGATTTCTTTTTTGGATCTGGATGATGATATTTTTTAGTCCATTTTTTGTTTTCATGTGTTGTTATTGATTTCCATATTTTTAAAGTACTTTTTCTGTTTGCTCTTGTTTTTGTATATGATTTTACATGATGCCAGTCTGCATCCTCTAAGGCTACTGCGAATATATACATTATCGAATGGTCTAGGGTTTCTCTTGATGCATTAGGGTCCATCTTTTGAGGATCATTTGCACCACTACCTATTACGTAATGTGTATGGTGGCTGGTGTATATATCTATTTTTTTTATACTTCTTAAATCTGAAATTTTTTGATTTAATTTTTTACCTATGTCTATTAATGCCTGGGCTTGATATTCTGCTGAATATTCTTTTGTGTACGTCTCTAGGATGGCTTTTTTTGGCTCATTTTTTTTTGGTAATGACACATTATATTTTGCATTTTTTCCATCTAATATTCTTGCGATTACACTGTCTTCTCCCTCATAAATTGGACTAGGAGCCCCTTCACCTCTCATCGCTCTATCAACTGCTTCAATTGCTAATTTACCTGCATGTGCCGGCGCATAGGCTTTCCAGCTAGAAATTTCACCTTTTCTAGATTGACGAGTAGAAATAGTTACATGAAGGGCTTGTTGAACAGCTTGATATATAGTTTCTGTATTTAATTTTAACATTGAACCAATTCCAGCAGCAACACTTGGTCCTAAATGTGCAATGTGATCTATTTTATGTTTATGCAGACAAATTCCTTTAACTAAATTAACTTGAATTTCATAAGCTGTAATAATTCCTCTTAGAAGGTCCACTCCACTTTTTTTAAGCTTTTCACCAACAGCTAGTATAGGAGGAATATTATCACCGGGATGGCTATAATCAGCTGCCAAAAAAGTATCATGAAAATCTAATTCTCTAACAGCTGTTCCATTTGCCCACGCTGCCCACTCAGCATCGAATTTCATTTTAGAATTAATACCAAATAAGGTTGAGCCTGATTTTCTTAAATGTCCTTTGGCCATTTCTCTCGCAGATATAACTGGTTTTCTGTTTAATGAAGCAATAGCAACTGATGCATTATCAATTATTCTATTGATAACCATCTCTATTGAATCTTTATTTAACTTTGCATTATCACTTGCTATTTCTGCTATTTTCCAAGCAAGCTGTTTCTTCTTTGGTAGAATAATTTTTGACGGGTATACTTTAACAGTGTTTAAAAACAAAATATTTCCTAGCTTATGATTTTGTTTTAATAGTTAAAATAAATTAATCAATATTAAAGATATTTAGTTATAATTTTCTCAATACCTACAAAATCTTTAATTAAGTGATTGTGATATATTTCATTCGATTTCTTTTCAGTATATCCATATTTTAGCAAAATTATTGGAATTTCTGCAGCTTTGGCTGCATTTGCATCTGTTTCACTGTCCCCAATCATGATTGTTTTATTTTTGTCACCATCTAAAATTTCAATAGTGGTGGTTAAATGTCTAGGATCAGGTTTACAATATGCGAAGGTATTGTATCCAGCGACATATTCAAAATAATCATAAATTCCAATTTTTTGTAAAAGATCAACTGCTAAATGTTCAGTTTTATTAGTGCATACAGCCATAGAAATATTTTCTTTTTTACACCAATTTAGAAATTCCTTTACTCCATTAATTAACTTGCTTTCATGTAGAATATTCTCTCCGTAGTAAGATAAGAATTCATTTGTCATTTCGTTTTGAATTTTTTCATCAAACCATTTCCATTGTCCATTGGCTTTTGCCATCATTGCTTTTGCACCTTTGCCAACAGCATTTTTTAATTCGCCTAATTTTTTTGTTGGATAGCCAAATTTTTTCATGACATGATTATGAGCCCTTATTAAATCTGGTGCAGTATCAATTAAGGTGCCATCTAAATCAAAAAGAATGGTAAATTTTTGTATCATTTAAAGAATTATTAAGAAATATATTGTGAATTAATTAAACTAATACCCAAATATATAAAAATATCAAATGAAACAAAATAAATTAACAAATTTTCAATCGAGTTTAAGACATAAATTTTTAAAAAAGGGTGTTAAAATGATTGCGCCAGAAACAGTTTTTTTTTCTAAAAATACAAAAATAGGAAAAAATGTAACTATTGAACCATATGTAGTTTTTGCAGACAAAGTATCTGTTGGAAATAATGTAAGAATTTTATCTTTCTCTCATTTAGAAGGTGTTAAAATTGAAAATAATGTAAATATTGGACCATATGCAAGAATAAGACCTGGAACAATTCTTAAATCAGGTTCGAAAGTAGGAAACTTTGTGGAAATAAAAAAAAGTGTGATAGGAAAGGGGTCAAAATTAAATCATCTTTCATACATTGGAGATACCAAGATAGGCAAAAAGGTAAATATAGGTGCTGGAACAATTACATGTAATTATGACGGGGTTCAAAAAAATAAAACAATTATTGATGATGAAGTATTTGTGGGCTCAAACTCATCCCTTGTTGCCCCAATAAAGCTTGAAAAAAAAAGTATGGTTGGTGCAGGGTCAGTTATAACTAAAAAAGTTTCCAACAACTCTTTAGTATTAACTAGAGCTAACCAGATTGAAATTAAAAATTATAAAAGAAAAAAATAAATGTGTGGAATAATTGGAATAATTAGTACTAAAGAAGTCTCAAGTAGAATTATCAATTCATTAAAAAAACTAGAATATAGAGGATACGATTCCGCTGGAATAGCAACTTTAGTAGATGGAAATATAAATGAAGTAAAATGTGAGGGCAGAGTTGATGTTTTAGAAAAAGATTTAGCAAAATTAAATCTTAAAGGTGATCTTGGTATTGGTCATGTTAGATGGGCAACACACGGTAAACCAAGCAAAGTAAATGCTCATCCTCACTCGTCAGAGAAAGTTTCTGTTGTACATAATGGTATAATAGAAAATTCAACAATTTTAAAAAAATTTCTAGAAAAGAAAGGGTATGTTTTTAAATCACAAACTGATACTGAGGTAATAGCTCATCTTGTTACAGATTATTTAAAAAAAAATTCTTTAAGGGATACTATCATTAAAGTTTTGAACAAACTTCATGGTAGTTTTGCCTTAGGAATAATTTTCAAAGATCTAAATGATTTAATGGTTGGTGCTAGAAGAGGCTCTCCCTTAGCAGTTGGCTATGGTCCAAATGAAAATTATCTTGGATCAGATTCATATGCTCTTAAATCAATGACAAACAAAATTTCATATCTAGATGATGGTGAGTTTTGTATACTGAAAAAAGATCAAATAGAATTTTTTCAAAGTAATGGCAAACAAATAAACAAAGAGGTTATGAATCTTTCCAAAGAAGAAATTAATTATGACAAAGGTGATTATAAATATTTTATGGAAAAGGAAATTGAAGAACAGCCCACAACTATTAATGATTGTATAAATGAATATGTGGATAAATTTAATAATCAAATAAACATTTATAACTTCCCATGGAAGACAAATTCTTTAAAATCAATTGTTTTGATAGGATGTGGAACAGCTTATCACTCCTGTTTAGTTGCTAAATATTGGTTAGAGCAATATACAAATATGGATGTGAGTATAGATATAGCTTCAGAATTTCGATATCGAAAAGTAAGATTTAAACGAGATTGTCTATATGTATTCGTATCTCAATCTGGCGAAACAGCAGATACTTTTGCAGCTTTACAATTATGTAAAAAAAATAAAATGAAAACCTGTGCTATTGTGAATGTAGTTGAAAGTTCTATAGCGAGAGATGCTGATTTAGTTTTACCAATTTATTGTGGTCAAGAAATAGGTGTAGCATCTACAAAAGCATTTCTTGGACAAATGTTAGTTTTATATATTCTTTCAATCAAAATTTCCTTTGATCAAAAGTCTATTTCAAAGAAAATTTATCAATCTAAGATAAAAAATTTATTATTATTATCTAGCTCAGCAAAAAAGCCTTAAAATTAGATCATAAACTTTTAAATATTGGCAAAGTTTTTGCGAATTCTAAAGGGTGCATGTTTTTAGGAAGAGGATATTCATTTCCAATAGCATTAGAGGGAGCTTTAAAACTTAAGGAATTGGCATATGTTCATGCAGAAGGATATCCAGCTGGGGAAATGAAGCATGGACCTCTAGCTTTAATAGAAGAAGGAATGCCGGTAGTAGTTATAGCCCCGAGAGATGAACATTACAAAAAAACTATGTCAAATATGCAAGAAGTAATTGCTAGAGGTGCAAAGGTGTTATTAATCACAAATAAAAGTAAAGATGAAATTATTTCTGAAAATATTTGGGAACAAATAGAAGTTGATAAGTTAGATTATGAATTAATTCCATTTTTAACAACTATACCCTTACAAAAGTTAGCTTTTTACTCTGCATTGGAAAAAGGTTATGATATTGATAAGCCAAGGAATTTAGCTAAATCTGTAACAGTTGAATAATTTGTATTTTTACTTATCCAAAATTTTAGGTCCTTTTTTAAATCCAACGAATTTTTTATTTTTAATTTTAATTATCTTATTTACTTTCTACTTAAAAAGAAAAAAAAAAATAATTTTAAATTTATTAAGTTTAAATATATTTTTAATCATGGTTATTTCATTCTTACCACTAGGTTCTTTGGGACTTAAGTATCTAGAAAAAGATTATATATTTAAAAATGACTATAATAATATAAAGAATATTTTAGTTTTGTCAGGAGCAGACGAAAGAATTATAGCCTCAGTTAATTTGGCTTATAAAAACCCTGATGCAAAAATTTTTTATATTGGAGGAAATGCATTTTTAGTTAAAAGTAAAAATAATGACGATCCTACTAGAGCTAGAAAATTTTATAATAAAATTAATTTTGACATAAATAGAATAATTTTTATTGGTAAATCAAGGAATACGATAGAAAATTTTAAAGAAATAAAAAAATTAAATTTAAAATCTTCAGAAACAATAATTATTACCTCAGCTTATCACATGAAAAGGTCAATGATGATTGCTAAAAAACAAGGAGTTGATGTAATACCATACCCTATTGATTTTACTTCGATATCCAAAACACCTTTATTAAATAGTTATCAAGGTTTTAATGTGATTAAAAACTTATCAAATTTTAATACT
>CABYFX010000033.1 GCA_902518395.1 uncultured Pelagibacteraceae bacterium | reverse complement strand
CTTTTTGATCAAAAACTTTAAGCCACGATTTTTCATACTCAAACAACCTCTTAATTTTGTTATGGGTGAATATTTTACTTTGCATTTCCCATCCCCTACATTTTTTATTTTTTTTATTACATGTGCTAAAAACTGTTTTGTATATTTTGGTGCTTTCGTCATTTGAAATAACACTTTTTCCTCTTAAAAGAGGATCATTTTTTTCGTTACCAAAAAAAGAGTCCTCAAATTCTACAAATACTTCTTTTCCAATAATTTCATTAATTTTGAGCATAATTTTTGAATTTTCAAAAAAATACTTGTTAAAATTTTTATCTGTTACAATTACCTCTTTTGAGGATATTAATTCGGGAATTAGATCAAAAATTAAACCTTTTTTAAAAAGAAAATTATTCTCATTTTTATCAGCAACCGTAGTATATTCATTGCTTAATATCTTATTTAACCTCCTATCATACAAAACATCAGACGAGTTAATTTTATAATTTTCATCATTTGTTATATATGTATCACTTTTAGAAAGTATTGTATTTTCTATCTCATTATAAATTATTTTTTGACTTTCAATATAAATATCGTTTTCGTTGTCAAAATATTTTACATCGTCAATAATAATTAATTCAGAATTTTTTTTATCATAGATAAATTTATCTCCTTCAATTATTAAATTACTAGATGGTATTTTTGCTTTTCCTTTAGTTGCAAATATCATCTCTCCATTTTCTTCAATTTTTATATTTTTAGAGTCAAAGAGAATTGTTTCAGCTCTAATGTTTGAGACAAAAAATACTAGAGCAAAAATAATAAAGTTTATAGAATATTTAATTTTCATTTAACTTTGTTAAACCTAATGAGCATATTAAAAAAATTAGTATTTGAGGTAGCCATACTGCAGCTTCTACAGGTAAAGTTTCATTCTTTCCAAATAAAATTAAAAAATAATTAATATAGTAAAACATTACTGAAACCAATACCCCTATAACAATTAGGAAGAATTTTGATTTGATAAAAGCTAACTTAAACATTAATAATGCTCCGATTATAGTAGTTAATGTCAGATAGAACGGGATACTGTATAATTTGTTTAGATGCAATTTAACCTCAGTTGCTGAATATCCTATAGATTTATAATTTTCTTTTAGCTCAATAAGCTGAAGAATATTTAAGGAGTTAAGATTTGAATATAAATTTGAAATTACTTCACTATTAAATGTTGATGCATATTGGTAATTTTTAAAATTTTGCACATTCTTTTTATCTTCATAAATTTTTACATTTTTCAAAACCCAATTTTTTCTGGTAATATTTGCCTCTTCCGATATAATTGTTTTTATTAACCTATAACTATTATCCAGTTCAATTATTTTTAAATTTTCTAAATTATCAACTTTATAAATTTGAGCATTTATAATAAATATTTTTTTACCATCGTCACTCTTTTCTTTAATCCATAAACCATCTTCATTAACTACTGCTAGATGGTCTCCAGCATCTGAATGTTTGTATTTTATATTTAAATAAAGGTTTTTTAAGTTTGCTGAAAAAGAATAATAAACAATTATAATAATAATTCCTGTAATCAATGAAACAGTTGAGATAATCAAAGTTATTTTTATATTGTTAATTCCATTACTTCTAAGTAATTCAATTTCCTCATTTTCATAAAGATTAATAAAAAAAAACATAACACCTAATAAAAAAATAAATGGAAGAATTTCAAAAATAATTGAGGGTATATTAAGAATTGTTAAAATAATTGGATAATAAAGTTCATTTTCTTTATTTTCAAAATACTTAATTTCTTCAAATATATTTAAAAAAAAACTTAAAAAAATAAAAACAATTAGGATAGTAAAAATATTTTTTAAAAAGAGTCTTGTTAAATAGTTTTCATATTGTTTTAACATTATAGATAACCTAACTTAAATTTTGTAACTATTAATAATATAATGTAATAAATAAAAACTAATATTAGAGGTAGTGATAATATTAAATATGAAATATTAATTGAATTTAAAAAATATTTAATACTTAGTTGAGATATAATTATTATTGTTACTCCAATAAGAAAAATATTTATTTTATGTAACTTAAAAAAATATTTGGATTTAGGTTCTATCACTAAGCTAGCAGCAATAAGTGAAATTATAAGTATATAAAATGGAAGCACTAACCTTTTATACAATTCTTCACCTATTGATTTTACTGTTCTTTCATTGCATGCCTCATTTTCTGGACTCCTTATATATTTATTATTAAACAATTCTTTCTTTAAATATATTTCTTTAATACACTTTAACATTGTAAAAGAGTTTAGTTCTTGAATTTTTTGGTGTGTAATTGATTTAGTTGAAAAGTTTGATAAATCATAATCTGTCTCAGAAAAGTTTAGTGTATATGCATTATCTTTGTTAATATTCGTTATTCCTCCGTTATAAAGTCTTAATATATATTTTTTATTTTTTTTTAAAATAATACCACTCTCTGAAACAATTATTTTTGATCCATCATCAATTTTTTCATTAATATAAATTTTCTTTAGTTTGCCATTTTTTTCATAATGCTCAACTAAAATTGTAAGATTTTTTACAACATTAATAAATTTTTTTTCTGATATAAGTTTTGGAAAAAAATCTATGTTTGACTCCTTGATATACAATCTTCCAAGATTTTGTGATTTTGGGACTATAAAAAGATTTAAAACTAATTGTAAGGTTAAAAATAATATTGAAAATAACAAAATAAAATTAATAAATTTAATTTTTTGAATACCATTGTTCCAAAAAACAATTAATTCATTAGAATTATTATATTTATTTATCACATAAAAAATTGATATAAAAAAAACAAAAATAATTGTCTTACTAAATATTTTTGGCAAGCTAAGCGAAACATAGTAGAAATATACATTTAAACTGTGCCCATCATCAGAGACTAGATCCAACAAATTAACCGCTTGAATTATCCATACAATAAATGTGATGCTAAAAGACGCAATTAAAAAGAAATTTACAATATCTAGAGCAAATTTACGAAAAATTAATTTATTCATTGAAATTTATGTTTTAATAAATATACAACATTATCTAATAAAAATTTCAAAAAAATGAGTCTAAATTTAAAATTTGTAACTAAAATACCCAAAGATGCGAGCGATAATGAAATTGTATTTTTAAAGGATAAAAATATTAAAAATAAAATCATTAAACCTTTAAATAAACATATATTTTCTAGTAAATTGTTCATAGAAGATAATTTTTTAATTAAAAATTTGAATAATAAGACGTATTTATTTGTAAATTGTACAAAATCTAAAACTACGTTGGACTATGAAAAATTAGGATCAAAACTATATTTATATCTCAAAAATTATAAAATAGAGAATTCTTTCATAGACACCAGCTTTAGTAGTCTTACAAATGTGCAATTAGAAAAGATGCTACACGGTGTTCAGCTTAAATCTTATGATTTTGAAACTTACAGAACTTACAAAAAAAATAAAATTGTTAAATTTAATTTAAGTGTTGTTGGAAATAATACTAAAAATAAAAATACACTAAGAAATAAATTAAATGCTCTTTTAGAAGGTGTTTTTCTTACTAGAGATTTAGTGTCTGAACCTGGGAATATTTTACATCCAGATGAATATGCAAAAAGAATTACTAAATTAAGAAGATTTGGATTGAAGGTTACAGTTTATGATCAAAAAAGATTAAAAAAATTAGGCTTTAATGCATTACTTGGAGTTGGGCAAGGAAGCATCAGAGGTTCTTATTTAGTAACCATGGAATGGACAGGGGACAAAAACAAATCGAAACCTTTGGCTTTTGTTGGAAAAGGAGTATGTTTTGACACTGGAGGAATTTCATTAAAGCCTGCAAAATTTATGGAAGACATGACATATGACATGGCTGGTTCCGCAACAGTGGTTGGTCTTATGAAAAATCTTGCCCTAAGAAAATCAAAAATTAATGCAGTTGGTGTTGTTGGTTTAGTAGAAAATATGCCAGGGAGCAATGCTCAAAGACCTGGAGATATTGTGAAATCTTATAGTGGACAAACAATTGAAGTTTTAAATACTGACGCTGAAGGAAGACTTGTTCTTGCAGATGCATTAACTTACACAGAGGAAAAATTTAAACCTAGTTTAATTATTGATTTAGCAACTTTAACAGGAGCAATAATCGTTGCATTAGGATCTGAATATGCTGGTTTATGGTCTAATAATGAAAAATTATCTAAACAACTATTTGAAGCTGGTGAAAAAGTAGATGAAAAAGTTTGGAAAATGCCTTTGCATGAAAATTACAATAAGTTGATGAATTCTAAGACTGCCGATATGCAGAATATAAATTATGTAGGAGGAGCTGGATCAACTACAGCTGCTCAATTTTTACAACGATTTGTAGTTAATAAAACACCATGGGCACACCTAGACATAGCTGGAATGGCTTTTTCAAAATATGCTGGAGCATTAAATTCTGGTGGTGCGACTGGGTATGGAGTTAGATTATTAAATAAATTTATAGAGGAAAATTATGAGTAATATGGAACAAACACTATCAATAATTAAACCAGATGCTGTAGATAGAAACTTACAAGAGCAGATTAAGAGCGAATTTAAGAAAAATGGATTTGAAATCTTAAAAGAAAAGAAAATTCATATTTCTAAGGAGGAGGCTGAAAAGTTTTATAAAGTTCATGAATCTAAACCATTCTATAATGATTTATGTGCATATTTATCTTCTGGACCAATTATTGTGATGAACCTTCAAAGAGATAATGCAGTTTCAGAGAATAGAAAATTGATGGGAGCCACAAACCCACAGGATGCAGAAGAGGGAACTCTTAGAAAGAAATATGGTATTTCAATTGATAAAAACTCAGTTCACGGATCTGATAGCGTTGAAAACGCTAAAATCGAATTAAACTTTTTTTTCAAAGATTAGTTAAAAATTTTTCAATTGCTTTTGGGTAAATCTCATGCTCAATTTTGAGTACCTTTTTTTTTAAAGTTATTAAATTATCTTTTTTTAAAATTTTTATTTTTTTTTGAAGAATAATTTTACCAGAGTCTAATTTTTTGAGTTACTTTATGAATTGAGGCACCTGAAAACTTATCCTTATTTTTAATTGCTTTCTCATGAGTATTTAGCCCCTTATACTTTGGTAATAATGATGGATGGATATTTAAAATTGGGTTTGAAAATTTTTTAATAAAATTACCAGATAATATTTTCATAAATCCAGCCAAACAAAGTATATTAACATCATATTTTTTTAGTAGTTTAAGTGATTGATTTTCGAAGTACGATTTACTTTTAAATTTAATTCCAAAGCTCTTTATCTTTGATTTTTTTGCATATTTTAACCCATGGGCATCTGGATTATTAGAAATAACTAATACAATTTTAATTAAAGACTTTCTCTTATTCGAATATTTAATTAAGGATTTTAAGTTACTACCTCTACCACTAATGAAGACAGCTATATTTTTTTTACCAGGATATTTTTCCACTTAATTTTACTTTTTTTGAATTTTTAACTATTTTTCCAATTATATAGGGTTTATATTTTTTTCCAAAATATTTACTGACCGAAACAAAATTTCTAGGATTTACTACTAAACAAAAACCTACACCACAATTAAAGGTTTTTAACATTTCTTTTTCACTCACACCCATTTTATGTAACCATGTAAAAATTTTAAGTGCTTTGACTCTATTTAGATTTATTTCAGCACATAAATTTTTTGGTATTATTCTTTGAATATTATCTACCAAACCGCCACCTGTTATGTTTGCACACCCATTTATTAAATTTTTTTCATTAATAAGAGACAATTCTTTTACATAAATCTTAGTTGGTCTAATTAGTTCACCTTTGAGAAATTTATTTGCTTTTAAATTTAATTTTTTTTTTTTTAGTAGATATCTCACTAAAGAATAACCATTAGAGTGAAGTCCATTAGAAGGTACAGCTAAAATAAGATCATTGTTTCTAATTTTTTTATTGAGTATTTTTTTCTTTTCAACAAGACCAACAGCAAAACCTGCTATATCAAATTTACCTTTTGTATATGTGCCTGGCATTTCAGCTGTTTCACCACCGACTAATTTACAACCAGCAATGTTACATCCTTTAACAATTCCTCTTACTAAATTTTTCAATTTACTCAAATTAATTTTGCTAATAGAAATGTAGTCTAAGAATAAATAAGGTTTTGCTCCTTGAACTACCAAATCATTTACACACATTGCAACAAGATCTATCCCAATCGTATCAAATTTATTTAGATCATTTGCAATCTCAATTTTAGTTCCAACTCCATCAGTGCTAGTAACAATATGAGGGTCTTTTAGATGTTTCGGTATTGACGAGATTGCTCCAAAACCTCCTATATTCTTAAAATCACCACTTTTGCCTGATTTTCTTGTTAGCAAACTTATGAACTTAACAAAACTATCTGCTTTTGGAATATTAACTCCACTCTTACTGTATGTTAATTTATTTGATGCCATATAACAAACTTATGTATTTTTTTAAAAAAAAAAAATCAACTTGTTTATATATATTTTTTATATTTTTAACCTTTTTTTTTATAGAGTTTTCCACAAAACAGGTATTTGCTAAAACTTTTGTTGTTTCAAAAATTGAAGTCGAGGAAAAATATAATCTTAATTTTAATAAACTTAAAGTTATTGATAGAGGATTTAAAAAAGCATTTCGAGACATCTCTCAGATGATACTTGAAAGAAAAGACCTTAATAAAATTAGAAATACGCAAATAGATGATATTAAAAAATTAATCGAAAGTTTTTCAATACTAGATGAAAAATTTGTAAACGAAAAATATAAAAGTATTATGGAGGTAGAATTTAATAAAAAAAAGTTAATTAAATTCTTAGATTCTAAAAATATAACTCTTTCATTACCAAAAAAAATAGATGTTTTTTTGATACCTGTTCTAATCGATTTAGAAACGGATAAATTTAATTATTTAAATGAAAATATTTTTGTAAAAAATTGGGAAAATGTTGAAAAAAATTATTTTCAAATTACTTATATCATTCCAAATGAGGATGTAGAAGATTTTTTAAGTATAAAAAATAACTTACAAGATATTGAAAACTATGATTTCAAAAAAATATTAAAAAAATATTATTCAGAAAATTTTATAATAATGATAATTTTTAAAAGAAAAAATAATATTAAATTTTATTCAAAAATTAATTTTGATGATAAGTTTGAAATATTAAGTAAAAATTTCATAGATAAAAATATTGATAACCAAACAGACTTAAATTCAATGATACTTAATATAAAAAATAAATATGAAGATAATTGGAAATCTATAAATAAAATGAATTCCTCTACATCTGTTCCAATCAGATTATCAGTAAACTCAAATAATACAAAAAAATCATTAAAATTAGAAAAAGCTTTGGATAATTTAGATTTTGTAAATAGATATAATGTTGAAAAGTTTGATAGTAACGTGATTACATATAAAGTTTATTACAGCAGTAGTCCAAAAAGATTTTTAAAAGATATTTTATCTTATGATATTAATATTGACACTTCTTCAACTAACTGGAAAATAAAATGAATGAATTAAATCAATTACTTCTAGAATTTGATTATAAAACCAATTTTAATGAACATGATTTTTATTTATCAAAAAGTAATTCTAAAGCATTTAATTTGATTAATAGATGGCCTGACTGGGATAAAAAAATACTAAATATATCAGGTGAAAAATTTTCTGGAAAAAGTCACCTAGCAAATATTTTTAAGTTAAAATCTAATGCATTTTTAGTTAATGGAAATAAGATTGATAATTCAATATTTAAAAGTCTAAAATTAAATGAAAGCATAATTATTGATGATTTTGAGGAGTGTAACCAAGAAGAAATACTCTATTCTATTTTAAATCTAATAGATCAGGACAGCAAGTATCTGCTTATAAATTCATTAAAACCAATAAAAGAGATTAAATTCAAATTACCTGATTTAGCTTCAAGATCAAAAAATTGTCTTTACGCTGAAATTGAAAATCCAGATGATGAATTACTTTTTGCTATAATTTTAAAGAATTTTTCTGATCGTCAGATTAAAATTGAAAAAAAAATAATAAATTTCATAATTAGTAGAATTGATAGATCTTATAGAAAAATTGATGAATTTATATATAAGATTGACGAATTAAGTTTAAAAAAAAAAAAACCAATTAATTTAAAAATAATAAAAGAGATTTTGTAAATTGAATAAATATAGAACTCATACCTGTGGGGAATTAACTAAGTTGCATAAAGAAAAAGAAATTTCTTTATCTGGTTGGATTAATAAGAAAAGAGACCATGGAAATCTTTTATTTATAGATTTGAGAGATAATTTTGGAATTACACAATGCGTTATAGACAAAAGTAATGAAATTTTTAAGAAAATTGAAAAACTTTCTTTGGAAACTGTAATTAAAATTACAGGACTGGTTATTGAGAGATCAGATGAAACTATAAATCAAAATATTTCTACTGGCGAAATAGAAGTCAAAATTAATAATATTGATATTTTAGGTGAAACAAAAGAATTACCAATGCCAGTTTTTTCAGATCAAGAGTATGCAGAGGAAATAAGACTTAAGTATAGATTTTTAGATTTAAGAAGAAAAAAAATACATCAAAATATTATTTTAAGATCAAAAGTAATTTCATTTATCAGAAATGAGATGCAAAAATTAGGTTTTTTAGAATTTCAAACTCCTATATTAACTTCTTCTAGTCCCGAAGGTGCAAGAGACTTTCTTGTTCCAAGTAGATTAAATCCTGGAAAATTTTATGCTTTACCACAAGCACCCCAACAATTTAAACAACTTATAATGGTATCTGGGTTCGATAAATATTTTCAAATAGCACCATGTTTCAGAGATGAGGATGCAAGAGCAGATAGAAGTCCTGGAGAATTTTATCAATTAGATGTTGAAATGTCTTTTGTTGAGCAAGAAGATGTTTTTGATGTTATAGAAACTTTATTTTTAAAATTATTTAAAACATTTAGTAATAAAAAAATTCTTCATGAAAAGTTTCCAAGAATTACTTACGAAGATGCAATGCTTAAATATGGATCAGATAAACCAGATTTAAGAAATCCATTAGAAATTACAGACTTAACAAATATTTTTGAGAGAGACGATGTAAAATTTGAAATATTTAAAAAATTAGTTAAAAACGGTTCAGTAGTTAGATCGCTAGTTACCAAAAATACTAAGGATAAATCTAGAAGTTTCTTTGATGGAGTTGATAAATGGGCAAAAGATCAAGGTTCTTCTGGTCTAGCATATTTTACATTAGAAAAAGAGGACAAGATAAGCGCGAAAGGACCTATAGGAAAATTTTTTTCAGAAACTTCATTGATGGAAATTATTAGTCAAACAAAGGCAAATATTGGAGATACCGTTTTTCTTTCTTGTGGAAAAAAAGAAGATGTAGAAAAAATATTAAGTGTTGCCAGAAACAAAATAGCTGAGGATTTAGATTTAATTGATAATGAAACATTTTCATTTTGTTGGATTGTTGATTATCCTATGTATGAGATTGATGAAACTACTAAAAAAATAAAATTTAGTCATAATCCATTCTCAATGCCTCAAGGTGAAATAAATAAATTAGACTTATCTAATCCTTTAAATATTAAAGCTTATCAATATGATATTGTGTGCAATGGTATTGAGTTATCATCAGGGGCTATAAGAAATCATATTCCTGAATTAATGTATAAATTATTTGAAATTGCTGGCTATTCAAAAAACGATGTAAATAAAAAATTTAGTGGAATGATAAATGCCTTGAGTTATGGAGCACCACCTCATGGAGGAATAGCTCCAGGAATTGATAGAATTGTTATGCTTTTGGCGAATGAAAAAAACATAAGAGAAGTTACTATGTTCCCAATGAACCAAAATGCACAAGATTTGCTCATGAATGCACCATCTGAAATTTCAGATGATCAACTAAAAGAGTTAAATTTAAATATTAAAAATAATAAATAATTATTTCTTTCCTTTCAGATTTATTTTTATATCTGACAGATCTACCAACTTCTTTTTGTAATTACTTCTAACAAAACCTTTACTTGTAATGTCTTTTACTAATTTTAAGAATTGAGTTTTATCCTCGCTGTTTTCATCTGTTACAGATTCATCCAGGTTTTCAGATCCTCCGATAGTTGGAGTATGGGCAAGATCTTCTCTGTTTAGATATGATATTGCTAGTTCTCGAAATATATAATCAAGGATTGATGTTGCACTTAAT
>CABYFX010000032.1 GCA_902518395.1 uncultured Pelagibacteraceae bacterium | reverse complement strand
CCATAGCTGGAGTTAGGGACTCAATAGGACCTGTAAATCCTAAAATAATACCCATTTTTATGCCATGTCCATCTGAATATGCTTTAGATGCAAAGCAAGAAACAAATACGAACATCGCTAATACTAGTTTTTTCATATATTCCCTCTAATTGTTAACAATTTATATAAATAAAATTAAATCCTATTAGTTTTAATTTTCAATGAGAAAATTATCTCATTTTTTGAGTAAAAAACACTGAAGTTATGACAATAATTCCTCCTATTATAGTTATTAAAGATGGAATCTCTCCAAAAATAAAAAAAGTGAGGATTAAACCAAATACTGGGAACAAAGCATAGAATGGCAATACCCTATCTAAAGGATAAAATTTATAAAGATAGAACATCATTAAGTGTCCGAGTAAAGAAATAATTGCTCCAGCATATAAAACTGTAAACCAACTCCCTAAACTGATATTTTTTATTGTTTGGAAAGTATTACCTTCAAATATTGCAGATAATATTATTAAAATTGCAAACCCTGTAAAGCTCATTATAGTATTTGTAAATTTAACATCTAATTCTTTTAAATATCTAGAAAATACTTGGGATAGTCCGTAGAAAAAAGCCATACCACAAATAAGAAGTGACCCTATTATTTCCTCAACTACTTTTGGATCAAATGCAAGTATCACAATGCCAAAAAAAGATATCATAATTAATATCCATTTTTTATAACTTATTTTTTCATTTAAAAATATTGAGCTTAATATAATTCCAAAGGGAATTGAAAGTTGAGCCCCTATTGTAATTGGTGCAAGTATACTTGATGCATTTATAGATAAATATAAAAACATATTCACTGCAACACCAAAACATAATGAAAACCCAATCAAAGGAATAATATATTTTTTATCTATACTTTGAATTTTAAAAAATGGAATTAAACAAATAAAAACAATAGCCATTCTTAGTGAACCAAAAAGAATTGGTGGAATAGTATCGTTCAATCCAAGCTTGCCAGTTGGATATGCACTTCCTAATAAAAATACAACAAATAAAATAAGTAAAGTATGTTTTGCAGACAAAAATTATCTTATAGAGAAAGGATCTAAAGTTGGTTCATCAGATGTGTAATACCAAGTTGTCTTAACTCTAGTATAATCCTTAATTGAGTCCATTCCCGCTTCCTTTCCATATCCACTATCTTTAATTCCACCAAAAGGTGCTGAAGGAGAAATCAATCGATAAGTATTTACAAATGTTATACCTGCTCTTATTGCATTAGAAACTCTTAGACCTCTCGAGAAGTCACTCGTATACACTCCAGAAGATAATCCATATTGATTATCGTTCATTTTCTCTATTACCTCTTTTTCTGTATCAAATTTCATAACAGATAAAACTGGCCCAAAAAGCTCATTTTCTGCTGTTGGAAGATTATGATTATCACATTCAATTATTGTAGGAGGAAAGTAGTATCCCTCATTTGAAAATGAATGCCTTTCACCACCACATTTTATTTTTCCACCCTGTTCGGTGGTTTTTTTTATGTTTTTTTCAATAATTTCTAACTGTTTATAATTACTCAAAGGTCCCATTTCTGTATTTGGATCCATGGGAGCGCCAATTTTTATTTTTTCAGCTCTTTTTGTGAGTTTATCAAGGAACTCATCGTAAATTCCTTTTTGAAGATATAGCCTTGAACCAGCAATACAACTCTGTCCGCTAGCTCCAAATATTCCTGCAGTAATTCCATTAATAGCATTTTCTTGATGAGCATCATCAAATACTGCAACAGGACTTTTTCCTCCAAGTTCTAAGCTTACTTCTGATAAATTTTCTGCAGAATTTCTAATAATATGTCTTGCAGTTTCAGGCCCTCCCGTAAAAGCAACTTTTTCAACTAAATTATGTGTAGTTAAAGCTTTTCCACATGGGTCTCCAAATCCTGTAATAACATTTACTACTCCTTTAGGAATACCAGTTTCCTCTATCAATTTTGCAAATTCAAACATTACTGCTGGTGCAAGTTCAGAGGATTTAATAACCACAGTATTTCCCATTGCTAAAGCAGGTGCAAGTTTTGTTGCTGTTAAAAACATTTGAGAATTCCATGGAACAATCGCAGCAATAACACCAATAGGTATTCTTGAAGTTATAGCTTGAATATTTGGTTTATCTATTGGTAGAACTGTACCTTCGACCTTGTCTGCCATACCAGCATAATAATCGTAATACTCAGCAATATAATTTGCCTGTTTATTTGTTTCTCTATAAAGTTTTCCAGTATCTATAGTTTCAATTTTTCCAAGTAATTCTGCATTATCTCTGAGCTTATTTCCGATAGCTCTTAGAAACTTTGCTCTTTCACGCGGTAATATTTTAGGCCAATCTCCTTCAAAGGCTTTTTGGGCTGCTTGAACTGCTTTATCTACATCAGAAGCACTTGCCTCAGGAACAACTGCCCATGGCCTATTATCCTCTGGATTTAAAGTTTCAAAAGTTTTTTTAGTGTCAGAGTCAACCCATTCTCCTCCTATAAACATTTTGTATTTTTTTAATTCAGGCATTTTGTATATGATCTTTAATTGCATTATTTACATCATATGAGCATTCAATACTACATAGATGTTTACCTACAGGTATTATTTTTACTTCAGAGTTTTTAATTTTTTTACTTAGATTATTAGACATTTCTGGAGTTGAGCCGATATCACCTTCTCCAGTCATCACAAGGGTTTTAACATTTATATTTTCAAATTTTTCGTTATCTTTGTGATTTACAAACAATGAGTAAACTTTAATAAAGTTATCCATATTATTATTATTAAGAATTGTGATGATTTTATCTGAAATTAGAGGATTTTTTTCAATAAAATCCTTATTAAACCATCTTTTGAGCGCATCTTTTGTAAGTTTTTGATCTTTTTTTGTCTGCTCAAACCTTTCATTTACTATTTTTTGTTCATCATCAGATCTATTAAATATTGAGCACAATAATGTTAGGGATTTCAATCTATCACTAAATTTCGTTCCAAAGTTTCTTGCAATCAATGAGCCTATTGAAAATCCAACAAGGTGAATTTTATCAAATTTTAATTCATCAATAAGATCAATAATTTGATCCGAAAAATCATCAAAACTTATTTTTTCTTTATTTAAAGGTGTTCTTCCATGTCCAAGAATATCATAAATTAAAACTGTATTATCATATTCATTAATTTGTGGATCCCAAATATTATGATCAAGACCCACACCATGAATAAATACTATTGGAATTCCTTCTTTTTGATTTAGTTTATAGAATGTACCTTTAGAGTCTGTTGCATTGATCATTATTATTTTGGTTCAATGCCCATCTCCTTCATATCTTGGTACCTATCACCTGTTCTTGCATGAGCTCTACCTGTCGAAGCGCCACCAATTGCAATAACAATTTCATCATCAAATGGAGCATCATGAATTGTAAACTCATGTGTAAGATAATATGGTCTTAAACCAGAGTCTGTTTTGTGCATCATTGGGATAGATATTTTTGATGCAGCCGGACCTCTTGTATTCGTAAAACTCAAATAAGAAGTTCCTCCAACAGCATCTCTGAACTTATTACCAAATCTTAATGTATGAATAAATGCTGATGCATGTTCTATTTCTCCATTCAGTCCAACCACACCTGCTTTTCCATAAGCTAATATTTTATCAGGAGAGCCTATTTCTTTTATAAGTTCAGGAACCAATAAATCTCCGAGTTTAGGAGCTAGATCTAAAATAATGGGTTTTAAGTCTTCCACAAAACCTTTTCCATCCCAAGGATTTTTAAAAACTGCAGCAACAGAAACCATCAAAACAGGTTCTTTAGCTTCTTTTCCACCTTCAATAAAAGTCTTATCTACAAATTTAGTGAACTTACGTAATTCTAATTTCATTTTCTTATTCTATGTGTAAAGCTATCTCTCCTAAAACTGTATAACGCTTTTGGATCTACATCAACATCTATAACAACTGGTTTATTTACTTTTAATGCGCTTTTTACTGCCTCATTAACTTCTGATAATTTTTTAACTTTAATTCCTTTAGCGCCATACAGTTTAGCAACTTCATCAAAGGGAGGGCTTTGAATGTCAGCTCCTAGATATCTCTCACCATAAAAATCTTTTTGATAAGCTTTTTCAGCTCCCCAGCTCTTATTGTTCATCACTATTGTAATTGTGTTTATGCCATGTTCTACAGCTGTACTTAATTCTGAAATAGTCATTCCGAAACCACCATCACCCATTAAACTAACGACGGTTTTATTAGGTTTTGCAACCTTTATTCCCAAACCACATGCAAATGAGAAGCCTACTAAACCAAAATCAAGAGGAGTGAAAAGGGCAGGAGGATTGTAATATTCTAAAGCATCTGTTGCTTGAAGGCAAAGCGTTCCAGCATCAAGTGTTATTGCAGTATTTTTCGGTAGTACTTTTCTTAATTCTCTGAATAGACCATTCGGTTGGATTGGAAAATTTTTTGACTTTATATTATCTCTATCTTTAAGAAATTTTGATCTCTCAAACAAAAAACTATTTGTCCACTCTTTGTAATTGAAAATTTTCTTTTTTTTTCTTAATTCAGCTAAAATTTGATCTGTCACCAGAGCAGCATCGCCATGAATACCTACATTAACTGGAAAGTATCTTCCTATCATTGTTTTTTCTAACTCAATTTGTACAATTTTCGCGTTTTTATTAATATTTTCATACGAATAGAAAGTGGAATTGAACCCAAGTCTTGTACCAATTGCAATAATTAGCTCTGCCTCTTTGACTAATCTTGATGCAACAATATTTCCTCTAGGTCCCATTTGTCCAGCATTTAACTTATGACTAAAGGGAATTGCATCTCCATGTCCCGCTGCAGTTACAATTGGAATATTTAAAAATTCAGCAAGCTTTGTTACAGACTTAAATTTTGAATTATATTTTATTCCTCCTCCAGCAACAATTACTGTTTTTTTTGAGTTGAGAATAAGTTTTATAGTTCTATCAATTGAATTCTTTTTACTTTTTAAGTCACTTTCAGCTTTATAGGATTTTTTATTTTCATTAATCTTAAACTTTGAAGTATCAGAAAGAACATTTCTTGGAAGGTTTATACAAACTGGTCCTCTGCGTGGTGACATTGCAAGATTAAAAGCATCTCTAAAGGCCGTTGGTATATGACTTGCCTTTTTTACTGTCCATGTTTTTTTTGTTATAGGATCAAAAAGTGATTGTTGATCAAGTCCTTGAAAGGCATCCTCCATCTTATCTTTAGTAGAATATAAACCAGCAATAGATACTACAGGAGAAAATGCTGCTTTTGCTTGCGCTATGCCCGTAACGAGATTAGTTGCTCCTGGACCGTTTTGACCGGCAATTATTACACCTGGTTGATTAGAAGCTCTTGCATATCCATCCGCCATATGCGTTCCAGTTCTTTCGTCTCTTACACCTATAAATTTAATTTTTTTTTCATGATATAACGCATCAAACATTTCCATGGTTGCTGAACCAATTAGACCAAAGACGTGTTTAACTTTTTCTTTTTTTAATGATTTCACTGCCGCTTGACCACCGGTCAAGGTATTCTTGGTCTTAATCACGATACTTTTTTAACTTCAGTATCTAGATCATCTTTAAAGTTAGGCATTACTTTTTCAGTAAATAGTTTAATACTTTTCATACAATCTTCATGTTTCACGCCTGGAAAGTTAGACCAGACTTGAAGATTTTGAAGATTAAGTTCTGATTGTAGTTCTTTAATCTTATCTGTTACATATTCAGGAGTACCAAATAACATATTTCGCTTATGTAAAAACTCGTAATTAAGAAGATCTAATTTACCTTTTGTTTCTGGAAGCTCTTCACCAGGATCCATGTGATTACCAAGACCTCTCCAATGACAAACCCATTTCATATAATTTACCATATGTTGGCCTGCTTTTTCTTTGGCCTCCTCCATAGTGTCAGCGACAAACATATCTCTGACGAGAGTAACGCCTTCACCTAAAGGGACATTTTTTTTAGTAACTTCAGATCTTTTATTTTTGTAAGCTTCAAATCTTATTTTCAATGCTTTAACTGTAGGTATCCACATAATTACATTTATATTATTTTCTGCTGCCCACTCTATAGATCTTATACCATCAACAACTTGATGTATTGGAGGGTGTGGATTTTGATAAGGCTTTGGAAGAACACTAATTTTTTTCATAGTGCTATCTGCCATATTCATAAATTCTTCACTTGGAGGGCTCATGTCATGCTGCCAAACATAATTTGGTGATGGGTAATTATAAAATTCTCCATCGTGATTAAAAAATTTCTCTGACCATGCTTTTTTCAAAATTTCTAATGTTTCAGCAAATAATCTAAAATTTTTTGCCTGATCTTTTAAATCTGCTTCTTTGTTTAAATTAATTGCTTCTCTCCCATAAACTCCTCTTGCAACACCAACTTCTACCCTTCCCTTTGAAAGTTGATCAAGTGTAGCAATATCTTCTGCTAATCTAATTGGGTTATGAAAAGTTATTACATTTGCTGCTTGTCCTATTCTTATATTTTTTGTTCTTGCTGCAGCATCTGCTCCTAGCATTAAGGGATTAGTACACGACTCCATTCCCTCATGGTTAAAATGATGTTCAGTAAACCAAATTGAATTCCAATAGTTTTGATCACAATATTCAGTAATCTGTTTAGTTTCATCTAATAATTTGTGATATGGTTTGTGTGTCCAATTTGTAGTATTACAAAAATAACCAAACTTCATTAAAGCCTCCTTTAAAAATTAATTTAAAGACGACCGATCCCACTTTCGTATATGAAATTACGACGAGTTATGTATCGCTTTATACGATTATATTATTATTCTTACCTTTGATATTCAACGAATTTTTTAAGGGATTTATTAAGAAATTTATCGTATCTGAGACCGCTATTAGTTAGTTTTTCCTTATTTAAAAATGAAAGATTCATTTTAAAGTCATATGAGGGTTCAAAAAAGAAAGGAACTGAAAGCCTTTTTTGCTTGTTCCATAATACCCTATGATTAGTTGCTTTAAACTTTCCCTTACTTAAATATTCAAGCGCTCTTCCAGTATTTACAACTAAAGCATTTTTATTAAAGGGAACATCGTACCATTTTTTTGTTTTACGGTTTTGTACTTGTAAACCACCCTTTTTATTTTGGTAAAGTACTGTGAAAATACCACTATCTACATGTGTTTCACATCCAAGAGCAACCCCATCTTGTTTAGAAATTTCAACAGGCTTTGTTTGATTAGGGTAATAATTAAAACGTAATGTGCTGAGAGTTTTTAATCTTGAAAATGCTTTTTTAGATATATCAGTATCCTTATTATAGATTTTAATAATACTTTTAAAAAGAATTTCACTTAAATTAAATATATCATCATAATAATCAGATAATTTAGAAATATTATTTGCGGTAAATGATTGCTTAATATTTAAATATTCTATGTACTGATTTTTTACTCTTTTTGAATATTTCTTAGTTACTTTTAAATCCCCCAAATCTAGTCCTTCTTTACCATTTACGTCATTAGGAAAGTAACCTCTATAAACATTTTTATTTTTTTTATTCCATTTTTTTGGAGCTAATTTAAGTTTTTTTTTTATATTTAGTTTGAAAAAATTTTCTCCAACCTTGCAAACTTTATTTATATTTTTTAATTTTATACCATGACCTGTAATTTGAAAAAAACCAACATCTAAACAAGCTTTCTGAATTTCTTTAACTATTTTAAGGGTAGGTTTTGTATCAAAACCTTTTTCAAGAATAGAAGAAATATTTATTGTTGGAATATAGTTTTTTTTTATCATCTATTAGGTGTATCTGATGCAATCATTTGGCCTCGAATTTTTTCTCTGAAATAAATATATACACCTGCACCAATAATTATTGCGGCTCCAAGAAAAGTTCTAGGTACTGGTATAGTTTCAAATAATATGTAACCAGCTATCATTGCAAAAACTATGTACGAATATTCAAACAGAGACACCACAGACGGAGAAGCAATACTATATGCTGTAAAAACACAAAAAAAAGATATTGATGCAACAATACCCATTACAAAAACGTAAGGCCAAGAAACAGCTGGATTTACAAACCATTCTCTAAAAATAAACTGCATTGTAGGATCAGAAAAATTATTAAACTTTCCATCACCACTTATTAAAAATATTATAACACTCGCAATTACTGCAAAAATATAAAGTAAAGTTAACTGAGTATAAATATTATCTTTTTCAGATGTATATTTTGTAATTGTCATAGAGCATGCATAACAAAGTGAGCATGCAACTGGTGCCAATTTAAAAAAATTAAAGTCTTCTAAAGTTGGATTAAGTACAACTAAAACACCAATAAAACCTACAGTTATGGCACTCCATCTTCTAATACCAATTTGTTCTTTTAAAAATACCTTAGCAAATATTGACATAAAAAAAGGACACGAAAAGAACAATGCACTAACCATTGCTAAAGACATAAATGTCAATGAAATGTAAAAGAAACTAAATCCAAAGAAAAAGCAGATTACTCTTAATAAAGTCAATAAAGGATAATGAGTTTTTAAAGTAAATTTTTTTTTTGTTATTAAGAAAATAGAAATGAGAACTGTAGCTTGTACAATAGTTCTACCAAGATATAGCTCAAATAAAGCAATCTCTTCAAATATATATTTTATAAGTGAGTCTTGGATTGAAAAAAAAGCCATCCCAATCATAATGAAAAGGATGCCTTTAGTATTATTATTTGCTTCCATAAGTTAATTCAAAATGAAGTCAGCAGCTCTCTCGCCTATCATTAATGTAGGTGCATTTAGATTTCCACTTGTAATTTCTGGCATTACAGATGCATCCGCTACCCTTATATTCTGAAGACCATAAATTTTTAATTTTTCATCTACAACTGCCATATCGTCTATACCCATCTTTAAAGTGCATGATGGGTGATATGCTGTTTCTGCTTTTGACCTGATATATTCTTCAATTTCCTCGTCTGAATTTGCATTATTTCCTGGTCCAATTTCTTTACCAGCATAAGGTTTCATAGAATTTTGACCTAAGATTTTTCTTGCTACTCGAACACATTTTATTGTCTCTTTAAGGTCATATTCATCCTCCAAATAATTAAATTGTATTTTTGGATAATCATAAGGGTTTGAACTTTTTAAAGTAATTTCCCCTCTGCTCTTTGGTTGGTTTAAACTTGCGTGTAGTTGGTACCCATGTCTGTCAGGATCTACTAAACCATGATCTATTACGAATGCTGGGAAAAAATGAAATTGTATATTTGGATATTGTTTATCTGGAGATGATTTGCTAAATCCACCAGCCTCTAAAAAAGAGGTAGAACAGGGACCGCTTTTGTTTAAGAACCATTGGATACCCACCTTTACCATATTAAATTTATTTACATAAGAATATAATGTATCTGGAGTTTTACATTCTTGTTGAATATAGGTTTCTAAATGATCTTGTAAATTTTTTCCAACTCCTTTTGAATCATGAATAACCTCAATTCCTTTTTCTTTAAGATGATTGCTTGGACCAACACCTGATAACATTAGTAATTGTGGAGAATTAATTGATCCACCACTTAAAATAATTTCTTTATTTGCGTAAATAGTCTTTGTTTCATTTTTAATTTTAACTTGAATTCCAATAGCTTTTTTGCCATCAAAAATAATCTTTTCTACAAATGACTCAGTAAATACTTTTAAATTTTCCCTGCTTTTAGCTGGTTTTAAATAGTATTTTGAAGCACTTGCTCTCTGTCCTTTATGAATAGTAACATCGTACATTCCAAAGCCTTCTTGGTCTTCTCCATTCATATCACTATTTATTTTATGTCCTGCCTCTTTCGCCGAGTCCAAAAAAGCTTTAAAAAGGGGATTTTTGTTATTTGATTGGTTTACAGGCAATATACCTTTTCCACCTCTATAATTATTTTCTCCACCTGACCATGTCTCAATTTTTTTAAAAAAAGGTAGAACATCTTTGTAAGACCAATTTTTTAACCCAAATGAAGCCCATCTGTCATAATCATTTTTATTCCCTCTGACATAAACCATTCCATTATGCGCGGAACAACCACCAATCATCTTTCCCCTAGGACAAAATAATTTTCTATTGTTTAAGTGTGGCTCAGGTTCAGAATAATATTTATAATTATATTTTGGGTCATGCATTGCATAAAGTATTGCAAGGGGCATGTTTACTTTCCATATATCACTATCTTTACCAGCTTCAAAAATTGCAACCTTATTTTTACTTTGTTCAGTTAGTCTATTAGCGAGAACGCATCCTGCTGTACCTGCTCCAATTATTAAATAATCAAATTTCAAGGTATTTATTGTGGGTGGTCACCTTCAATAGCAATTCTATCCATTACTCTTTCATATCCTAATCCTCTACCTGGATAAAAATCTGCAATTGCAAAGTGAATAACACTTCTATTATCCCATATACAGACTGTATTTTCAGTCCAGCTAAACCTACAGGTTAATTCAAGTCGTGCTTGGTGTTCAAATATTTTTTTTAAAATTTCGTCACTTTCTTCTTGTTCAAGTCCAATTATTTTTTTTGTGTATGTCCAATTGACAAATAGAATTTTTTTTCCAGTTTCAGGATGTGTTCTTACTATTGGATGTTCATTAGAATATTCATCAAAATTTCTTTTTTCATTTCCCTCCATTTTTTTATATTTTTCAATAAAAAATTCTGCGCCAAGAGAACTATGGATTGCTTTTTTATCTTTTATCTTTTCTTTTATATTTTCATCTAATGTTTCCCATGCAAGTTCCATGTTTGCAAAGCATGTATCACCACCAACAGGAGGAATTTTAATTGATTTTAATATTACTGCTTTCGTTGGTTTTTCATTGTAACTAACATCACTATGCCAATTCTCACCCCATTGGTTTTTTTCATCTT
>CABYFX010000031.1 GCA_902518395.1 uncultured Pelagibacteraceae bacterium | reverse complement strand
AAAGCTATAGCATATAGAGAAAGTAAAATTACTAATAGTCTGTATCAAACTGCTTTAGGATTAAAAATTAAACCAAATATTATTATTGAATTTGCAAGATTATATGGTTTTCAAGTCGATTTCCAAAGAGATATTTGGAAAAATGACAGTTTTCAAATTATATATGAAGAATTCTTGAACAAAGATGGAAAAGTAATTGAAACTGGAAATATTATTTTCGCTAATTTAAATATAAAAAATCAAGATCTAAAACTTTACAGACACGAGTATGAAATTAATAAAATCGATTATTTCGATGAGAATGGAAAAAGCATGAGAAAAACTTTAATGAAAACACCTATTAACGGAGCTAGATTATCATCTTCATTTGGAAAAAGGAAACATCCTATTTTAGGTTTTACTAAAATGCATACAGGAACTGATTTTGCAGCACCAACCGGTACACCTATACTTGCATCAGGAGATGGTTTGGTAGTGAGAGCTCAATGGTGTGGAGGTGGAGGCAATTGTGTTAAAATAAAACATAATAGAGTTTATCAAACTGTTTACGCACATATGTCTAAGTTTGGTAGAGGAATTAAAAAAGGTGCTAGAGTTAAACAAGGACAAATAATTGGATACGTCGGTTCCACTGGTCTTTCTACTGGTCCGCATTTACATTATGAAGTTATTGAAAATGGAAGAAAAATAAATTCACAAAAACTTAAGTTACCCTCTGGAAAAATATTAAAGGGAGATCAACGTAAAGTATTTGAAGTTAATAAGATTAAAATAGATGTTCTAAAATCTGATCTAATATCTAAATTGTAATTTATTTTGTTATTATATCTTCCGATTCTTTATTTTCGGTTTCAACTTTTACCTGATTACTAATATTAGAACCTGACTCTTTTTCGCTCTGATTTCTTGAATTTTCTTGAGATATAAGAATTCTAGAAAAGTGTTCTGAATGCTGTAAATAGTTTTCAGACAAAATCTTGTCACCATTTGATAACGCTTCTCTGGCTAGATCATTATATTTCTCAACAAGTTTTCCTGCATTTTGATTATTTTTTCCAGGGTGCCTTCTTTTAAAAGAGGGTCCGTTACTAAAATCTCCATTTGCTTTATGCCCATTACCAATTCTTCTAAAGCCTCTCTCACCACCTGGCTTAAATCGTCCTCTTCTATTATTATTTTTGAAATTATTCATTATTGTAATTTAGTGCTTACTATGCACCTATCTGCTCCAGATAGATCTTTAGATATTTTATTAATATAAAATTTGTTTTCATTTAGTATTTTTGAACATTGATTTTTTTGTTTATGTCCAATTTCAAGTATCAATTTTCCGTTTGTTTTTAACAATTTTTTACTCTTTAAAATCACCTTTTTTAAATCCCTCAAACCATCAAAACCTCCTGATAATGCTAATTTAGGTTCATGGAATTTTATATCATCATCTAATCTATTTAATTCAACACTATTTATGTATGGAGGATTAGATATAATTAAATCATAGTTATAAGATCTATATTTGTCAATATCGATATTTATAAAATTAATTTTATTTTCTAATTGATGTAATTTTGCGTTAGTTTTTGCAACATTTATAGCTTTTATAGATATATCTATAGCTGTTGCTTTACATTTTGGCCTATCTTTTATTAAAGAAACCACAATGCATCCTGAGCCAGTTCCAACATCTAAAATTTTTTTTGACTTATATTTTGGTAAATACTTAAGAGTTTCTTCAATAACTAATTCAGTATCTGGTCTCGGTATCAAAACAGACTTATTTGTTAAAAACTTATGTTTCCAAAAATGTTTATAACCGAGAATGTATGCCATTGGTTCTTTTTGGCGTCGTCTTAATAAATATTTTTTAAATCTTAATATGTCTGGTCTATTTAATCTGGTATTTGTATTTAATAAAATTTCTTCCCTTTTTTTATTTACTACTTTTGATAAAATTAATTCAACATCAAGATATGGATTTTTAATTTTGTTTTTTTTTAAAAAATTCTCACCTTTTATTAAAATTTGGTTGTAATTCATATATTACCAAGTTCATTTTCTTGAGCCTGAATCACTAAATTCTCTATCATCTCATCAAAAATTTCACCCTCCATAAATTCAGATAATTTATGCAATGTTAAATTTATTCTATGATCTGTTACTCTCCCTTGTGGAAAATTATATGTTCTAATTCTTTCAGATCTGTCTCCAGTACCAATTTTGCTTTTTCTATCTTTTGATCTTTCTTCATCTCTCTTTTGTCTTTCTAATTCATAGATTCTCGATCTAAGGATTTTTAATCCTTTTTCTTTATTTCTTATTTGCGATTTTTCATCCTGCTGACTGACAACAATTCCTGTTGGAATATGTGTAATCCTAACAGCAGAATCCGTAGTGTTTACACTTTGACCACCTGGACCGCTACTTCTAAATACATCAATTCTTAAATCCTTTTCTTCTATTTTAACATCAACCTCTTCAGCTTCTGGCATTACTGCAACTGTGGCAGCAGATGTATGAACCCTACCCTGAGTTTCAGTATCAGGAACTCTTTGAACTCTATGAACGCCACTTTCATATTTTAATGAAGAATAAATATTTTTACCTTTTATAGATGCAATGACCTCTTTTAATCCACCAGCATCACTTTTAGAAATAGATATGACCTCAAGTATCCATTTTTTTTTGTGACTTACTTTTTCATACATCTTAAATAAATCTGACGCAAATAAACTAGCTTCTAATCCGCCTGTTCCAGCTCTTATTTCTATCATTGCATTTTTTGTATCTGCCTCATCTTTGGGTAATAAAAATAATTTAATTTTTTTTTCATCATTTTCATTATTTTTTACTAGCTCATTTAATTCACTTATAGCTAAATCTCTCATATCTTTATCCGT
Source organism: uncultured Pelagibacteraceae bacterium (assembly GCA_902518395.1). Taxonomy (GTDB): domain Bacteria; phylum Pseudomonadota; class Alphaproteobacteria; order Pelagibacterales; family Pelagibacteraceae; genus Pelagibacter. Next base: position 8,327 of record CABYFX010000031.1, on the reverse strand, counting down.
GGCATTATCATTAATTAAATTTTCCAATTCATCTTTGTTTTTTTGAAAATTAAAATAAGAAACTGCTTCTTTAATGATATCACTTAAGTCGGAGTATTCTTTTGACTTCTCTGCAAAAGATTTTTTATCAATTTCTTGTGATGATAGCTCTTTTTCCAATCTAGAATGTTTTGCTATCAAATCTTGAACTTTTGATAAAGGGACCATTATTTGGCTTTTTCAATTTCTTCGGCTTTTTCTTCAACCAATCTTACCACTTTAGAAATCATCTCATCGCTTGTAATTTTTTCAGATTCAATTCCATTTAAGTAAAGCATGTTATTACCTTTTCCACCCCCAGTAATACCTATATCCGTTTGTGCTGCCTCACCAGGTCCATTCACCACACATCCAATTATAGATAAAGAAATTGGAGTTTTTATATGTGATAGTCTGTCTTCTAACTTTTTAACAGTTTCAATAACATTAAAAGCCTGTCTAGCACAAGATGGACAGGAAATAATTTTTACCCCTCTATTTCGTAAATTAAGTGATTTTAGTATTTCATTTCCAACTTTTATCTCCTCTACCGGGTCATCAGATAAAGAAACTCTTACAGTATCTCCAATACCACTCATAAGAAGTGATCCAAAACCAATAGAAGATTTTATACTTCCAGGTAAAAATGTTCCTGCCTCAGTGATACCTAGATGCAGTGGATAATCAGTAACTTTAGAAAGTTGTCTGTAAGCTTCGATAGATAAAAATACATCAGAAGATTTGACACTCACTTTAAATTCATAAAAGTCAAGATCTTCAACAATACTAATATTTCTTAATGCACTCTCTACTAAAGCCTCTGGACAAGGTTCTTTATACTTTTCTAATAAGTCTTTTTCTAGAGATCCAGCATTAACACCAATTCTAATTGAACAATTATTATTTTTTGCAGCAGAAATTACTTCTTTAATTTTTTTTTTATCTCCAATATTTCCAGGGTTGATTCTAAGACAAGCAGCTCCATTTTCTGCCGCCTCTATTGCTCTTTTGTAGTGAAAATGTATATCAGCAACTATTGGCACAGAAGTATTTTTAATAATATCTTTAAGAGCTTTTGTAGAGTCTTCATCAGGGCATGATACCCTTACAATATCTGCTCCAGCATCTTCGATTTGTTCAATTTGATTTACAGTCTTTTTAACATCTTTAGTTAAAGTATTGGTCATTGATTGCACAGAAATCGGATTATCTCCTCCAACTTTTATATGACCAACATTAATTTCTTTCGTTTTTCTTCTTTTTATTTCTCTAAATGGTCTAATATTCATAAATTATTTATTTAATCTAAATTCTTTGTGCAGAGAAGATATGGCTTTGTGAACATTTTTTTTATCTATCAATACAGAAATTTTTATTTCTGAGGTAGATATTACCTGAATATTTATTTTTTGCTTTGCAAGTGACTGGAACATTCTATAAGTAACCCCAGGAGTAGTAACCATTCCTACTCCTATTATTGAGACTTTTGAAACATTCTTATCAAATATCAAATCTCTAAAATTTATTTTTTTATTTTGTAAAATAATTTTTTTTGTTTTATTTAAATCATCTGATTTAATTGTGAAAGTTAAGTCAGTTTCTTTCCCATTAGCAGCAATATTTTGTACTACCATATCTACATTTATAGAATTTTCAGATAGAGGTTTAAAAATTGATGCTGCAATACCAGGCTTGTCTCTTACACCCAAAAGAGTAACTTTGGCATCATTAGTTGTATTTGAAATACCAGTTATAATCTTGTTATTTATTATATTTTTTCTTTTTGTTATTAGAGTGCCTTCCTTATCTGTAAAAGAAGATCTCACCTCTATATCTACCCTATTCAATCTTGCATCTTGAATTGAGTGAGGTTGCATAACTTTAGCACCAAGAGAGGCCATTTCTAGCATTTCCTCATAAGAAATAACTTTTATTTTTTTAGCTGACTTAAGTTTATTTGGATCTGTAGAATAAACACCATCCACATCTGTATATATTATACATTTTTCAGCATTGAAAAACTTAGCAAACATAATTGCGCTTGCATCTGTGCCACCCCTACCAATAGTGGTTATTCTATTTTTTTTATTAATACCTTGAAATCCTGTGATTATGGGTATTCCTCCTTTTTTTAAATAACTGACAATTTGACTTTTGTTAATTTTATTAATTCTTGAAAATTTGTATTTTCCCTCTGTGTTAATAGGGATTTGCCATGACATCCAAGATCTTGAATTGAAACCTTTATTAATCAATTCTCCTGAAATTAGTGCACAGGACACTTGTTCTCCTGATGAAACTAAAACGTCGTATTCGGAGTCTGAAAAATTTTTGCTAATTTTTTTGGATAAATTAATTAAATTATTTGTCACACCACTCATTGCAGAAGAAAGTACAATTACATTGTACTTTTTTTTATATTTAGTAATAATTTTCGCAACTTTTTTAATTCTATCAGTTGTACCAACTGAAGTACCTCCAAATTTTAATACAATTATTTTCATTGATAATTTTTTTTAATATAAATTAAAATATATTGATAAAATACATCTTGATTGTAATGTCAATAAACAATGAAAAATAACACAATAAATAAAAAAGAAATAGAAAAATTTTCAAAAATAGCCGAGGAATGGTGGGATCCTAATGGAAAATTTAAGCCATTACATAAATTTAACCCCATCAGAATAAAATACATAAGAGATACAATTTTATCTGAGTTTAAAATTAAAAAAGAACATCAGCCATTTAAAGGCTTAAGTATTTTGGATATCGGATGTGGTGGCGGATTACTTTCAGAGCCCATGGCTAGACTTGGAGCAGATGTTGTTGGTATAGATGCTTCTTTAAAAAATATACAAGTTGCTAAGTATCATTTAAAAAAAAGTAAACTTAAAATTAAATATTATAATTCCTCTCCAGAAAATTTAAAAATTAATAAAAGATTTGATATTATTTTGAATATGGAAATTGTTGAACATGTTGAAGATGTTGATTTTTTTATTAAAGAAAGTTCAAAGTTTTTAAAAAAATCAGGTGTGATGTTCATCGCTACCTTAAACAAAACACTTAAATCATATTTATTTGCGATTGTAGGAGCAGAATATGTTTTAAAGTGGCTTCCAATAGGTACTCACGATTGGGAGAAATTTGTTAAACCAGAGTATTTAACAGATATTTGTAAAAAAAATTCATTAATATTAAAAAAAATTGATGGAATGACTTTTAATCCTATCTTAAATAAATGGTCTGTTACTTCTGACAAATCTGTAAATTATATTTCAGAATTCAAAAAAGTTTAATTTTTATCGTCGTCAATCCAGGGTATAATGTCAGTATCTATTCCTTCTTCTCTTAATTCCTTAACATCTTTAATTGAAGCACTACCATAAATGCCTTTTTTTGGTTTCTTTTTGTCATAATGAATTGATCTTGCCTTATAGGTAAAATTTTCTCCCACATACTCAAAATTATCTTTTACAAATTTTTTGTAATCGGAAAGTTTTTTTCGAACCTCTTTATATTTTTTTATTTCTTTTAAATTTTCCTTTTTTTTAGTATTCAATAAATTAGGAGACATAAGGGACTTTTCAACATTTATTGACTCACAGGATTGGCAATTTAAAAGTTTTAATTTTAGCAACCTATCGTATTCACTAGAGGTACTAAACCAGCTTTCAAATTCTTGTTTACAATCTTTACATTTTAACAAATACTTGATCATGATTAATATTTAAATATTGATCTATGAAATTTCAATATAGTTAAGTCCTATAATCAGCGTTAATTTCTATATATTTTTTTGTTAAATCCATAGTGTACGATTTAAATTTTTTAATCCCTTGACCAATATCAACTTCTATTTCAATTGACTTACCTTTCATGTATTCCATAACTTTTTCTTCATCGTAGGATTTGTATAGAGATCCCTTGTGATAAATTTTATATGGTCCAAAAGAAATAGATAATTTTTGTTCATTAATTTTAGAGTCACTGTTTCCAATTGCCATAGCTACTCTTCCCCAGTTTGGATCTTCTCCCGCAATTGCTGTCTTAACTAATAATGAGTTTGCAATTTTAAAAGATATATTTTTTGCATCTTTTTCAGTTCTGCAATTAATACAATTAATAGAAATAAATTTAGAAGCTCCCTCTCCATCAGAAACAACTTGCTTTGCTAAATTCAACAAAACGTCATGAACTGCCTTGTTAAAATTTTTAAGTTTACTATCACTATATTTTTTAATTTCTGAATGATTAACTTTGCTTGTTGAAAATATTGAAACCATATCATTTGTACTTGTGTCACCATCACATGAAATTGCATTGAATGTTGTCTTTATATTGTTTTTTAAGACATCATTTAAAACTGATGAGGATAAAGTTGCATCAGTAAATATATAACCCAATGTAGTTGCCATATTTGGGTAAATCATACCTGATCCTTTTGCAATTCCATAAATTTTTATTGTTGATGAACCAATTTTTGTTTCTGCCATTGATACTTTGGGTTTTAAATCTGTTGTGATTATGCCCATTGCAGCTTTCATCCAGATTAATTTATTTTGCGTATATTTTATTTTCTTAACTAATTCTGGTAATGAAGTTTTAATTTTTTCTAATGGAAATCTCTCTCCTATAGTACCTGTGCAACCAAAAAGTATTTCTTTTGAAGAAATTTGTTTTGGAGCATCTTCATCTCTCTTCTGTATCTCAGTTAATTTTGAAGATAAGTCTAAAGAAATTTTCTTCAATGCGTCATGGCCTTCTGGACCTGTTAATGCATTGGCATTTCTGGTGTTAACTAATAATGCAAATATTTTTTTTGCTTTGATTTTTTTATTCCATTTTAGATTTTCTGATATTAACTTTGATTGGGTATATACAGAGGCATAATTTGCACCATCTCTAAAATAAAATAAAACTAATTCATCTCTCTTAAATTTATATAAGCCAGCGCTTACTGCAGAAATTGAAACTCCATCAATATGATCTAAATCCTGAAAATCAACAATTTTAGAGCTTTGACTGCTAGTATTTATAAAATTGTTTATGTTAAATTTCATGATATTTAAAATAATTAATTAATTACTATATATTTCAAATATTTAATTTTATATCAAAATGTTCAACCCACTTAATATATTTTCAAAGCTTATTAAAAGCGGAAATGAAAAGGAACTAGGCCGAATTCAGCAAATAGTCAATAAAGTTAATCTTTTAGAAAAAGATTTAGAAAATTTATCTGATGAAATGTTCCCAAAAAAAACTGAGAAACTAATTGAAGATATTAAAAATGGAAAAAGTTTAAGCGAAGTATTACCCGAAGCTTTCTCAATGGTTAGGGAAGCCTCTAAAAGAATTAGAAATGAAAGACACTTTGATGTTCAGCTAATTGGTGGTGTTGTAATCCATGAGAATAAAATTGCAGAAATGAAAACTGGAGAAGGTAAAACATTAACCATAGCTCTTGCAGCTTTCCTTAATGCTCTAGAAAAAAAAGGTGTCCATATAGTAACTGTGAATGATTATTTGGCTAAGAGAGATAGTGAGAATATGGGTAAGATTTATGAGTTTTTAGGTTTAACTTGTGGATATATTAATACTGGGCAAGATGATTTGGAGAGAAAACAAAATTATTCAAAAGATATAACTTATTCTACTAATAGTGAATTGGGTTTTGATTATTTAAGAGATAATATGAAATTTTCTAAAGAGACTATGGTTCAAAGAGAACATAATTATGCGATTGTTGATGAAATTGACTCTTGTTTAATTGATGAGGCTAGAACACCTCTAATAATCTCAGGAGCAACAGAAGATAAAACTAATCAATATATAGCTGTTGATAAACTTGTGAAAAATTTGAAAGAAGAAGATTTTGAAATAGATGAAAAAGATAGAAATATTTTATTAACTAATAAAGGTGTGGATAATGTTGAAAATATATTTTCAAATGCTGGAATACTTAAAAATAAAAATTTTTATGACCCAGAAAACCTACATATTGTTCATTTAGTTAATCAATCATTACGTGCAATCCATCTTTTTCAGAGTGGTAGAGATTACATTGTAAAAGATGGGCAAATAATAATAATTGATGAGCAAACAGGTAGACAGTTACCAGGAAGAAGGTTTGGTGATGGCCTTCATCAAAGTCTAGAGGCAAAAGAAAACTTAACAATTAATGCTGAAAATCAAACTCTAGCATCAATTACCTACCAAAATTTCTTTAAACTTTACAAAAAAATAGCTGGATGCACTGGTACAGCCTTAACAGAGTCAGAAGAGTTTTTTGAAATTTATAATCTTCCAGTAGTGTCAATTCCTACTAATAAGAAGATGATAAGAAAAGATTCGAATGATCAAATATTTAGAACTAGTAAGGAAAAAGACGAGGCAATAATTAGTAAGATTGTTGAATGTAACGCAAAAGGTCAGCCATTATTAGTTTTTACCTCAAGTATAAATAAGTCTGAACACTTCTCAAACCTATTAGATAAAAAAAATATTAAACACACAGTTTTAAATGCAAAAAATCACCAAAGAGAGGCTGAAATTATTGCAGATGCAGGAAAAAGAAACTCAATAATTATTACGACAAGTATTTCAGGAAGGGGAGTTGACATCAAATTAGGAGGTCAGGATGAGAGTGATAAAGCTGAAATAAAAAAATTGGGAGGATTGTTTGTTATTGGTACAGAAAGGATGGAAAGTAGAAGGGTAGATAATCAAGCAAGAGGTAGATCAGGAAGACAAGGTGATGAAGGTAGCTCTATATTCTACGTAAGTTTAGAAGACGATTTAATGAGAATATTTGGGTCTGAGTCTATGAATAATATACTTGAAAAACTTGGACTTAAAGATGGAGAAAGTATAGACCATCCATGGATAAATAAAGCGTTAGAAAGAGCACAACAAAAAGTTGAAGCAAGAAATTTTGATATTAGAAAAACTCTTTTAAAGTTTGACAATGTTTTAAACGATCAAAGGCAAGTAATATTTTCACAAAGAAATGAAGTAATAGAAAATAAAGACTCAAAGCAATATTCTGAAAATTTTCTAGATGAAATTATTGATGATTTAAAACTGAAGAAAACAAAAAAGTTAGCCAATGCAGGGTCAAATGAAATCAATATGCAATTAAAATCTTTATTTGGAAAATCATTTGAAGAAAGTGAAATTAATGAATTAGTTAATCTTGAAAATAAGGTGTTTGAAGAAAAAATTAAAAATAAATTTAAAAGTTCAAGAGAAGAAAGAATAAAAATGTTAAATGAAGAGCAATATGACGAAATAGAAAAAAGAATCTTTTTACAACTAATTGATCAAAATTGGAAATTACATATTCAATATTTAGAACAATTAAGACAAGTCATTGGTTTAAGATCTTATGGACAAAGAGATCCTTTGGTAGAATATAAGAAAGAAGCATTTACACTTTTTGAAAGTTTATTAAGTAAACTTAAGTATGATTTAATTACAATTTTGTTTAATTTAAAGCTTATAGAAAATAGCCAAGAAGAACAAACCAATGAAAATTTAAGTAAAAAATTTGACGAGCTTTCAACAAAAAAGATTGGAAGAAATGAACCCTGCCCTTGTAATTCTGGAAAGAAATATAAACATTGCCACGGAGCTTTATAAAATAATACTTAAAAGCAAAATTAATAAAGCTATAGCAGAAACACCATAATAAACTTTAGAATTCTTTTTAAAGTTTTGATTAATATTTTCAAGTATACTTGCCTTCATAGATAGATCATTTCCATCTTCTGATTGTGTCGTAAATCCTTTATTTCTTCCAATTGACAAAAATTTATTTTTTCTATGAGTAAGAATTTGATCTTTATCCATTGTCTCAAAAAATTCTAAATTTTTCTTTAATGAAACTCTTACATTATCCAATATTAGATCTTTATCTCGATGAGCACCTCCAACTGGCTCTGGAATTATTTCATCTATTATATTTAATTTTAAAAGATCACTGGATGACATTTTCATTGCAGTTGCAGCTTCTAAAGTTTTTTTTGGGTCTCTCCATAAAATAGTGGCGCATCCTTCTGGAGAGATTACAGAGTATATTGCGTTTTGAAGCATAATTACTTTATTAGATGATGCTAAAGCTATTGCTCCTCCAGATCCACCCTCTCCTATTATTATAGCTATTGTAGGGACTGTTAACTTCATAGAGCATTCAATAGATTTTGCTATTGCCTCAGCTTGACCTCTTTCCTCTGCACCAACTCCTGGATATGCTCCTGGAGTATCTACAATAGAAATAATTGGAATCTTAAACTTGTTAGCTA
>CABYFX010000030.1 GCA_902518395.1 uncultured Pelagibacteraceae bacterium | reverse complement strand
TTCTTATTCCCATCAAATTCTCAACTATAATTGGATGTTTTGTATCAAGATAGTGACCCTTCAACTTATGAAGCATGCTGATTGAAACTAATCTTCTCCTTAATGTGCTTATTTTAGAGTTTTTGGAAAGGCTAGTTAAATATAATGAAACTATTTTTGGTTCTGTTGGTAATGAATTTAAAGAGTGTTTAGAACAAAATGCATCGAAATCTTTAAAGTCTGACTTATAAGCTCTTAATGTGTTTTTTGCTTTTGAGCTTTTAAGGTTATTTAAAGTTGCCTCGTGAAGCAATTTAAGTTCTGTAGTTAACTCATTCATATAATTACTATTGATAACAATTAATTATCGATAGTAATAATATAACTCATTTAACAAGTCAAGCATTTAATGTAGAAGAATATTTATGCCTAAATATGTCATAATTGGACTAATTGTTGTTATTGGAACTTTCCTTATCATGAATTATTGGCCAAAATTAGAAGAACAAACAAAAAATAGAATATTAATGGTTATTTTCGGCATTTTTTTTATAAGCATATTTGTTTTACTATTTTTATTAATGTTTTGAGGTTATTTGATAGATATAATTAGTATTTTAGTTGCTGGAGTATTTTCGTGCATAATTCTTGATATTCTGGGTTATTTACTCAAATTGATGGGTATTCCAGAACCATCGTGGGGAATTGTTGGAAGATGGACTTATTATATGTTTAAAAATGCTACTTTTTATAACCCAAATATTGCCCGTATGCCTAATTTTAGGCATGAAGTTTTACTTGGTTGGATTTTTCACTATTATGTATCGATTTGTTGGGCTGTAATCTATTATTTTTGTTTTTTAATGGTAGGTCTAAAAATGACATATTTTTCAGGCTTTATATTTGGAGCTCTTACAACATTAGCTCCATTACTGATATTTCTTCCTTTTACAGGACAAGGCGTGTTTGCAAATAAGACTGGAATACCTATTAAAACATCAGTTATGTTTCTAATCAGGCACTCAATTTACGGAATTGCAATGTATGAGGGTTTTAGATGGTTTACTTAAAGCTTTGGATTAAGTTATCCCCACTATTCATCCATGTTGAAAACTCAGTATATTCAACGATAAAGTGATACATACAACCTACTCTATTTGATATTATCATAAATGAATTAAGAGGCAACTCTTAACTGACCAGCTAGGGAAAAACCGAGAGGTTCAAGCCTAGAGGGCAGAAAGCTCTACAGAGTAGCGCTAAAATTGTAGGGTGGAAGGCATGGCGGTAGCGCATAAAACGACGTGCCAAAAACTACTGTTCTTTGTACCTGAAAAGGTGCAAGGAAACAGGGTTTTTTTAATTTATGATCCTTAAAGGCACAAAATTCCAACTTAAAGTTTGGAAGTATTTAATTTCTATACCAAAAGGTCAAGTTAGAACCTATTCTCAGGTAGCAATGGCAATTAAAATGCCAAAAGCAGTAAGAGCTGTAGCAAATGCCATAGGAAAAAATCCTTATGCTCCTAAAATACCTTGTCACCGTGTAATAAGATCAGATGGTTCTCTAGGCGGTTATTCGGGCAAAGGTGGAATAAATACCAAGAAAAAACTACTAAAATTAGAGGGTGTTTTGCTCTAAAAACTTTTAATACCAACGTTTTTTGATTAATATACAATATTTGGTATTTATTTTTTAATATCACCTATAAGTTGCACTGTAAAATTACAAACACTTAAAATAGACCCTATTATGGGCTTTTAAACGGTATATTCGAATATTGCAGAGCTATTTCAAAATCAGCTTTTTTCTCCTAAAAATTCAATTATAATTATTTGAATAAACTTTAAAAATGTTTCCTTGAAACATGTAATTATCAAAATATTGGCATATTTGCTTGTTTTTAAAATTATTTATCACTAAGTTTTAGTAATTCTAATTTTATTTATAAACTGATATTTATTCCCCACTCTATTCTCATCAGATCTTGCCTAATTAGGAAAAAGTTATAAATTAATTTACTAATAATAAGACTCTTTTTATGATATTAATTAATAAGATAATAAATTGTAAATATTCTATAATTATAAATATTTAAAAAAAACGTTATATTACATATATATAAGGTATAAATATAAAGTATTACATTAAAATATAGGTAAGTTTTACTTACCTAGATAAAGTCTTGATAAGTAATACTCTCTTCTAGATATATAAATACCACAAAGGACTATAAAAGAAAGACCTACATATGTCCAATTATCTGGTAATTCTCGAAATATATAATAACTGAGCAAAATATTAGTAATAATTTCAGTATAGCCAAGAGGAGCTAATTTAGAAGCATCAGCATGTTTAAGTGACAAAATGATAAAAAGATGGGCGATAGCTGCTATGAAGCCAATTAAAGCCATCATAATCCACTGACTATTTGATGGCTGTATCCAAACACCGGGCATAAATAAAGACATGACAATAGTCCCTACTGTGCCAGCAAATAATAAAGTTAATAGAGAGTTATCAGAGGTACTTAATTTTCTTGTAATAATTAAATAAAAACCATAGCAAATACCATTGCCCAGGGCTGCTAATGTAGCTAAATTAATCTCTATAAATCCAGGTCGAATAACAATTAAGGTACCAATAAAACCCATGGATACTGCTGTCCACCTTCTTAAGCCTACTTTTTCTTTTAAAAAAAAGGGGGACATTGCAGTTACACAAATTGGGGCAACAAATGCTAAAGTTAAGGCCTTAGGTAAAGAAATCTCAGATATTGCAAAAAAAAATAAATATGTTGAAAATACAAAAATCAATCCTCTTATTAATTGAAGCATAGGTTTTTTACTCCAAACCATGGATTTTCTATCAAAAAAAAGCATTATTGAGAATGCAAAGACAACTGTAAAAAAATATCTAGCCCAAGTAATTTGCAAAACATCCATAGATGAACTTAAATATTTTGCCAAAGCATCCATAAATGGAACAATCATCCAAGCTGATGCATTGAGAATAACAGCCTTCATAAGAAAATCTTATCTCTTAATTAAAGTATTTTAAAGCAAAGAATACAGTAATAGGAACAGTCACAAGAGACATTAAAGTGGATACAACTATGGTGCTTGAAATATTATCAACAATTTCCTTAGGTGAATACATAGAGGCAACTAAATAACAAAGAATTGCACTTGGCATAGATGATTGAATTAAAAGTACGCCAGCTGCAAAGCCAGATAGATTAAAAAAGGAAATTAAAGCAAAACCGATTAAAGGTCCTATAATTACTCTTCCAGTAGATGTGATTAAGGCATCCTTGAAGGAAAAAACTTTCATTTGTGTTAATGCAACACCTAAGGACATTAAAATCATTACTATCATTCCATAAGCAAGAAGCATAACAGTATTCAATACAAATATTGGCAAAGGTATTTCGTAATATAGAAAAATAATGGTTGCAATTATTGCATAAAATGATGGACTTTTTATTATAACCTTTAAATCAAACTCACGTTTAGCTAAAAAAATATTAAGAGTAAAATGAAGAAGAACGACCAAAGAAGATATAGCTGCTGCAATTCCCATACCTAATTTACCATATGCAAATAAGCATATTGGAATGCCCATGTTTCCTGTGTTTGGTAAAAAAAATGTTGGTAATTCTCTTAAATAATCTTTTTTCATAGAAATTAAAAAAATCAAACCAACAATTAAAAAGGAAGATAATAGGATTAATGCATATAAAAAATACTCAGAGAACATTGTAAAAGTTACACCACTCGCAGATATTGAGAATATTACTATAGAAGGTGTTCCAAAATTAGCAGAATAAGTAGTTATAAATGATGTATCAAAGTTTGGATTTTTTTTTCCTAAAAAATATCCAATACCAACAATAAAGAAAACTGGAAAAAGAACTTCAAATAATTTTATATAAAGTTCCATTAAAATAAACGAATAAGAACAGGATTTTTAATAATATTTTTATTTAATTTAAATGATTTAATACATCTTTGAGCATCTAATTCATTAGCATCATGAGTAATAAGAACAATCGAAGCTGTCTTACTTTTATGATCAGGTATTTGTATTAATCTCTGAATTGAAATTTTATATTTTGCCAGAGTCTTTGTTATAGAAGATAGAACACCAGGTTTATCCTTAACTTCTAATCTTAAATAAAGAGAATTTGATGATTGGTCTTTATTAAATACTTTGGGTTTTAATCTTTTATTTTTAGATATACCAAAAGGATATTTTATATTTCCTCTTAATATAGATAATAAATCAGACATCAAAGCAGAGGATGTTGGTCCTGGTCCAGCCCCCTCCCCTTGCAATACAGATTCTCCAATAGGTGAACCATTTAATATAACAGCATTCATTACACCATCTACATTTCCTATATAAGAATCTTTTTTAACTAAACATGGATGAACTCTCTCAAAAATACTATTATTTATAATCTCAGTTATACCTAATAATTTTATTCTAAAATCTAGCTGATCAGCAATTTTAATATCTGCATAATCGATGTTTTCAATACCTTCCATTAAACATTCAGATTTTGAAATTTTCTTATTGAAAGCTAATGATGTCAAAATTTTTATTTTAGCTAACGCATCATAGCCGTTAAGATCTAATTTAGGATTTCCAGGTTCAGCATAACCTAGTTTCTGTGCCATCTTCAGAACATTTTTGAAACTATCTTTAGTTCTCTCCATTTCTGACATGATATAGTTACAAGTACCGTTAAGTATGCCATAAACTTTTGTGATTTTATTTGTAGCCAAACCTTCTTTGATTGTTCTTACAATAGGAATACCACCTGCAACAGATGCCTCAAATTCTAAATTAACTTTATTTTTTTCAGCTAATTCTCCCAGTTTATCACCATGTTTTGAAATTAATGCTTTATTTGGAGTTATAACATGAATTTTATTTTTAAGAGCTTTCTCAATAATTTTTTTTGATATACCATCTGATAAGCCTATAGCTTCGATCACTATATCTAAGTTTTTAATCTTCAAAATATCTAGAGGATTTGAATAAAAAATTTTCTTATTAATTTTAAATTTTCTTTTCTTATTTTTTTTTTTAGCCGATATAGCTATAACTTTAATTATCTTTCCAGTTTTAGTTTCAATGTCTTTCTTTTTTGTATTTATCTCATTTAGAACATATGACCCAATTTGACCAAGTCCAATAACAGCAATATTTATATTTTTATTCATTAAATTAATCTAATTTTGGAAAGTCGCTGATCTTACCATATTTAATAACATTTTTTTTAAATTCATCAAAAGATGTTTCATCTTCAAAGTTTAATTTTGATATATCATTATCAGCACCATCATCTTTAATATTCCACATGGAAACAGGATGATTTAGGGAACAATGCGATAATGAAAATATTAATAAAATTATAAAAGTATATTTAAACATTTAGACCTTCACTCTGACTAAAGCCATAATAATTATTCATATTTTGTATAGCCTGACCTCCACCACCTTTAATCAAATTATCAATTGCAGACAATATTATTATTTTATCTTTATATTTGCTTTTACATACAGAAATTAAGCAATTATTGGTGTTGATTACATCATTAGTGCTTAAGAAAGTATTTATTTTACTAATTTTTATAAATTTTTGATTCTTATATTGGAGATTAAGAACATTAATTATTTTATTTATATTTATTCCCTTTTTTAAATCAACATAAATAGTGCTTAAAATTCCTCTAAACATAGGTGTAAGATGAGGTGTAAAATGAAATTTATTTTTTTTGCCAGTTTTAAGATCAAGCTCTTGTTGAATTTCAGAATTATGTCTATGATTTGCTAATCCATAAGCACTCAAAGACTCATATAAATTTTTATCTTTATATTTTTTATGTACTCCTCTACCCGCACCTGAGTAACCAGATTTCGAGTCAATAATAATTGATTGATTATTAATTAAGTTTTTTTTTATTAACGGGATTAATGGAATTAATACAGATGTAGGATAACATCCAGGACAAGATACTATTGGAAATTTTTTAATTAATTGACCACTAATTTCAGGTATAGAGTAAATACTTTTTTTGATTTGATTTAATGCTTTGTGTTTGATTTTATACCATTTTTCATAATCATTTTTATTATTAAGTCTAAAATCAGCTGCTAGATCGATTAACAAATTACTTTTATTTAAAAATTTTGAAATAGATTGTGCCTCACCATTTGGCAATGCTGTAAATATTATATCTACATCTAATAAATATTCTTTTTTAAATTTTGATATTTTTGGTAATTTAAATTTTTTTAATTCTTGTTCAAAAGAATCTATTTTTTTTCCAACAGATGTACTTCCACACAAGTATTTAATACTTATTTTTTTATGTGTACACAGGAGTTTAGTTAGTTGTAATCCTATATATCCAGTAGCTCCACATATAAGAACATTTTTCTTACCCATAATTTAATATAACAGTTGAAATTTAAAAAGAAATTATCTTTTAGAAAATTGGTAGCTTTTTCTAGCTTTTGCTCTACCAGGTTTTTTTCTCTCAACAGATCTTGAATCTCTTGTTGTGAGTTTTTCTTTACGTAAGGTTGATTTTAAAGTTTCATCAAATTTTAGTAAAGCTCTTGAAATACCGTGTACCAAGGCACCAGCTTGACCAGTTTGTCCTCCACCTACAACTTGAGATCTAACATCGTAATCTGTTGACTGGTTTATTATTTCAAAAGGTCTTAAAATTTGCATTACATGATTAGCTCTTGGAAAATAGTCGTTTAAAGATTTACCATTTACATAAAATTTTCCTGAACCTTTTTTTAACCAGACTTTAGCTACAGATTTTTTTCTTCTTCCAGTTGCGTATTTACTATCTTTAAAGTCTAATTTTATTTTTGGTGTAGATGTTTGGGAAGTTTCCATATTAATTTCTTACAATATTTTTTTGATTAAGTTTGCCTATTTCAATTATTTTTGGATTTTGCGCAGTATGGGGATGGTCCTCTCCAGAATAAATTTTAAGTTTCGTTAATTGTTTTTTACCCAACGCACCTGAAGGCAACATTCTTTTAACAGCTAACTTTAATACTTCGCCAGGTTTTTTTTCACTCAATTTTTCAGGTGTTATTTCTTTAATACCACCTGGATATCCAGTGTGTCTGTAATATTTTTTATTTTGAAATTTGTTGCCTGTAAATTTTATTTGATCTACGTTTTTAATAACAACAAAATCTCCATGGTCCATGTGAGGAGTATATGTTGTTTTGTTCTTCCCTCTTATAATTTTTGATACAACTGTTGCTAGTCTACCTACAACAGCTCCTGTGGCATCGATTTCAAACCACTCGCTATTTATCTCATCTTTTTTAACAAACTTTGTCATGAATGCGGGATTAATACTTATAATTACATATATTGTCAAATTATTATATTTTGATTGGACTGAATGGTTGATTGAATTATGACCATTTATTAGTAATAATAACCTTATAAAACGAACTCACAAAATTTTAAATTAAAGGAGCCTAATGAGTGATAAAAAAAAAGAATTAAAACCCAATACGTATAAATTTGATACCCTTAGTTTACATGCTGGATATCAACCACACAAAAATGCTGGTTCAAGACAAGTGCCAATTTATCAAACCACATCATACCTTTTTGATGATGTCGATCATGCAGCTGCTCTTTTTAATTTAGAAAGAGGTGGACATATTTATAGTAGAATTTCAAACCCAACCGTTGGTGTGTTAGAAGAGAGAGTTGCTTCACTTGAAGGTGGTACGGCAGCATTAGCTACATCTTCGGGAATGAGTGCAATATTTTTGACAGTAATGACATTATGTGAAGCAGGTGACCATTTAGTTGTATCATCTCAACTATATGGAGGCACTGTAAACCTATTTAGATTAACCTTACCTAAATTTGGAATTAAATGTACATTTGTTAAACCAAGAGACACTGAAGGGTTTAAAAAAGCAATTCAAAAAAATACAAAGGGTATTTTTGGAGAACTCGTCGGAAATCCGGGTAACGAAATAATGAACATGCCAGAGATCGCAAAAATTGCGCATGATGCCGGAATTCCATTGATGGTTGATGCAACTTATCAAACTCCTTATTTATGTAAACCGTTTGAGCATGGTGCTGATATAGTAATTCATTCACTAACAAAATGGATGGCAGGACATGGATCTTCAATGGCAGGAATATTAGTTGAAGGTGGAAAATTCGATTGGATGCAAAATGATAAATTTCCAACAATGACAAAACCTTATGAAGGATATCATGGATTATCTTTTGCCGAGGAGTTTGGCCCAACAGCTTTTACAATGAAAGCTAGAGCTGAAGGAATGAGAGATTTTGGTCCTTGTTTAAGTCCTCAAAATGCATGGAATGTTTTACAAGGCATAGAAACTTTGTCAGTAAGAATGAAAAAACATTGTTCTAATGCTGAAGAGATGGTTAAATACTTATCAAACCATGAAAGTGTTGCCTGGGTATCACATCCAAGTGTCCCAGATCATCCAGATCACGAATTAGCAAAAAAACTTTTGCCTAATGGAAGAGGTTCAATGATTGCGTTTGGTATTAAAGGTGGAAAAGATGCTGGTGTTGCATTTATTAATAACGTAAAATTAGCATCACATTTGGCAAATGTAGGCGATACAAGAACTTTAGTTATTCATCCTGCATCTGGAACCCATTCACAAATGGATGAGGCAACTTTGAAGTTTGCTGGGTTATCCCACGATATGATTAGATTATCAGTGGGTATTGAGGACATTGATGATATAAAAAATGATTTCGAGATTGGTTTTAGAGCCGCAAGAAAACCAAGACTTGTTTCAAATCAATGAAATTCAAAGTAAATGGGCATGAGGTTTTCGCCTCTACTGGTGGAAGACCGTTTGATAAAAAAAAACCATTAATTATATTTGTTCATGGAAGTGGTTTAACTCACATGACATGGGTTCTTCAAACAAGATATTTTGCTTTTCATGGATATAACTCTTTAGCAGTTGATCTACCAGGTCATGGCTTGTCTAGTGGTAAAAGCCTCAAATCAATTGAGGAAATGGCAGATTGGGTCAGTGATGTAATTGTTGCTGTTGGTCATAAAGAAGCTTCCTTGGTAGGACACTCACAAGGATGTTTAGTAACAGTAGAATGCACATCAAGGTATCCTAAAAAAATTAAAACTTTGAGTTTGATGGGTGGAGCTGGCGCTATACCAATGAATCCTGAACTACTTTCATTAGCTGAAAATAATGATCCAAAAGCAGTAGATTTAATGATGGATTGGGCTCATGGTCCTGCCGGTCACTTTGGTGGTCATCCAGTACCTGGTCTTTACCATATCAACACAGGAACAATGCTTGCCAAATCTAGAACCATACAGAATACATTAGGTGTAGATTTTAGAGCTTGTGATAATTACAAGAACGGATTTGAGGCAGCTAAAAAAATTAAATGCCCTACTCTATCAATTTTAGCAACTGATGACAAAATGTGCCCTGTTAAAGAGGGAAAAAAATTAGCTTCATTAATTGATGGAAGTCAAGTTGATATAATTGATAACTGTGGTCACATGATGTTGTTAGAAGAAGCAGATAGGGTACTAACTGTACTTAAAAAATTTATAACCACAAATTACCCCCCATTATCAAGTTAAATTTAAGCTTGATTGTATTTTTCATTTTAGTTTAATAGCAATTTAAACAGAAGGGGAAATATGAGTAAAAATAAACATCCAGAAACAATTGCTTTACATGGTGGAGATTACAGAAGTGATCCGGCTACAACAGCAGTAGCAGTACCACTATATAGAACAACATCTTATCAATTTAATGATACAGATCATGCTGCAAATTTATTTGCACTAAAAGAATTTGGAAACATATACACAAGAATTATGAATCCAACCAATGACGTACTTGAAAAAAGAGTTGCGGCGCTTGAAGGTGGGCTTGCAGCTGTAACTGTTGGTTCAGGACAAGCGGCATCAACATTCGCTATAATGAACGTATGTCAATCAGGAGATAACTTTGTTAGTTCAACTGATTTATACGGTGGAACGGTAAATCTATTCACTCACACACTTAAAAAATTAGGTATTGAATGTAGATATGCAGATCCATCAGATCCAAGTAATTTTGAAAAATTAATTGATGATAGAACAAGATGTTTTTATGCAGAAACTTTGCCTAATCCATATTTAAGAGTATTTCCAATAAAAGAGGTATCTGACATAGGTAGAAAACACAGTATTCCATTAATTATGGATAATACTGCAGCACCAGTAATTTGTAAGCCTTTAGAACATGGAGCTGCTGTAGTAGTTCATTCACTTACTAAATTTATTGGTGGACATGGTACGGTAATAGGAGGATGTCTTGTTGATGGAGGTAATTTTGACTGGACAAAGGATCCAAAAAGACAGCCTTTATTTAACGAGCCAGATGCTAGTTATGGTGGCGCGCAATGGGGTGTTGTTGTTCCACAATTGACAGGAGCAAATGTCTCATACGCAGTAAGAGCACGTGTTGTACTATTAAGAGATCTAGGAGCACCATTAGCACCTGATAATGCATGGGGAATAATTCAAGGTTTAGAAACTGTTCCCTTAAGAATGAAACAACATTGTTCTAATGCTGAGAAAGCTGTTGCATTTTTACAAAAACATAAAAATGTAGAAAGAGTTATCTACCCTACTTTGCACAAAGGAGAAATTGGTGAAAGATC
This sequence comes from uncultured Pelagibacteraceae bacterium, assembly GCA_902518395.1. Classification (GTDB taxonomy): domain Bacteria; phylum Pseudomonadota; class Alphaproteobacteria; order Pelagibacterales; family Pelagibacteraceae; genus Pelagibacter. The sequence goes on along the minus strand of CABYFX010000030.1, from coordinate 635 downwards.
CAAAAAATATATGAAGGGTGGAAATGGAGCACTTATAGGTATCGAAGTTAAAGGTGGTGTTGAAGCAGGTAAAAAATTTATAGAGTCATTAAAGATGTTTTACCACGTGGCAAATATTGGAGATGCTAGAAGTTTAGCTATTCATCCTGCAACTACTACTCACAGCCAATTAACTGAAGAGGAACTTTTAGCTGCAGGTGTAACACCTGGATATGTAAGATTGTCTATCGGTATTGAACATCCAGACGATATTATAGCTGATCTAGATCAAGCTTTAGGAGCTTCTGGAAAACCTAGCTTGAAAGCTGTAAGTTAGATCTTGTATTTATAAATAAAAAATAGATACAAGAAGCTACTAAAAATATAGAACTTATTTGGTGCATAGATGCAATCAAAATCTGTGCACCATATAATAACGTAAATATTCCTAAGACAATCTGCAAAATTATAAAAATTCCTAAAACGTTAACTGATTTATATAAATCAGTTTTTTTTATTCCTGTAAATATAAAATAATAAATACAGATAAAATAATCCTATTAAATAAGCTAATTTTCTATGTATAAATTGAACCAGAGAAGGGTCGCTAAAAGCAGATAATTTAAATAAATTAACAACACTATTATCATTTGGAA
>CABYFX010000029.1 GCA_902518395.1 uncultured Pelagibacteraceae bacterium | reverse complement strand
TTAGGTGATCCATTAGTAAGCAGAGAGCATATTTTAGCTTTTAAATGGATGGATGTATTTGAGTTAGATTTTATTTACGAAGAAGTAAGAAGAATAAATGATTTTCTTCAAGGCATGTTTAGAGGTGTAGGAATTAAATTAGTAGATTTTAAAGTTGAATTTGGAAGAAGTGAGAGTGATAACAAAAGAGAAATCATGCTTGCTGATGAAATTAGCCCTGATACTTGTAGACTTTGGGACATGCGAACAGATAAAAAACTAGATAAAGATAGGTTTAGAAATAACTTGGGTAACTTAGTTGAAGCTTATCAAGAAGTAGCAATTAGATTAAATATATTGCATGAACAATCAAACATAAGACCATTAACTTATCCTAAACCAAAAGCAGTAAAAATTAAGAAAAAATGAAAGTAAAAGTAATAGTCACTTTAAAAAATGGTGTACTAGATCCACAAGGTAAAGCAATACAGCAAACTTTGAATGGGATGGCTTTTGATAATGTTTCAGAAGTTAGACAAGGAAAATATTTTAACATTGAGGTAAACGAAAGTGATGAAGGTAGAGCTAAATCTCAAGTAGAAGAAATGTGTAAAAAGCTTTTAGCTAATCTAGTTATAGAGGATTATAAAATCTTGTAACTAGCTAATGAAATCATCTGTAATTATATTCCCTGGTTCAAATTGCGATAGAGACATGGATGTAGCTTTAAAAAAATTTGGTTTTGATAATCAAATGGTTTGGCATAATGATGTAAAAATACCTAAAAGTGATTTAATTGTACTGCCTGGAGGATTTTCATACGGCGATTACCTTAGATGTGGAAGTATTGCTGGAAAATCAAGAATAATAAAATCAGTAATTGATTTTGCAAATTCAGGAGGATTGGTTCTTGGGATTTGTAATGGTTTTCAAATACTCACTGAGACAGGTTTGTTACCTGGAATACTTCAACAGAATAAATACTTAAACTTTATTTGTAAAAATGTTTTCATAAAAATTAAAAATAAAGAAAACAAATATTTTAAGAAAATTAAAAAAGAAGTTTTAGAACTCCATATTGCTCACAATGAAGGAAATTATTTTTGCTCAAAAGATGAGTTAAAATCGATTGAAGATAACGGTCAAATTGCTGTTACTTATTGTGACCATAAAGGAAATGATGATGAAAAAAATAATCCAAACGGCGCCTTAAAAAATATAGCTGGAATATTCAATAAAGATAAAAATATTTTAGGTATGATGCCTCATCCAGAAAGAATGATTGATCCATTTCTATCAGGTGAAGATGGATCATTATTTTTTAAGAATTTAATTGAAAGCTTATAATGGTTGAAGTTAACGAAAAAATAGCAATTGAGCATGGATTAAAAAGTGATGAATATAAGAAAATCTGTGATCTTTTAAAGAGAACACCCAATATTACTGAATTAGGTATTTTTTCGGCAATGTGGAATGAGCACTGCTCTTACAAATCATCTAGAAGACATTTAAAAAAATTACACACCAAAGGTGATCAAGTTATTCAGGGTCCAGGAGAAAATGCTGGAGTTGTAGATATTGACGACGATGATGCAATTGTATTTAAAATAGAAAGTCATAACCATCCTTCATTTATTGAGCCCTATCAAGGAGCAGCTACAGGTGTTGGTGGGATTATGAGAGACGTTTTCACAATGGGGGCCAGACCGATTGCTAATTTAAACTCTATTCATTTTGGCTCACCAGAACATGAAAAAACTAGAAATTTATTAAGAGGAGTTGTTAAAGGGATTGGTGGATATGGTAATTGTATGGGTGTTCCAACAATAGCTGGTCAAACTTGCTTTGATGAATCTTATAATGGAAATATTTTAGTAAACGCAATGACATTGGGTTTAGTTAATAAAAATAAAATTTTTTATTCAAAAGCTGCTGGAATTAACAAACCAGTAATCTATGTTGGCTCAAAAACAGGAAGAGATGGGATACATGGAGCAAGTATGGCATCCGCTATTTTTGATGAAAAAATAGAAGAAAAAAAACCTACAGTTCAAGTTGGAGATCCATTCACAGAAAAACTTCTTCTTGAGGCTTGTCTTGAACTAATGGCTGGTAAATCAATAATATCAATTCAAGATATGGGTGCTGCAGGTTTGACATCATCAAGTATTGAAATGGCATCTAAAGGTGATTTAGGTATTGAAATAGATTTAACAAAAGTTCCTTGTAGAGAAGAAAATATGACACCTTACGAAATAATGCTTTCTGAAAGTCAAGAGAGAATGCTTATAGTTTTAGAAGAAGGAAAAGAAAATGAAGCAAAAAAAATATTTGATAAGTGGAACCTAGACTTTGCTGTAATTGGAAAAACAACAAATAGTAAAAATATTGAATTATTTTTCAAGAATAAAAAAGTTGCTGAAATTCCAATTGATTTTTTAGCAGAAAATGCACCTATGTACGATCGAAAATGGATAAAAACAAAACTTCCAAAAGAAAATAAATTTTCAAAAGATCGATTTAAATCTTTAAAACTTAACGATTGTTTAAAGAAAGTTTTAATCGATCCGAATATTGCAGATAAAGAATGGATCTGGGACCAGTATGATCATACAGTTATGGGCGATACTATACAAAAACCTGGAGGGAATGCTGGTGTTGTTAGAGTTCATGGCACAAATAAAGCTGTTGCTGCAGCAGTAGACTCGTCTGCAACTTATTGTCATGCACATCCACAAACAGGTGGTAAACAAGTGGTTTGTGAAAGTTGGAGAAATATGATTTCAGTAGGTGCAAAACCAATAGCAATTACAAATTGTCTAAATTTTGGTAACCCAGAAAAAGAGAAAAATATGGGTGAATTTGTTGAATGTGTAGAAGGAATTACAGAGGCATCTAAATATTTAAATTACCCAGTGGTTTCAGGAAACGTCTCTTTTTATAATGAAACAAAAGATAAGGGAATTAAACCCACACCCTCAATTGGAGGTATAGGATTATTATCTAATTACAAAGAAATGATGACAATGGAATTAAAGAATGAAGGTAATTATCTTATAGTAATAGGTAAAACTGAAGGACACTTAGATCAATCAGTATTTGCAAGAAATATACTATCAGAATTTAATGGTCCCCCACCAGAAGTTAACTTATTCAACGAAAAACAAAATGGAATGAGTGTTTTAAATTTAAAAAATAAAAATTTAATTGAGACCTGTCACGACGTGTCTTTAGGAGGAATCTTAACCGCTATATCTAAAATGAGTATTAAGAGTGGTAAAGGGGTGAAATTATTTCCTCTAGAGGGTTTAGTAAATAAATTTGAGTATTTTTTTGGTGAAGATCAAGGAAGATATATTATTGAAATCAAGCCAGAAAATTTAGAAAATGTTGAAAATATGCTTAAAAAAGACTCTATTCATTTTGATAAGTTGGGTTTAGTAGAAGGAAATAAAATTATATTAGAAAATGATCTAAAATTGCCAATTGACGATATTAAAGAAGGCTATAAAAAATGGCTAAAGGAATATATGGTTAACTAATGGCAATGGATTTAAAAGAAATTGAAAGCTTAATAAAAGAGGCATTACCCGATGCTAAAATAGAAATTCAGGATCTTGCAGGAGATGGTAATCACTACTCAGCCACAGTAATTTCGTCGCAATTTGCAGGAAAAAGTAAAATTCAACAACACAAAATGGTATATAATTCACTCAAAGGAAAAATGGGTAATGAATTACATGCACTAGCAGTTAAAACTAAGGAGAACTAAATGGATAATCAAACTAATGAATTAATTAATAATGAAATTAAAAGTAACGCAGTGTGCTTATTCATGAAAGGAACGCCAGATGCTCCTCAGTGTGGATTTTCTATGGCTGTTACAAATATTTTAAAAATGCTTGAGGTGAATTTTAAAGGTGTAAATGTTTTATCTGATCAAAATCTTAGAGAAGGAATTAAAGTTTTTAGTGACTGGCCTACAATCCCACAGCTATATATAAAAAATGAATTCATTGGTGGATGTGATATTGTTAAAGAAATGTATGAAAGTGGAGAATTAGCAAAACTTCTTGAAGACAACGGAATAGAATTTAAAAAGAAAAGCTAAGGTTAGCTTTAGTCTTAAAGATTAATTATCTAGAATAATACTCAATAACAAGATTTGGTTCCATCACAACTGGGTAAGGAACTTCCTCAAATTTTGGAATTCTTACAAATTTAACTTTTTTATTTTTTTCATCTAGTTGTAAATACTCAGGGACTTCTCTTTCTTTGTTTGCAAGAGCTATATCTATTAAAGCTAATTGTTTAGATTTGTCTCTTATTTCAATACTATCTTCTTCTTTTACTTGGTAGCTTGAGATATTAACTTTTTTACCATTAACTCTAACGTGTCCATGGTTTATCAATTGTCTGGATGAAAAAATGGTATTTGATAATTTTGATCTATAAATTACTGCATCTAACCTTCTCTCAAGTAATCCAATTAAATTTTCTGCAGTATCACCTTTTTTCATAATGGCTCTCTTATACATATTACGAAATTGTCTTTCATTCATGTTACCATAGTAACATTTAAGTTTTTGCTTAGCTTGAAGTTGAATGCCGTAATCTGATGGTTTAGATGATTTGGTTTGTCCGTGCTGACCTGGAGGATAAGCCCTAGTATTAAAAGGACTTTTAGGTCTACCCCATAAATTAACTTTTAGTCTTCTATCTACTTTATGTTTTGAGTTTAATCGTTTTGTCATATTGTGGTAATGGGGTTTATAGACATCAAAATATTTTTGTCAATCAAGGTTTTTTGGTTAGACCAGCAAATACACTTGATAAAATGCGTATTTCTTTTTTTGAGAGTTCCATTTTATAAAAAATACTCCTTAAATTTTCTATCATTATTGGTTTTTTTGCCTTTTGTTTAAAAAAATTCTGCTTTTCTAAGGTGGATAGACAAAAATTAAGCATACTAGATATTTCTTTCTTAGTAGCAGTTTGTATTTTTTTTGACTTTTGAAAATCAACTTTACTTATTGATATTAAGTTTGAAACTGCTTGAGCTATAATTACTAAGCTATGTGATAAATTTAGCGATCTAAATTTACTATTACTTGGAATTTGTAAAGTATAATCAGCATAACTTACTTCATCATTTGTTAATCCAGAAGCTTCTGAACCAAACAAAAAACTAACTCTCTTTGTAAAGTTTATTTTTTTTAAGTCATTTAATGAAATATGTTTAATATTTTTATTTCTAAACCTTGCTGAAGTTGCAATTAAAATATCAGTTTTGGCTAATGATTTTTCTAAATTTAAATAAACTTTAGTTTTTTTTATTATATCTTTTGCTCCAACAGAAGTTGCTATAATTTTGTCATTTGGGAATATTGGTTTTGGATCTATTACTGATAAATTCTTGAAACCAAAATTTTTTATAGCCCTTGCGCATAACCCGATGTTTTCAGATAGCTGAGGCTTGTGAAGAATAAATGAAATATTATTAAAATTCATTAAGCACTTGCTGGTGCATTATCTTTAAATAACTTATAGTCAAGACTATCTATTAATGCTTTAAATGAAGCATCGATAATATTTGGTGATACACCTATTGTAAACCAATTCTTACCTTGAGAGTCAGTACTTTCAATTGAAACTCTAGTTACAGCTTCTGTACCTGTATTTAATATTCTTACTTTATAATCAACTAATCTTAAATCTTTAAGATAATCAGAATATTTAGAAATCTTTTTAATATTGTTTCTAATTGCATTATCAAGAGCATTTACTGGGCCATTACCCTCACCTTCACAAACAATTGTTTCCCCATCGACTTCTAATTCAGCTTTAGCTGATGAAACGATTTCCCCAGATGAATTTTTTTTCACAGATACATCGTAAGCTTTAATGATTAAATACCTTGGAATTTCTCCTACTATTCTTCTAGCTAATAATTCAAAGGAAGCATCTGCACCATCATAACTATAACCAATAAATTCTCTTCCTTTAACCTCTTCTAAGAGTTGTTTTATTTTTGGATCATTTTTTTCTATGCCAATTCCTATAGTTTCTAATCTAGACAAAATATTTGATTGCCCCGCTTGATCTGAAACAACAATATTTCTTGTATTTCCAACTTCTTTGGGATCAATGTGTTCATAAGTTTTTGGGTCCTTTTGTACTGCAGAAACATGCATCCCACCTTTATGTGAAAATGCTGCAGCCCCAACATAAGGTAAATGTTTATTTGGTTTTCTATTTAAAATTTCGTCTAATAGTCTAGAGCATTGAGTAAGATGTTTAATATTCTCTTCATTTATATTTATTTCATAATTATTAGAAAATTCATGTTTTAAATATAAAGACGGGATTAGTGACATTAAATTAGCATTGCCACATCTTTCTCCTAAACCATTAATAGTTCCCTGCACTTGTCTAACGCCAGCTTGAATTGCAACTAATGAATTGGCAACTGCATTTTCTGTATCGTTGTGTGCGTGAATTCCTAAATTTTTGCCTGGAATTTGTTTTGCTACATCTGCAACTATTTTAGATATTTCATGAGGTAGCGTTCCACCATTAGTATCACATAAAACAATCCACCTTGCTCCTTGTTCATATGCAGATTTAATACAACTTAACGCATATTCTTTGTTAGATTTATAACCATCAAAAAAATGTTCAGCATCAAACATAAATTCTTTTCCAGAATTAACAATGTGTTTTGCGCTTTCGCTGATATTTTTTAAATTTTGTTCTTTTGATATACCCAAAGCAACATCGACATGAAAATCCCAAGATTTTCCAAACAAACAAATTGAATTTGCCTTAGAATTTATTAATGATGAAATCATTGGATCATTTTCAGCGCTATGATCAGACTTTTTGGTCATCCCAAAAGCTGTCAATATGGAATTTTTAAAAGAATGTTTTTTGTTAAAAAATTCTGTATCTGTTGGATTTGCTCCTGGCCAACCACCTTCAATATAGTCTACGCCTAAATTATCTAAAGCTACTGAGATTTTTTCTTTATCATCTAAAGAAAAATCAACTCCCTGCGTCTGTGCTCCATCACGTAAAGTTGTATCAAATATGTATATTTTGTCGGACATTATTTAAATTTCCACGTGGTTTTACCATCTTTATCTTCTATTTGAACTCCTTTTTCCAAAAGCTCATTACGGATTTTATCAGCTAAAACGTAATTTTTGTCATCCCTAGCCTTATTTCTTTCTTTAATTTTTATTTCAATTAACTCATTACTTAAATTGGATTTATTTTTTTTAAAATTATTCCATTCTTCTTTTGTTTCATTTAGTAGTCCTACAAAATTACATGCAGATACAAATTCTTTTTTATCTTCTAAATTTCCTGATTGTGATTTTTCGTAAAGCTTATGAAGATTAGCTATATACTTTGGCGTATTTAAATCATCGTACAAAGGATAAAGATCGTCATCAGAGATTAATTTTGGTTTATCTAACTCAACATAGCTTTTGTACCATTTATCAATTGTTTTATGACTTTCCTCTAAAAGTTTATCATTCCAATCTAATGGCTGTCTATAATGCGAACTGATTAGTGCTAATCTTAGAGCTTGACCATTAACATTCTCTTTAAAACTACTTATTTTTAAAATATTGCCTTGCGATTTAGACATTTTTTCGTTTGATTGTGTAATAAATCCATTATGAACCCAATAATTAGAGAAAGCTTTAGTTCCATTAGCGCAACATGATTGTGCAATTTCATTTTCGTGATGTGGAAATAATAGATCTCTACCACCTCCATGAATATCAAATTTATCACCAAGATATTTTTTAGACATTGCTGAGCATTCTAAATGCCAGCCTGGTCTACCCATTCCCCAAGGCGATGTCCAACTTGGCTCATCTTCTTTTGAGGGTTTCCATAATACAAAATCTTCAGCATTTCTCTTATTACTTGATACTTCTACTCTAGATCCTGATATTAAATCATCTATTTTTTTATTAGATAATTTTCCATAATCTTTAAATTTATTAACCTCAAAATAGATATGGTTCTCACTTTCATATGCAAAACCTTTTTCTAATAAAATACTAATCATCTCTATCATTTCTTTAATATTTTCTGTTGCTTTAGGTTGAAAGCTAGGTTTTTCACAAATAAGATAATTACAATCTTCCTGAAAATTATTATTAATTTTAGTGGTTAGATCTTTAATTGAGATTTTATTCTCTTTTGCAGATTGAATTATTTTATCATCAATATCTGTAATATTCCTTACATATGTAACTTTGTCATTACCGTATTTGCACTTTAGGATCTTAAAAAGTAAATCGAATACAACTAATGGTCTTGCATTACCTATATGTGGATCATCATAAACTGTTGGGCCACAGACATACATCTTGATATTATTTTCATCAATTGGTTGGAATTTTTCTTTTTTTCCACCATAGCTATTTGTTAAAAAAATATCTTTATTCATTATTCTAGGAATATACTTTAAATATAGATTTGTGAATCTATTTGATTAGCTAGGAATCTTGCAAACTGGAATAGGTTCCATTTTATGCAAATTTGCGTTTCTTATTTGGATATATTTTTCTCTATTTTTTGAATTTTCATTTTCCATTGCTTCTTCAAGTTCTTTATAACTTAAACCCAACTGGCCTTCATCAGTTCTACCATCGTCCCATAAACCATCAGTTGGAGGAGCATCTATGATTTCTTGTAAAATTTTTAACTCTTTTCCTAATTGCCAAACTTCTGTTTTATTACAATCAGCTATTGGTGATATATCAACTCCACCATCACCATACTTTGTATAAAAACCTACACCAAAGTCTTCAACTTTATTTCCTGTACCAACCACTATTCCATTGTTAGCCGCAGCAACCTGATAAAGAGTAGTCATTCTTAATCTTGCTCTAGAGTTTGCCATTCCATGTAAACTATTAAAATCTTTTAAAGTATTTTCGAATGTAGAAAAAAGGCTATCTAGCTCTACTGTAATACCCTCAACATTTTTAAAATTTTGTTTTAGCCAGTGTTGATGCTTTAAACTTAAGTCATGTTGTGCACTTTTTTGCTTTATAGGCATGGATAAAACAATAGTTTTAAGTCCTGTCATCGCACTTAACGTACTTGAAACAGATGAGTCTATTCCACCTGATATTCCAATTACTAAAGACTGAGCTTTTTTTGGCATTGAATTAGCATAATTCAATATCCAATCTTTAATAAATGTAACTTTTTGGTTTGGTTCCATAGGAGAAATATAATAATTAATTTAAAAAATTAAATGATTAAGATGCCGCTCTAATACCATTTTTAGCATATAAGGTATTCTTTTTAATCTCATCTGAAATCAAAAAAGCTAGCTCTAAAGCTTGATTTGCATTTAGTCTAGGATCACACTGTGTATGATATCTACTAGATAAATCAGTATCTGATATTTTTTGTGCTCCTCCTGTACATTCTGTCACATTTTGACCTGTCATTTCAATATGAAGACCACCTGCATAAGAGCCCTCACTTTGATGGACACCAAATACATTTTTAACTTCATTTAGCACATTATTGAATGGTCTTGTCTTAAAACCAGTAGTAGATTTAATAGTATTGCCGTGCATAGGATCACATGACCAAATAACATTTAGTCCCTCTTTTTTGATTCCTCTGATAAGTTTTGGTAAATATTTTTCCACTTGATCATGACCAAATCTAGAAATTAGTGTAATTTTCCCTTTTTCATTTTTAGGATTAATCAATTCACAAATTTTAGCTATCTCTTCAGGTTTTGAAGTTGGACCACATTTAATCCCAATTGGATTCTCTATCCCTTTACAAAATTCAACATGGCCACCATTTATTTGTCTTGTTCTGTCACCTATCCAAACAAAATGAGCTGAGGTATCATGATATTCACCGGTTGTAGAATCTACTCTAGTCATAGTTTCCTCAAAAGGTAAGTGCAATGCCTCATGCGATGTCCAAAAATTTACAGTGTACAATCTTCTATTGAAATCTGAAGTAATCCCACAAGCTTCCATAAAAGCTAGAGCATCAGCAATTTTATCTTCTAATTCTTTAAATTTTTTTGCTTGTGCTGTGGAATTTATATAACCCAAATTCCAGAGGTGGACTTTCTTCAAATCTGCAAATCCACCATTTGAAAATGCTCTTATCAGGTTTAAAGTGGATGCTGATTGTGAATAAGCTCTAAATAGTCTTTTTGGATCTGGAATTCTAGCTTCTTCTGTAAATTCCATGCCATTGATATTATCACCCAGGTAACTTGGAAGTTCTATATCTCCTTGTTTTTCTGTAGGCGCACTTCTAGGTTTTGAAAACTGGCCGGCAATTCTCCCAAGCTTAACAACTGGTAGAGATGCTGAATAAGTTAAAACTAATGACATTTGAAGCATTAGTTTAAAGTAGTCTCTTATATTGTCTGGATTAAATTCTGCAAAACTTTCAGCACAATCGCCACCTTGTAATAAAAAAGCTTTTCCATCAACAACATTTGCAAGTTGTTCTTTGAGATGTCTTGTTTCACCTGCAAATACTAGAGGTGGAAAATTTTTTAACTTACTCAAAACAACGTTTAACTCATCCTCATCTTTATACTCAGGGATGTGTTTAACCGGATAATTTTTCCAACTATTTGGTTTCCATTTTTTCATAATACAATCTGAACTTGTATATATATTTAATTTTTAAAAAAAAGATATTTTTTTTATTTTATTAAAAAACATGAATTAATTGGCTTTTATAACTCATAATCTCCAAAAATCACAATAATGATACATAGTTTTGAAAAAACAATAAAACAATCTACATTTACTAGATAAATTTTAAAATTATTGATTGAAAATTAATAAAAAATTTTAAAATAACTTAGAATAAATTTTTTGGTCTAGGTTGGTTATACTTGAAAAATCTAAATCTTGTTGTTTTTCATTGTTCGTTATAAATCCTTTGTGTAGCTTATTAATCTCAGGATGATACTTAACATTTATAAATTTAAGAATATTATTTAATTCTTCACTTTTAAAATAAGCAATTTTTTTAATATTATTATAAGCTAATTCACAATCTTCATCATTTAAATCAATATATCTATTTTGTATTTTTTTTTTATAGAAAAAAAAAAATTGGGTTGATCTAGCTTTTTTTGAAAATAATCTAGTTAAAATATTGTCTGCATTATTATTTTTAACTAATTTTATAAAATCATCTTTTGATGAATTAATATTTTTTTTCTTACAATAAAGTCTATAGTAACTGTTATATAATTCATTTGGTTTTCTTATTACTGTAAAAGAAAATTTATTGTAATTTGATAAATTGGTAAACTGATGATGACCGACGATAATTTTGTTTTTTTTTAAAAGATATAAGTTTATATCATCAAAATTATTTATTTCTAAAGTTATCCCGTAAAATTTTTTTAAAATATTTTTAACAA
>CABYFX010000028.1 GCA_902518395.1 uncultured Pelagibacteraceae bacterium | reverse complement strand
ATACACATAAGGAATTTTTTTTTGTTTAGCTCTTTTCTTTTGTTCTTCTATTTCCTCTGTACTACAATAGCATTTATAGGCATTTCCATTTTCTAATAATTTTTTAGCAATAGTTACGTGTTCACCAATCATTTTTGATTGGATATATTCTTCACCATCATGTTCAATTCCCATCCACTTTAAAGAGTTAATTATTTGAGTCTTATGCTCTTCTTTAGATCTTTCTTTATCAGTATCTTCTATCCTTAAATAAAATTTACCTGATTTGTTTTTTGAATATAACCAATTAAATAGAGCTGTTCTTACCCCACCAATGTGAAGATCACCGGTAGGAGAAGGAGCAAATCTAGTTGCTACTTTTTTCATGGAATTTATTTAGACTATTTTACTGAAAGTTTCTATATAAAGATACAAGAATTCCTTGAACTTTCACTCTATCTGGGCCAAAAATTTTTGTTTCGTAATTTCTATTTGCACTTTCTAAAGCAACAGTTTTACCTTTTCTTCTGATTCTTTTCAACATGGCTTCATGATCATCAATTAAAGCTACTACAATTTTTCCATTATCTGCAGTATCTGCTTTTTTAACAATAACAGTATCACCATCATTAATTCCAGCTTCAATCATAGAATCCCCTTGGACCTTTAAACCAAAAAATTCTCCATCTTTTTCAATGTTTGCTGGCAGCGGAATTCTTGAAACTTCATTCTGTATAGCTTCAACTGGAGTTCCTGCAGCAATTTTTCCAAGAACAGGGATTTCTGCATCTTTAGAATTATTTAAATTTTCCTCATCTAATCCTCCCTTAATAACGCTTGGAGAAAAACTATTATAAATATCGTTTGCAGATGCAGTTTCAGGTAACTTAATTACTTCTAATGCTCTCGCCTTGTGGGCTAATCTTTTAATGAAGCCTCTTTCTTCTAATGCACTAATAAGTCTGTGAATTCCAGATTTCGATTTTAAACTTAATGATTCTTTCATTTCCTCATATGAAGGGGACACACCTGTAGATCTCAACTTTTTGTTAATAAAGAGAAGCAGGTTTTTTTGTTTTTTAGTTAACATAGAACAAATTAAGTACATCGATGTTCTATAAAAGTTCCTCAATTTATACAACAGCTAAAAAGCAAGATAATTAGAGGAAAATTCCTATAAAAGAGAAAAAATATTATTATTTTCTAAGTTTTTTAAAAGCGATTCACCAATTAAAAAAGTGCTGATTGAGGTCCTGTTTTTTATATCAAGCAATTCATCTTTTGTTTTTAGACCACTCTCAGAAATTAGAGGGGAAGAGTGGTTTGAAACAACATTATATATATCATAAGTTGTATTTATCTCAGTTTTAAGAGTTTTTAAGTTTCGGTTATTTATACCAATTAAAGCATCAGGATATTTTGCTGATTTTTCTGCCTCCTCAACAGTATGAACTTCAACAATTACACTCATATTATGTTTCAAAGCTTCCTCGTAAATTTCATCAGCAGTTTTTTCAGAAATACCGGCTAATATAATCAGGACTGCATCAGCACCGTAACTTTTTGCTAAAGGTACTTGAAATTTGTCAACAAAAAAATCTTTACAAAGAATGGGTAATTCAATTTTTTTTTTAATTTCAGAAATATGAGATAGATTTCCCAAAAAAAAATCTTCTTCGGTTAATACAGACAAACAAGCGACGTTCTTAGAATTATATATATTGGCAATTTTTACTGGGTCGTAATCATCTATCAAAATACCTGCAGATGGACTAGCTTTTTTTATTTCAGCAATTACGGATATCTTATTTTCTGAGTTATTGGTTTGTATTTTTTTCTTAAAATCAAAAAAAACATCTTTTTCATTAATTGATTCTATCAAGCTCTTAATATTAATTTCACTTTTTAATTTTTCAATTTTAATCTTTTTTTGATCAATTATTTTTTGAAGAATATTTTCAGACATTCTGTATTTTTTTTATATATTTGAAAGCTGCTCCAGACTTTATAAAACCTCTGGTATAATTATAAGCAATTTTAAAATCATCATATTTTTCAGAAACTATTAATCCTGCTGCAGCATTTAAACATACAGCTTTTGAAAAATCATTATCTTCACCTTGAAAAATATTTAATATTTGATCAGAATTAAATTTAGCATCATCTCCAATTAAATTTTCAAATTTATCAGCATTAACATTTAATTCATTTGGATCAATTGTAAACTCAGATATTTTATTATTCTTTAATTGCACAACATTAGTTTTGGCGTAAGGTGATATTTCATCTAGACCATCCTCACTATTTACAATCCACGCAAATTTTAAATTTAGATTTTTTAGTGCATTTGCAAAAACTTTCAAAAGTTTGTTATCAAAAACACCAATTACCTGCCTTTCAACAAGTGCTGGGCTACTTAATGGACCTATCATATTAAAAATAGTCCTTTTCCCTATTTTTTTTCTTGTTGGACCAACATATTTCATTGCAGAATGATAATTTGGAGCGAACATGAAGCCAAAATTGTCATTTTTAATCTGTTCTTCGATTTGATTTGGTTCTAAGTTGATATTTATATTTAAGGCTTCAAGAACGTCAGCTGACCCACATTTTGATGAAACTGCTTTATTTCCATGCTTTGCTATTTTTACACCCATACTTGCTAATAACAGGGCTGATGCCGTTGAAATATTTAGAGTATCTTTTCCATCTCCACCAGTACCACAAGTATCAATGCAGTTTTCAACTTTTACTCTTTTTGACTTATCTCTTAATATATATACACCACCAGCTATTTCATCTGAAACCTCACCTTTATCTGATAATAAAGTTAAAAAATCATAAATTTGTTGATCACTAGCTTCACCATTCATTAAAATCTTAAATGCGTTTTTACTCTCATCAAAATTTAAATTTATTTTATTTCTGAGCTTTTCTAAAAAATGATCCATTTTTACTCTTTTACAAAGTTCTCTAAAATTTTTAAACCATATTTTGTTTTGATACTTTCAGGATGAAATTGAACTCCATGAATTTTGTATTTCTTATGCATAACACCCATTATTGTCCCATCTAATGTACTAGATGTAATTTTTAAATCTTTAGATAAGGATTTTCTATCAATTACTAAACTATGATATCTGGTAGCTGAGAACTTTTTTGGTAAATTTTTTAAAATACCAATTTTCTTATTTATAATATTACTTGTTTTTCCATGCACAAGTTCTTTAGCTTGAATTATCTTAGAACCAAATATTTGACCAATGATTTGATGACCTAAGCAAACACCAAGTATTGGCATTCTTTTATACAAATTCTTTACTATCTTTAAACAATTTCCAGATTGATTAGGATTTCCAGGACCTGGAGATATTACAATTTTATTATATCCTTTTCTTAAAATGTAACTATGATCTACCTTATCGTTTCTTAAAACATCAACTTTAGCATAGGATGAAAGATAGTGATATAAATTGAATGTAAAGCTATCATAATTATCAATTAAAATTATTTTCATACTTTTTACTCCAAAGCTTTAATTAAAGCTTTTGCTTTATTAACTGTTTCATTAAATTCATTAATTGGTTTGCTGTCTGCAACTATTCCTGCTCCAGACTGTACATAAAATTTTTTATTTTTTGAAATTGCAGTTCTAAGCGCAATGCAAGTATCAAAATCACCATTAGCAGAAAAATAACCAATACCACCAGCATAAACTTTTCTTCTAGTCGTTTCTAATTCATCTATAATCTCCATAGCTCTTATTTTAGGTGCACCTGATACTGTTCCAGCAGGAAAACCAGCTAATAACGTATCAAATTTACCAAATTTTTTATTAAATACACCTTCAACATTTGAGACTATGTGCATTACATGTGAATATCGTTCTATCTTAAAACTTTCGGTTACTTTAACAGAGTTAATTTTAGAAACTTTTCCAGTATCATTTCTTCCAAGGTCAAGAAGCATTAAGTGTTCAGAAAGCTCTTTTTTATCTTTTAAAAGATCTTTTTCATAAAATTTATCTTCTTTTTTATTTTTACCTCTAGGTCTTGTTCCGGCAATAGGTCTAATAGTTATTTTATTATCTCTAAGCCTAACAAGTATTTCAGGACTCGCACCTATAATTTGAAAATCTTCAAAATTAAAAAAATACATAAAAGGGGAAGGGTTAGTAATTCTCAATTTTTTATAAATATCTAATGGTTCTTTGTTGAGATCTGTTTCGAACCTTTGACTTAGAACTACTTGAAAAATATCTCCTATTTTAATGTAATTTTTAGCTTTAGAAACATTACTAAGGAATTTCCTTTTTGAGATATTTGATTTAATTTTTATTTTTGAAATCTTAGTTTTTGACTGATTTATTTGGTAATTATAATTTGCCAAAAATATCATTTCTTCTATTTCTTTTTGTATTTGGTCAAATTTAGCTTGATAATTTTTGATTTTTTCATCAAAAAAACAATTAACTATAAAAAATAATTTTTTTTTAACATTGTCAAAAACAACTAGATTTTTTGGTCTCAAAATTCTTGCATCAGGAATTTTAAGATCATTTTTTGTCGTATTAGGAATTTTCTCAATATATCTTATTGTATCATAAGAGAAATATCCTGATATAATTGAGCTTATTGGTGGTAATTCACTTGGTATTTTAAAATTAAAATTTTCGATTATTTTCTCAATATTATCTTTTGGAGTTCCTCTTAATTTTTTTCTTTTATTTTCATACTTCAAAACGCAGTTATTATTATTAAATTCCCAAATTTTATCAGGATTTTTACCAAAAATTGTATATCTACCTTTAATGAATCCTTTTTCAACTGACTCGAATACGAAGCTATTTCTTACATTTAAAAAGTTATTAATTAAATTTTCTATTTCTTTTAGTCCATTTGATTTTATTGCATAGTAAAGAAGTTGATTTTTTCTTTTTTTGTGATTTTTCTTAAATAACTTTAGATCAATATTCAACATTATCTAAAATAATTTTTAACTCTATCAATTGTTTGATTGAAAATTTTTACCTTATATTTTGAATTTAAAGATAGATCATAAGATGTATAAACATCATTAATAATATCGTTATTTGCTTTAGTAGAATATTCTTCAACATTATCAGTATTTTTTTCCATATCTGAATAATAAATATTCTTAATTTTTGTAAGAAAAACTTTATTTGTTTCCCCAGTTACTAATGAGAAACTTTCTTTTGGTAATGTGTATAAAAGTTTTAAAGAATCTTGGTCAAAAATTTCGTAATCATTACTGTTTTCAATATTTACAGTTTTAATATTATTTGTATCTTTTGATAATTTCAAAAACTCATCATCATTAAATATTTTTTCATCAATTTTTTCAAAAAGACTTTTATTAAATTCAAATTTCTTTTTTAAAATTACATTATTTTTAACATTTTCTAAAAATTTTTGATCTGTTTTGTTTGGAATTTTTTTGTTAATATTTGATATTTCAAAAATAAGATAGTAATCATTTTTGTCAACTAGTTGTATTTTATCCTGGTTTCTTTTTGAGTAAATTTCCTCAAGTATTTCATCTGAATCATCATTAAAGACAAAATTATTAATTTCGTTTAGTTTTAAATTATAAATTTCATTAATTTCTCTAATATTTGATCCATTTAAAATATTATTTTCTATTTCATCAATTTTCTTAAAAAATTCATCATTAAACTCATCTATCTCTATTAGATTTTTAGGTGTAATTTTTGCATAAGTCACATCAATAAAATCAATTTTCAAATTTTCTTGATTATTTTTAATGAAATCCTCAATTTCTAATTTAGTTGCAGTTTTATCATGTACTAAATCTAAGTCTAAAAATTCGATCTCAATTTTTTTATTTTCATTGATATATATTTTATTTTTTAAAAAATAAGGCGACTTAATTCCTCCACTAATATAATTAAATAAATTTTCTTTAAGCTCTTGTTTCTTTAATGAATTTTCAAATGTCGAAGCACTTAAGTTATTTTCTAATAGAAATTTTTCATACTTAACTCTTGAAAACTTCTTATTATCATCAAGTAGTATTGAATTAGATCTTATTTTGTTTGCCAATGCCTCCTCTGACATTGATACATTTAATTCTTTAATTTCCATCTCAATTAATTTTTCAGATACCAATTCTGATAAAATATTTTCAATAATATTTTTATCTATGTTTGCCTTTATAATGTCATTTGTGAGTCTCGACTCGCTTATAAAATTTACAAAATCTTTTGATGAGATTGCTTCATTATTAATCTTAGCAACGTTGTTAGTATTTCCTCCACTAAAAACACTGCCCATGCCCCAAAATACAAATGGAATTATAATAATTCCGACAAGCACCCCAGCTAATTTTGAATTTGAGAAACCTCTTAATTTACTTATCATATTCTATAGTCTTTATTTATTGATCTAAAAAAAAATAAACATATAAATTATATTAATCTTTATGACAAATAATAATATGTATTTCATTGCTAATTGGAAGATGTTTGGGTCAGTTAAATCAGTTAATTCATTAAATAAAGTAATAAGTTATTCAAAAACAAAGAAACTTAAAGCCAATATTATTTATTGTCCACCTTATACATTGATCAAATCTTTTGTAGATAAAACAAAAAAATCAAATATTAAAATTGGTGCTCAAGATTGTCATACACAAATAAACTATGGACCTTTCACTGGAGCGATAAGTTCAAAGATGATTAAAGATTTAGGTGGTGAGTTTGTTATAATTGGACATTCAGAAACAAGAGCGCAAAATGATAATAAAAAAATTAATTTAAAGATTAAGTCTGCACTTAACGAAAAATTAAATGTCATTTTATGCATAGGCGAAAAATTGATTGATAAAAGAAAAAACAAAACAAAATATGTTTTAAAAAAACAATTACTTGAAGGTTTAAAAAATTTAAAGAACTTAAATAAAGTTATAATTGCATATGAACCTGTTTGGTCGATTGGCACAGGCATTATTCCTAGTGAAAATGATTTAAAAAAAAATATTAGATTTATAAGAAACACCTTAAAGATTTCAAAAAAATTTACAAAATCAACGATTTTATATGGAGGCTCTGTAAACCCAAAAAATATAAAAAATTTAATGAGAATCGAAAATATTGATGGTTTTTTGGTTGGTGGAGCATCAACTAATGAAAAAATATTTATTGATATAATGAAAAAATCAATTAATTAGGCCTCGTGGAAAACATACTATTAATTATAAATATAATATTAGCAGCAATTCTAGTATTGCTGGTTTTGTTTCAAAAATCCGAAGGTGGAGCCTTAGGTATTGGAGTTTCTCAAGATAACTTTATGTTTTCAAGGTCGGCTGGGAATTTTATGACTAAAGCAACGGCAATAGTTGCAACATTATTCATAATTTGTAGTCTAGGATTGACTATTATTTCACGAGGAGATCTTCCTTCAAATACGTCTGTAATTGATAAAATTGAAGAAAATGCAGACGATGCTCCTAAATTACCGGAAAATAATAATTAATACTTTTATTTTTATAATTCATTAGCTATAACATAATTCCATGGCGCGATATATATTTGTCACTGGCGGCGTGGTTTCATCACTAGGTAAAGGTTTGTCATCAGCATCACTTGGATACTTGCTTAGATCACAAGGTTACAAGGTGAGAATAAGAAAAATGGATCCATATTTAAATGTAGATCCAGGAACAATGAGTCCTTTTCAACATGGAGAAGTTTTTGTAACTGACGATGGTGCTGAAACTGATTTAGATTTAGGACATTACGAAAGATTTACAAATATTTCAGCCAAACAATCTGACAACATTACCACAGGCAGAATTTATAGTGATATCATCAAAAAAGAGAGAAGAGGAGGTTATCTCGGTAAAACAGTTCAAGTGATTCCACATGTTACAGATAGAATTAAAGAGTTTATAAAAAGAGACATAACAAATGAAGATTTTGTAATCTGTGAAATTGGAGGAACAGTCGGTGATATTGAGAGTTTGCCATTTTTAGAAGCTATAAGACAGTTTTCAAATGATAATGGAAGATCAAAATCATTATTTATTCATTTAACATTTGTTCCTTTTTTAAAATCATCGGATGAAATTAAAACAAAGCCAACACAACACTCTGTAAAAGAATTGAGAAGTATAGGAATTCAACCTGATATAGTGATCTGTAGATCTCAACAGTCTATTCCTTTAGATCAAAGAAA
Organism: uncultured Pelagibacteraceae bacterium; assembly: GCA_902518395.1. Taxonomy (GTDB): domain Bacteria; phylum Pseudomonadota; class Alphaproteobacteria; order Pelagibacterales; family Pelagibacteraceae; genus Pelagibacter. The sequence continues at coordinate 4,464 of CABYFX010000028.1, read as the reverse complement.
AAAAATATCCTTATTTTGCAATGTGGACATTGCTAATGTTATAGAAACAGTTGATGTAAAAACTATTTATGAAGCCCCAATAAGTTTCTTTAATCAAAAATTAGATAAGCAAGTTTTAAAATTCTTTAAAATAAAATCTAGAAAAAGACCAAATCTGCTACCTTGGAAAAAAATTACAAATATAGTTTTAAAAACTAAAAAAACAATAAATATTGCTATTATAGGTAAATATGTAAACTTAAAAGATGCTTATAAATCACTTGATGAGGCTCTTACACATGGGGGAATCTCAAATAAAGTTAAAGTTAACTTAGTAAGAATTGAGTCAGATAAACTTAGATCAAAAGAAATTAAATCAAAATTAAATAATGTATCAGGAATATTGATACCAGGAGGGTTTGGTAAAAGAGGAACAGAGGGAAAAATTGAGGCAATAAGATATGCCAGAGAAAGAAAAATACCTTTTCTAGGTATTTGTTTTGGAATGCAAATGGCAATGATCGAGTTTGCAAGAAATATTCTAAAAATTAAAAAAGCTGGCTCTAGTGAACTAGATAAAAATTGTTTTCCAGTGATAGGATTAATTGATGAATGGAACAAAGATGGAAAAATTATAAAAGGAACGGATAAAAACCTGGGTGGAACAATGAGATTAGGTCTTTATGAGGCAAAACTAAGAAATAATTCTGCCATAAAAAATATTTATAAATCTAGCATGATTAAAGAGAGACACCGGCACAGATATGAGGTCAATATCAATTTAATGCAAAAATTTGAAAAAAAAGGTTTAATATTTTCAGGAATTTCTCCAGACAATCAATTACCAGAAATTATTGAACTTAGAGATCATCCTTGGTTTATTGGAGTTCAATTTCATCCAGAATTTAAATCTAGACCTTTGAATCCCCATCCTTTATTCTCATCATTTATTAAAGCTGCAAAATCTTTTAATGGAAAATAAAATAGTTAATTGTAACGGTATTGAAATTTCAAATAAAAATAAAATTTGTTTAATTGCTGGCCCTTGTCAACTTGAAACAGAGCAACATGCTTTGGACATGGCGGGAAAAATTAAAGAAATTATAACAAAATATAATATTGGATTTATTTATAAAACATCATTTGATAAGGCGAATAGAACTAGTCTAAAAGGTAAAAGAGGTGCTGGATTAGAAAGCTCTCTACCTGTATTTGATAAAATTAAAAAAGAAATTAATGTCCCTGTACTTACTGACATACATAATGAAGAACAATGTTCTCTAGTTTCTCCTCATGTGGATATACTTCAAATTCCAGCTTTTCTATGTAGACAAACAGATCTATTAATTGCTGCTGCTAAAACAAATAAAATTATTAATGTAAAAAAGGGTCAATTCCTAGCACCATGGGATATGGTTAATGTAACCAAAAAAATTTCAGATAGTGGAAATGAAAAAATTTTAGTGACCGAGAGAGGAGCTAGCTTTGGCTATAATACATTGGTCTCAGATATGAGATCTATTCCCATAATGGCAAAAAATGGTTATCCAGTAGTTTTTGATGGAACTCATTCAGTTCAACAGCCTGGTGGCCTAGGCGAAAAAAGTGGTGGTCAAAGAGAATTTGTAGAATACTTATCAAGAGCAGCAGTTGCAGTAGGCGTTGCAGCTATTTTTTTGGAAACACACCAAGATCCTGATAACGCGCCATCAGACGGTCCAAATATGGTTCCTTTAGACAAATTAGACGAGCTAATTAATCAAATTGTAGAAATTGATAATTTAGTTAAAAAGTAATTAATGAGCAAAATCAAAAAAGTCGTTGCTAGACAAGTATATGATAGCAGAGGAAATCCCACTATTGAAGCTGAAGTATTTGTTAATAATTTAAGTGCTTCTGCAATTTGTCCCTCGGGTGCATCAACCGGAACTTTTGAGGCTTATGAAAAAAGAGATAAAGCTAATAAAAAATATCTAGGAAAAAGTGTTTTAATACCTGTTTCAACTGTAAATAATTTAATTTCTAAAAAATTAAAAAATCAAAATATTCATGATCAAGAAAGAATAGATAGTATTCTCATAAAAACTGATGGCACTAAACAAAAAACAAAACTAGGTGCAAATACTATACTAGCAGTTTCGATGGCTGCCAAAAAACTATCTGCAAAAGTAAAAAAAATACCACTATATAAAAATTTTATAGTTAAAAAAAATTTCCAACTACCATTCCCTTTAATGAATATTATCAATGGGGGTGCACATGCTGATAATGGCCTTAGAATACAAGAGTTTATGGTTAGACCTGATAAAGCGAAATCATTTAAAGATGCTGTCAGAATGTGTTTTTTAGTAATAAACAATTTAAAAGTATTATTAAAAAAAGCAGGTCACTCTATTAATGTAGGTGATGAAGGTGGCTTTGCACCAATGATAAGCGATAATGAAAGTGCCCTTAAACTTATAGTTCAAGCGATTAAAAAATCAGGTTTTAAAAATGGTAAAGATGTATCTATTTGTTTAGATGTTGCGGCAAACGAACTTATTAAAAAAGGCAAATATTCAATTCATTCTAAAAATTACATAAGTGTTGATCAGTCAATTAAGAAATATTTACAACTTATTAAAAAATATCAAATTAAATCAATTGAGGATCCATTTGGTGAGGATGATTGGAAGGCATGGTCTAAATTTGTCAACGGAACAAAAAACAAAACACAAATAATAGGCGACGATCTTTTTGTAACTAATCTTGAAAGATTAAAAATAGGCTTTCTAAACTTATCTGCAAATAGTATTTTAATAAAATTGAACCAAATAGGAACTGTAACCGAAACGCTAGAAGTAATAAAATTTGCTCAACTTATTGGTTTTAAAACAATCATCTCCCATAGATCTGGTGATACTGAAGATACATTTATTGCTGATTTAGCAGTAGGCTCCAATTCAAATCAAATCAAAACCGGATCTCTTGCAAGATCAGAGAGAATAGCAAAATATAACCAACTAATTCGTATTGAAGAGGATCTTGGTAGATCAGCTAAAATGAATAAAATTGATTAATGTTAGAAAAATTAAAAAAGAACTATTTTATTCTTATCATCACATTCCTGTTTATCTATTTTTTTTTTAATTTATTAGATGGTGATAGAGGTCTCATTTCTTACATGGAAAAGAAAGATATATATAAGCAACTAAAAAATGATCAAATTACTTTAAATAGCAAAATAGAGAATTTAGAACATAAAAATTCACTTTTAACAGAAAATATAGATCTAGATTTCATAGAAATATTAATAAGAGAAAAGTTTTTATTTGGAAAAGAAGGTGAGACTACCTATATAATCAAAGATAATGGAAATCAAAAATAGACCAAGACATCCTGAAAAAGTTAATAAGCCGATTAATCCTATCAAAAAGAAACCTGAGTGGATTAGATCCAGGCTACTAAATAGTAAAGAATTCTTTTTAACTAAAACAGTTGTCAATAAAGATAATCTTGTAACAGTTTGCCAAGAAGCAAACTGCCCTAATATTACTGAATGCTGGAGCAAAAGGCACGCAACTCTAATGATAATGGGTGACACATGTACAAGAGCATGTGCATTTTGTGATGTTAAAACAGGAAAACCAGAAAAATTAGATCAATTCGAACCAATTAAAATAGCGAATGCAGTTAAAAAATTAAGTTTAAGACATGTTGTTATTACATCTGTTGATAGAGATGACCTTTCTGATGGTGGATCAAATCATTTTCATGATGTTATTGTTGTAACAAGGAAAAAAAATCCAAATACAACAATTGAAGTTTTAACACCTGATTTTTTAAGAAAAGGTGAAGCTTATAAAAGAGTGTTAGAAGCAAACCCAGATGTTTTTAATCATAATATTGAAACTGTTCCAAGTCTTTATGTAAAAGTTAGACCAGGGGCAAGATATTTTGGATCATTAGAACTTTTAAAAAATTCAAAAAAATTCAATAAAAATATTTTTACAAAATCAGGAATTATGGTTGGATTTGGAGAAACTAAAGATGAGATAATTCAAGTTATGGATGATCTAAGATCTGCAGAGGTTGATTTCTTAACTATAGGTCAATATCTTCAACCTTCGGCTAAGCACTTTCCATTAAATAGGTACTATCATCCAGATGAATTTAAAGAATTGGGCAAAATAGCAAAATCTAAAGGATTTTTATTAGTATCTTCATCACCTTTAACAAGATCTTCTTATCATGCGGATGAAGATTTTAATAAACTTAAAAATAATAGAATAAATATAAATTAATGCCAAAAGCATCAGTTAAGAGATTAATTGATAACAAAAAAGACAAACTCATAGAGTTCGTTTTAGATATTGAAAAATACCCTGAATTTGTTCCATTCTGTCAGGGTTCAAAAGTTCATGAAAGAAAACAAAAAGGAAATCTTACATTTATTGTTGCTGATCTAACTATAGGAAAAGGCCCTTTTGTAGATACTTATAAAAG
>CABYFX010000027.1 GCA_902518395.1 uncultured Pelagibacteraceae bacterium | reverse complement strand
TCTCGAAACTTGCAATATCCTTTTGTTCAATATCATCAAGATGTCCTCTTACTCCACAAAATACAGAAATGACTTGTTCTGCAACCGTCATAGGAGAATATTGATTTTGCTTTAAAAGTTCAGTTAACTTTGATCCTCTGTTAAGTAATTTCTGAGTAGATGCATCGAGGTCTGAACCAAATTGAGCGAACGCAGCCATTTCACGATATTGCGCGAGTTCTAATTTCATTGACCCTGAAACTTTTTTCATTGCTTTAGTTTGAGCAGATGATCCAACTCTTGATACTGATAATCCAACATTTATAGCAGGTCTTATTCCCTGGTTAAAAAGTTCTGTTTCAAGAAATATTTGACCATCAGTAATTGAAATAACATTTGTTGGTATGAATGCAGAAACATCTCCACCTTGAGTTTCAATGATTGGAAGAGCGGTTAGTGACCCTCCGCCATGCTCATCACTTAGTTTTGCAGCTCTTTCTAATAATCTACTGTGTAAATAAAATACATCCCCGGGATACGCTTCTCTTCCTGGAGGTCTTCTTAAAAGAAGTGACATTTGTCTATATGCAACAGCTTGTTTTGATAAATCATCATAAATAATCAAGGCATGCATACCATTATCTCTAAAATACTCACCCATAGTGCATCCAGTATAAGGGGGCTAAAAATTGCAAAGGTGCTGCATCTGATGCTGTTGCTGCTACTATTGTAGTATATTCCATAGCCCCAGCTTCTTCTAATGTTTTTTCAATCTGTCTAACAGTAGACCTCTTTTGGCCTACGGCTACATAAATACAATATAATTTTTTCTTTTCATCACCTGACTCGTTAATTTTTTTTTGGTTAATTATAGCATCAATTGCAACTGCTGTTTTTCCTGTTTGTCTATCGCCAATTATTAATTCTCTTTGTCCTCTTCCAATTGGAACTAAACTATCAATTGATTTAAGGCCAGTTTGCATTGGTTCACTAACAGATTTACGTGGAATTATGCCAGGAGCTTTAACTTCAACCCTACTTCTTTTTAAACTTTTATCTAATGCACCTTTTCCATCAATTGGGTTTCCTAAACCATCAACTACTCTACCAAGCAATTCTTTCCCAACTGGTGTATCAACAATTGCGCCAGTTCTTTTTACAGTATCACCTTCTTTTACTGCTCTATCATCACCAAAAATTACAACACCTACATTTTCACTTTCTAGGTTTAATGCCATTCCTTTCGATCCATCAGAGAATTCTACCATTTCTCCAGCTTGAACATTATCTAATCCATAAATTCTTGCAATACCATCTCCTACAGATAAAACTTGACCAACTTCTGTAACCTCAGCTTTATCTCCAAACTTTTTAATTTGTTCTTTTAATATTTTTGTAACTTCTGAAGGATTTATTTCCATTTAAGCCTCTATCATTGTATTTTCGATTTGTTGTAATTTATTTTTAATAGAGGTATCTACCATAATACTACCAACTTGTATTACTAAACCTCCAATTAAACTTTTGTCATATTTATAGTCTAATTTTATTTTTGCATTAAAATTTTGAGACAATTCATCTTTGATTTTAATTACTTGTTCTCCTGATAATTCTTTAGAGGAAATTAGTTCAGCTTTTACTTCACCTCTTTTTTTTGAACAGGTATCAACAAAATCTTGAAGAATTGTTTTTACATAAAAAAATCTTCTTTTAGATATTAGAAAACCTAAAAATTTTGATATTAAAGAGTTTAATTTATAATTTTCAGCGATTTTATTAATTACATCCTGAAGTTCATTTACAGAGTTAGTTGGATCTTTTATTAATGAACTGAAATCTTTGCTTTCATCTATTAATTTTAGCAAAGATATTGATTGTTTTTCAACCTCATCAATTGAATTATTTTCTTTAGACAGTTCATATAATGCCAAAGAATATCTGCTTGCTGTAGTTGCTGAAAAACTGTTATTTTTGCTCAATTTTAACTCTTTGTTTAAGAAGATTTTTTGGGATTAAGTAGCATATGAGTTTAGTGTCTTCAAGTAACAGATTGACTAAATAATGCAAAATTTGTCCATTAATTGAAGGTTATTGGGTCAACATCAACTGTTAGTTTTATTTCTTTGGGTAATTTGTATGCAATTAAGACCTCACTCAATCTTTTTTGAATATTAGAACCCTTTTTAGATCTTATCAAAAGTCTCTGCCTATACTTTCGTCTAACTCGATATAAAGGTGCATTAACAGGTCCCAAAATTTTTTCGTTTAAGGATTCTGATAAAATATTTTTTATGTTTATTGACTCTTTTTCTAAACTTCTTTCATTTGAAGAGGTGAGTATTAATGATATAAATCTTTCAAAAGGTGGTAGATTATTTTTCTCTCTTAATTTCAATTCATTTTCTAAAAAAATAAAAGGATCAGGATTTGTTATTTGATTTATAATACTTTGGTTTGAGTTATATGTTTGAAAGTATACTTTAGCTGGTTTACCAGTTCTTCCAGCTCGTCCAGATAATTGGTGATAGAGTTGTAAGTTTTTTTCTGCAGTTCTTAAATCGTGTCCATTTGAATTAAGATCAATATCTAAAATAACAATGCAGTTTAATTTTGGAAAATGAAAACCTTTAGAAATTAATTGAGTTCCAATAAGTATATCAATTTTTCCTTTAACAATATCTTCTAATTTTTTTTTAGAAGATTTTTTATTCATGGTATCACTTGAAAAAATAGATATTTTTTTATTTGGAAATTTAAGTTTAACCTCTTCAGAAATTCTCTCAACACCTGGACCACTGAAAACAAAATCACATAACTCACCTTTCTTACAATTTCTACTTAACTGAGATTGGAAACCACAATAATGACAAAGTAATTTATTTTTATGTTTGTGATATACTAAATTTATTGAACAATTTGGACAGGAATAAACATTTAAACATTTCTTACAAAGAGCATATGGAGCAAAACCCCTTCTATTAATAAAAAATAATACTTGGTCATTTTTTGTTAAGTGATTATTTACCTTTTCCAAAGTTTCATTAGCAATCCATGATTGTTTATCTAACTTATTTTTATTTAAGTCTATTATTTCATATGAAGGTAAATTTGCATCTTTATATCTTTTAGTTAAACGTGATATAGAATATTTTTTTTTCTTAATATTTGCATATGTTTCTATTGAGGGTACTGCAGTAACAAGATTGATAGGGATATTTTCAAAATTAGCTCTAGCAATTGCCATGTCTCTTGCATTGTAAATTACTCCTTCGTCTTGTTTAAATGATTGATCGTGCTCTTCGTCTACAATTATAATTCCAAGATTTTTAAATGGTAAAAATAATGAGGAACGAGCACCAATAATTGCATTAATTTTTCCTGATGATATTCCACTCCAGATTATTTTCTTTTTTTTGGGTGTTACTCCAGAGTGCCATACTGCAGCACTAAAACCAAAAAATTCTTCAAATTTATTTTGAAATTCTGCAGTTAAACCTATTTCAGGCAATAAAATCATTGCTTGTTGCCCTTTTTCTAATAATTGTTTTATGTGCTTAAAATAGACAATCGTTTTTCCTGACCCTGTAGTTCCTTGTAAAAGATGGACTCTAAATTTATTATTTTTTTTTGATATATCCTCAAAAGTTTTTCTTTGATCTGAAGAAAGAGTAAACTTATTTACAAATTTTTGTTTAGTATAGGGTAAATAATTTTCATCTTCGTAATTAGTAATTGCTTCTCCACTTAGTAGGTGTAATTTTAAACACATTCCTTTTGGCACTAGGTTATATTCTGAAAACCAATTCAAAAAAGTTATTGTTTCCTTTTTAAGTGGTTTAATTTCTATTTTTTTAAGAATTTTTTTTATCTTAAAATTTTTTTTGTTTTTTTTTTCAAACGTGTCCCAAATAACTCCTGTTATTTTTGATTTTCCAAATGGTACATAAACATAGTCTCCAACTTTAAGATCTATGTCGCTTTCATATGTAAAAGGGAAATTGAATATATTAGGTATTAAAACAGGATATTTCATAAATAAATTATGAAATATATTATGATTTAATCTGTTTTTTTAACAGGTCTATATTATTATTTTTCATGATTTATACATATGATTTTCAGTCGTAAGTCTTAAATGAATTCTCTCATAAATATAAAAAATTCCAGGTTTGAATTTATACTTTGAAAAATGCAGGTCAGGACAACAATGGGGAATATACCAAGAAGAGGAATATAATAAAACTATTAAAATTTTTGTATAACTTAGATTAATTTCTTTAATTTTATTATTTGATAAAATTATTAACATCCATATGAACGAATAAATATGAATGTAACGACCCCAATCGTTTACAAAAAAAAATAAGGTGCTTATTGGTAATAATGATAGAAATAACAATAAGAATGAAATATATGAGCTTAAATTAAAACATTTTTTTAAACAAAATATTATTGGTAATAGTGACAAAAAAATGAACAGAGAATAATAAAAAGTATAATTTTTATCTTTAATATATTCACTAATCAGTATTTTTGATCCCTTAAGTGTATTTAAATCATTTATTGAAAAGCATATCCTCCAATTATAACCAAAATTTTGAATTGCATTACATGTGAGATCTATATTTGGATTACTAAAGTTGTAAATCAATAACAAAATAAATGAACATAAGAAAAAAATTAAAATTTCAAAATAATAATCTCTCAATTTTAGACTTTTTGTATTTAGATATCTTATTATTATAAAAAATGGGCAAAGAAATGCAAAAAGCTCATGTGTTAAAATTATAGTAGTAAGAATAAATGGAGCAAAATAAATAAAGATTTTTTTTTCACGATATAAAAAATATAAACAAAAAAATAAAAAAAATAAAAATTCTTTTCTTCCTGTTGCCAAAGGATCATAAAATGAAAATAAAAAAGTAGCTGGAGATAGGATTAATAAAAGAATAAAAAAATCAATATTAGACTTCGTTATTATTATTAATACTAAAAAGATAAAATATAAATACAACCCGGTGACTAGAATAAAAGTTAGGTCAATTAAATTTAAATTTAAAAAATTAGATATATAAATCGTAATCTCACCAAATAAACCTCTTCTTGTAAAACCTCCAGCATAGTTAATTAACCAGTCACCAAGAATATAGCCATTTTCTCTAATAAATAATCTATGACTAAAAAAAATATAATTGGTTAGGTAAACAAATAAAAATATGTAGATAAATAGTTTTATAGTTTTTTGGTTAATCACTAAAATTAATTAGGTTAGATGATTTTGTTTCATTGCCTAACTATATACTATAAATTTTAATTTGAGTTTAAATTTTTATTAATACAACTAGAAAAAACTTGGTTTCCAAAGTTATTATAATGTATATCAGCAAACTGAAAACTCTGTCCTATAAGTTCTAACTGATCAAGAATATTTTCTTTTTGGAAACTTTTATAACAACTAAATGTTTTAATATTTAATTCGAATAATTTTTTTGAAGTAAATTCCTGATAAACACTGGCTGCACTTTGATCAAAAAGTTCATAGGCCCATGGAAATAAAACTACTACTAATTCAATATTCAAAATTTTTAAAAATTTATCTAAGTCCTCTATTTGTTTTATCGAAAACATAAGTTTTTTTTTTGTCATATCTGTCCACTTTTTTTCATCTGTATACCAACTACTTATAGATTTCCTATTACCAATAGATTTAAATGCATTTACTTGGTTTTGTGTAAAACTGAAAAAATCTTCATCTGTAATATTTGATAATTGATATCTATACTTTAAGCTTCTAAGATTTTCCTCAAAGAAATTATTAAATTTTTTTAATAGTAAATAAGAAATAAAACTTTCAGATAAATTTTTTTTATATTTTGGTGATTCATTTTTTAGACTAAATTTTTGAGGTAATTCATGATACTTGTTATTAAAATCATCTATAGGATCACTTTTATCTAAAAAAAGTAAAACTTTTTTAACTTTTAAATTTTGATTGTTTCTTAAGATCGTTTTTACTTTTTTATTATATATATAAGGTGAATATGAAGATACGCCAGCATTTAAAAAAGTAAATCCCATAATTTCGTTCAGTTTATAGCCAATAGTTTCATTGTAATTTAAACCAACACCCTCTACAAAACTGTCACCAATAAGAATAATATATTCTTGCGTTCTATCTAAATCGGAAGATGAAAAATCTCTAAATCCTAAGTCGTTTGTATTAATCGTATAAATAGTATCTTTATATTTTGATAGAAATTCTACGTTATTTTTAAAAGTGTATTTATAATCTTTATTTGAAATTCTATTATCTAAGTCTTGTAAATAAATATTCTCTAAATTTTTAACTAGAATTTTTGAAAAAATCAATTTTGTACAAACGAAATCAATTGTAAGAAAAATGAAAAGAAAAATTATGATCTTATAAATAAGATTTAATTTTATTGTCATTAGGACTTACAGTCATTGTTTAAGAATGAATTTGTCTTTTATCTACTGATAAAGCTGCTTCTTTTATTGCTTCCGAAAAAGTAGGGTGAGCATGGCATGTTCTTGCAATATCCTCAGAACTAGCGCCAAATTCCATTGCAACGGACATTTCTGCAATCATTTCTCCAGCATGAGGTCCAATTATATGAACTCCCAATACTCTATCTGATTTACTTTCAGCTAATATTTTAACGAATCCCTCTGGCTCATTTATCGCTTTGGCTCTTGAGTTTGCCGTAAAAGGAAATTTACCAACTTTGAAGTTTATTTTTTTCTCTTTTAATTCCTCTTCGTTTTTACCAACATAGGCTACCTCTGGTGAGGTATAAATTACACCAGGTATGATATCATAATTTACATGACCTGACTGTCCAGCAATTAGCTCTGCTACAGCTATTCCTTCCTCCTCAGCTTTATGAGCTAACATTGGTCCATCTATAACATCACCTATTGCATAAATATTTTTTACATTGGTTTCGAAATTTTTATTAACTTTTATTTTTCCTTTTCTATCAAGATTTACTCCAATTTTTTCTAGATTTAATTTATCTGTGTATGGTTTTCTTCCAACAGAAATCAAAACTACGTCAGCTTCAATTTTATTTTTCGAGTCTTTATTCGTAGTTTCAATTACTACTCCTTGGTCAATTTTAGTAATTCTTTCAACCTTAGTATTTAATTCAAATTTAATATTCTGTTTTTTTAAAATTTTCATAAATTCATTTGAAATTTCTTTATCGAGTCCTGGAGTGATGTGATCTAAATATTCAATCACATGAACTTCAGTTCCTAATCTAGACCAAACAGAACCCATCTCCAATCCAATATACCCACCCCCAACAACAACCATTTTTTTTGGAAGTTTAGAAATGCTTAAAGCTCCTGTAGATGAAAGAATTTTTTTTTCGTCAAAATCTATTCCTGGAAGGGATAAAGGCTCTGAGCCAGTGCTTATTATAGTTTTATCAGTTTTAATTTTTATTTCTGATTTGTCATTTTTGACTAATATTTCATTTTTTTCATCAAAAGATCCCACCCCTTTAATGTAAGTAACTTTGTTTTTTTTAAATAAAAACTCCACTCCTTTTGTAAGTGTTGAAACTGAGCTATCTTTGTTACTCATCATTTTTTCCAGATTAAGCTTAATTTCTCCAGTTTCGATGCCAATATCAGAGAAGTTCTTAGCTCTATGAAAACTTTCTGACATATTTAATAGGCTTTTAGATGGAATACATCCTATATTAAGACAAGTGCCTCCCAAAGATCCTCTGGACTCTACACATGCAGTTTTTAATCCTAATTGTGATAATCTAATTGCACATACATATCCTGCAGGTCCTCCACCAATTACAGTAACATCAAATTTTTCAGCCATTAGATATTTAAAAATAATCTCCTAGGGTCTTCTAAATTTTCTTTAACAGTTTTTAAGAACGACACAGATTCCTTTCCATCAATAATTCTATGATCATAAGACAAAGCCAGGTACATTATCGGTTTTATTTTTATCTCACCTTTATCATTCACTGGTCTTTCTACAATATTATGCATTCCTAATACGCCTGATTGAGGTGGATTTAATATTGGTGTTGAAAGCATAGAACCATAGACTCCTCCATTACTTATAGTAAAGGTACCACCCTGTAAATCCTCAATAGTTAGGATACCCTCGTTTGCTTTTTCAGATAATTTTTTAATTTCTTTTTCTATTTCGGCAAATGACATCTCATCTGCATTTCTCAGAACAGGAACTACTAAACCTTTTTCAGTTCCTACAGCAAAACTTATATTATAATAATTTTTGTAAATTATTTCCTGATCTTCAATTTCAGCGTTAATTGCTGGAAACAATTTTAATCCAACTACACAAGCTTTTACAAAAAATGACATAAGACCTAGCTTAATTCCGTATCTACTTTTAAAATCTTCTTGGTTATCTTTTCTCATTGCCATAATCCTGGACATGTCTACCTCATTAAAAGTAGTTAACATTGCTGCATTTTCTTGGGCTTGTTTTAATCTTTTAGCAATCGTTTGCCTTAAACGTGTCATTTTAATTCTTTCTTCTTCACCGTATTTAATTCTTCTCTGGTTAGGTTCTGGGTTGGCGCCCATCATACTAATTAGATCACCTTTTAAAATTCTTCCTGCTTTTCCTGTTCCTTTTACATTATCTAAGTTGATATTTTTTTCTGCAACCATTTTTCTTACTGCAGGTGATAAAATAATTGGCTGTTGTGAAATCTCTTCAGTTTTAACTTCTTCAGTCAAAAGTAACGGTTGTTCTTCTTTTAGCTCCATTGAATTTTCTTCAGTTAATACTAGTGGTTGCTCAAGCTCAGTTTGAGTTTTTTTTTCTATTTCTAAATTAATTACGTTACTTTTATGATCTATGTCTTCTTTCTCTTCATTTTTTTCAGTTTGTTTTTTTGTTTCAGCTACTTTTTTTATTTCTTCGTCCCCTTCAGAAATTGAGCCCAAAACTGCTCCAACCTCGACTGTATCTCCATCTTTAAAACTAATTTCTGATAATGTTCCACTAATTGGAGCAGGAACTTCTAAATTTACTTTATCAGTTTCCAGTTCAACTATTGCCTCATCAGCGTCAACTGTTTCACCTTCTCTTTTCAACCATTTAGAAACTGTTGCTTCTGTTATACTTTCACCTAACACAGGAACTAAAATTTTTTCACTCATTAATCGAATACTTCATTTATAATTTCTTGTTGCTCAAGTTGGTGTCTTTTAGCATATCCAGTGGCTGGTGATGCATCAGGACTTCTTCCAATATAAGAAACTTCATTATTTTTAGCTTTAATGGTATCTAAAGTCCATTGTATATAATCTCTCACTGAAAACCATGCACCCATATTTTTTGGCTCTTCCTGACACCAATAAAAATTAGCATTTTTAGCGTATGGTTTGAGTTCTTTTACTAAACTCTTCGCTGGAAAAGGATAAAGTTGCTCAATTCGAAACATTAACACATCATCTCTTTTTAACTTTTCTCTAGCAATCAAAAGATCAAAGTATACTTTTCCTGAACAGATTATAACTTTTTTAATTTCACTAGATTTTTTTAATTTAATAAAATTTTTAGATTGATCACTTAATGCATGATCCCACATTATTCGGTGAAATGATGTTTGCTTACTAAAATCATCGATGGTTGATACACAAAACTTATTTCTTAACAAAGATTTAGGTGTCATGATTACAAGTGGTTTTCTAAAATCACGGTGTATTTGTCTTCGTAAAGCATGAAAATAATTTGCTGGTGTTGTACAATTCATAACTTGAAGATTATCATTTGCGCACAGTTGTAGAAATCTTTCAAGTCTAGCAGAAGAATGTTCTGGTCCTTGACCTTCATAGCCATGAGGTAATAATATTACTAAACCTGAAGCTCTTTGCCATTTTCTTTCACCTGAAGAGATAAATTGATCAATTATAACTTGTGCACCATTAGCAAAATCACCAAATTGAGCTTCCCAAAGAGTAAGAGTGTTTGGTTCTACTAAGCTATATCCATATTCAAATCCTAAAACTGCAAGTTCAGATAAAAAACTATCTACTATTTCAAATTTTTTTTGGTTTTTTGATATGTTGTTTAAAGGAATATATCTAGAGTTATCCATCTGATCTCTTAAAACTGAATGTCTCTGACTAAAAGTCCCTCTACCAGAATCCTGTCCTACAAATCGAACTGGAAAACCCTCATCTAATAATGAACCAAATGCTAAAGATTCAGCAGAAGACCAGTCAATATTTACACCATCATCAACAGATTTTTTTCTACTTTGTAAAATTTTGGTAATAGTTTTGTGAATATTTATTTCTGCTGGAACAACGTTTATTTTATCTGAAATATTTTTAAGTATTTTTTTATCTGCTCCTGTAGCGCCTCTTTTATCTTTTCCTTTTTTAGGTTTATAGCTAGACCATGCTCCTTCAAACCATTCAATTTTAGGATTATAATCTTTAGCTGTTTTAAATTGATCATCTAATAGGTCTTTAAATTTTTTTATTTGATCATTTAAACTCTCTTTAGATATTAAATTTTCATTAATAAGCTTAGATCCATATATGTTTGCTGTTGATTGATGTGATCGAATTTTTTTATACATCAATGGTTGAGTGAATGATGGCTCATCTCCCTCATTATGTCCAAATCGTCTGTAACAAACTAAGTCTATGACTACATCTCTATTAAACTTTAATCTAAATTCAGTTGCAATTCTTGAGCCATAAACAACAGCTTCTGGGTCATCGCCATTAACATGGATGATAGGCGCATCAACCATTTTCGCAATATCTGATGGATGAGGCGAAGATCTTGCAAACCTTGGGCTTGTAGTAAATCCTATTTGATTATTAACTATTATATGAATAGTTCCTCCTGTATTGTGTCCAGGTAAACCCGACATTGCAAAACATTCGGCAACAACACCTTGTCCTGCAAAGGCAGCATCACCATGTATTAAAATCGGAATTACTTTATTTCTTTCAATATCTTTATGGAAAAATTGTTTTGCCCTAGTCTGGCCTAAGACAACTGGATTAACAGCTTCTAAATGTGAGGGATTATCTGTTAAACTCACATGAACAGAGTTTCCATCAAATTCTCTGTCAGATGAAGCACCCAAATGATATTTCACATCCCCAGCACTATCTTCATCAGTATTATTTATTTCACCGGCAAATTCATTGAATATTCTCTTATAAGATTTTTGTAAAACATTAGCTAAAACATTTAGTCTTCCTCTGTGAGACATTCCAATTTTGACCTCTTTAATCTTGGACTGTCCCCCTATTTTTATAATTTGTTCTAAACCCGGAATTAAACTTTCACCTCCATCTAAACCAAATCTCTTAGAACCAACATATTTAGTATGTAGAAATTTTTCAAATCCCTCAGCTTGAATTAGTTTATTTAATATTGCACTTTTACCATTTTCAGTAAATTTTAATGAATTTTCATCTTTTTCTACTCTATCTCTAAACCATTTTCTTTCTGTTGGATTTGAAATATGCATATATTCATATCCAATTGAACCACAATAAGTTTTTCTAAGAATAGATAAAATTTCTTTTATGTTTGAATAATCTTTATTTAAAACACCATCTAAGTAAATTTGCTTATTATAATCTTCTTTATTAAAGCCATAATTTTCAGGATGTAATTCATCTAAATATTCACTTTCTCTTATTTCTAACGGGTCTAGTTTAGAGAGTAAATGACCTCTTTGTCTGTAAGATCTAATAAGTGAAACTGCTCTGATTGAATTACTATTGCCAGCTACGACATCAGCTTGATTAACATTAAGAGTAGAGACTTCTTTATTTAAATCTGTGTTTTCTTTAATTTTTACTTTTTTTGGACTCCACGAAGGACCTTTTATTTCTTTGACCACAGAGTCTAAATCTTCCCCAATATCTAGAAAATATTCTTTCCAACCTTTTGGTAGGCTTGGATCTTTATTTATAAACTTCACATACATTTGCTCAATAAAAGCATTGTTTGATTTATTTAAAAATGAAGTTTTTTTATATTCTAGATTTTTGGAAGCTGGCATATTTAATATTTAAATATTATACAAACAAAATGTTATCAATTAGACAATTTATTTAGTAGCGTTTTTCCAATGTCAGAGGGAGAATTTGCAACAGTTATACCACAATCTTGCATAATTTTTATCTTTTCCTCAGCACTTCCTTTGCCACCTGAAATAATTGCTCCGGCATGTCCCATTCTTCTTCCTGGAGGAGCAGTTACCCCTGCTATAAATCCAACTATTGGTTTTTTAATTTTGTGATTTTTGACAAACTCTGCAGCCTCTTCCTCGGCAGTTCCACCTATTTCTCCAATCATTAGTATAGACTCTGTTTGATCGTCATTTAAAAATAAATCAAGGCAATCAATGAAATTAGTTCCATTAATTGGATCCCCACCAATTCCTATACATGTTGATTGACCAAGATTGTTCTCGGTTGTTTGAGCAACTGCCTCATAGGTTAGCGTTCCTGATCTAGATACAATTCCAACTGAACCTTTTTTATGAATATTACCTGGCATTATTCCAATTTTACATTCATTAGGTGTAATTATTCCTGGACAGTTTGGACCAATTAATCTTGATTTAGTATTTTGTAATTTTTTTTTTACTTTTAACATATCTAGAATTGGTATTCCTTCGCTAATACAAACAATTAATTGAATAGATGCATCGATGGCTTCAATGATTGCTGATGAAGCAAACTTTGCAGGCACATATATCATTGTTGCATCAGCACCAGTGGCATCTTTTGCTTCTTTAACTGTGTTAAACACTGGTCTTTCTAAGTGAATTTGTCCACCTTTTTTTGGTGTTACGCCCCCAACTAAGTTTGTTCCATATTTAATAGATTGTTCAGAGTGAAAGGTACCATGGGATCCTGTAAA
>CABYFX010000026.1 GCA_902518395.1 uncultured Pelagibacteraceae bacterium | reverse complement strand
AAGATATAAAATATAAAATATTCCAACCCACTTAAATATATTTAATAATTTAGGATTATCAGAGATAAATGAACCAATAACAAATATAACAAGTGTTGCTTGAATTATATTTGCAGTAACATCTCCCAGTGCGGTCCACACACATTTCTTAACACCGTAATTCATTGAGTACGAAATGATTACAATTCTAGGTGTTCCAGGAGTGATAAACATGAAAAGAATGATTTGAAGAAATAGGAAATAATTTAATGGGAGCATTTAAGGATAGTCCTAAAAAACCGGGAGCTAAAGATGGCTAGATAGGACTATCTAAAAGTGATAATATCATAGGCATTAAAATTTGCATTAAAATTTATTTAAAGTTTTGCTGAAAAATCTATGAAAAAAAGTCACAGGCCTACAACCAAAGTCAAAAATCCAGAGCCAAAACCAGGAAGTCCAGACTGGGTTATCTGGGCAGCTTGGGCTGACAGAATAACATTTGAGGAGATAGAAAAAAAAACAGGCAAAACTGAATCTGATGTAATTAAGATAATGAGAAGAAGTCTTAAGCCTTCATCTTTTAGGTTATGGAGAAAAAGAGTAAATTCACAAAGTATTAAACATAGAAAAAAATTTGAATATTCAAGAAAACAAATAAGAGTAAAAATTAAGAAAAATGAAATTCTTAACTGGTAAATTATAAAAATATAATTATATCTAAAGTATGAAAAATATTACCATGTATTCAGGCCCAATGTGTGCTTTTTGTGATGCAGCAAAAAGGTTACTGAATAGAAATAATCTTGAATACAAAGTTATTGATGTATCTACAGGTCCAGAGCTTAGAGATGAAATGATACAAAAAGCAAATGGAAAAAGAACAATACCTCAAATTTTTTTTAATGATGAGCATATTGGTGGTTACCAAGAGTTAAGAGATCTCGAAAAAAATGGTCAACTAGAAGCATCTTTAAAGTAAATTAATTCCAATCAACTAAACCTAATTGTTTTTTAGCTAGTTCACTTAAATCATTAATTGTAACTCTGTCTTTATAATTTACTTCATAATCTTCAGCAGCAAAATCAGGTGGACTTTTACCTTCAATAAATTTTTTTGATTGTTTTTTTATGTAATCAATATTTTTTTTACAGTATGGAGTTGCACCTACATAAATAACATTTGAAAAAGTTTTACCCATATGTTTTTCCTCAACAGCATGCACAACGTCAGGGTGCCACCAAATAGTATCTCCAGGATACATTTTGGGAATTGAAATTAAACCTTCTAATAATAAGCTATGATATTTTTCATTTATTGATAAAGCTTTTCCTGCTTTTGAACCGCATAACTCGTTTTCAGGTACATCATCTAGCAAAGCTCTTGTTAAAACATATGCCATTCCTTTGGCAATAGGAATTAATTGTAAAGTTCCATCATTTGGACCTTGTTCTGTTAAGGCTGTCCATCCTTGGAATGTTCTAAATACATGCGCTACCGCAGGTGACTCAAATTCAATTGTTTCATCTCTATATTTTGCATCAAACGGATTATAATTTTCGAAATTATCTGAAAAAATATCATTATAAATTTTTTGATATGCATTATCAGTCCATCTTTCAATCGATCCAGCATCGCAATGTGGTGATAACCCCAATGTATCGTCTCCTGGTTCTCTTCTTCTTACTCGATCCGCGTATACAAGTTCTTTATTTGGATCAAAAACACTTTTATCCTTGTACTTATAATTCCAAAGATTATTTAGCCATTTTTTAACCTTTTCCATTTCTTGAGAATGTCTAATTTCTGATTGTGCTTTAGACCAATACAATCCAAAAATTTGAGGTTTTCCTGATTTGAGATCACTGAAATATTTATCTATACCTATTTTTTTTTTTTGATCTTCAAAATAATTGTTTTCTAAAACATATTGTTCTAGATTTTTATTAAGATCTTTCATTTTTTTATCGCCGAAAACATTTCTAATTATTACACAACCACGTTTCAGAACCTTTTCATTAATAGTCCTTTCATTTTCAATTAAAATATTTTTAAATTCTATCTCTGGGATAATCAAATTCTCAAAACGTTTAATTAACTCAACTTCTTTTTGAATATATTTTTCAATATTTTTAAAATTACTTAAATAATTTTTCGACTTATTTTTTAACTTGATTTTTTCAGTGATGATCTTGTTTTGTATTTCAATTATATTCATAATTTGAAATCAATTATTTAGGTTTAAAAACTAAGCAAACTCCATTATTACAGTATCTTTTTCCTGTTGGTTGTGGGCCATCATCAAATATATGGCCATGATGTCCTCCACAATTCTTGCAATGGTACTCGGTTCTGGCATAACCGATATGATAATCTGTTGTAGTTTCAAATGCATCAGGTAGAGACTCATAAAACGATGGCCAACCAGAGCCACTTTCATACTTAGTGTTAGACTCAAACAATTTCACTCCACAGTTTGCACAATGATAACTTCCCTCTCTCTTTTCAAAATTAAGTTCGCTTGATCCTGGTGGCTCTGTTGCTTCTTCAAATAATACTTTATTTTGTTGATGAGTTAAATTTGGATTATTTTTTGTCATTTAAATATTTAGCACAATTTTTATGCAAACTTGCATGTAATTCAATAAGTTTTTTAAAGTCTTTATTGTAACCACCACCTAAAACTCCACAAATAGGAACTCTTCTTTTAAAAAAGTTTCCAATAACTATCTCATCTCTTTTATAAATTCCTTTGTCAGTAATTTTAAGCTTACCCAATCTATCATCTAAATGAATGTCAACTCCTGCGATATAAAAAACAAAATCAAAATTAAAATCGTTTAAAAAAATTAAATTTTGTTTTAAAATATCTAAGTACTCATTATCTTCCATGTTTTGTTCAAGTTCAATGTCCAGATCACTTTTTGATTTAATCGGTGGATAATTTACTTTTGTGTGCATACTAAATGTAAAAACGTTATTTTCATTTTTAAATATTTCTGAATTTCCGTTACCTTGGTGAACATCTAAATCAACTATAAGGATTTTGTTAGCTAGTCCTCTATTCAAAAGGTATTTTGCAGCAACAGCCACATCGTTAAAAACACAAAAACCAGCTCCCTCGTCATAGATAGCATGATGACTTCCACCAGCTGTATTACAAGCTATTCCATAATTAATTGCTAATTTAGAGGCCAAAACGGTTCCACCTGTAGCAACTAAAGATCTTCTGACCACACTATCAACTAAAGGGAAACCTATTTTTTTAACCAATCTTTGCTCTAATGTTTTATTTTTAATTTTTAAAATATACTCCTCCGAGTGAACTTCTTTTAGTGTATCTACTGAGCATGGATCAGGTTTATAAAACTTATTAACTACCTTTTGTTTTTTAAGAAAACTTGCTAATTCGCTAAACTTTTTAATTGGAAATTTATTATCATCACCAATTTTTGCTTCATAATCAGGATGATTTACAACTGGTAATTCCACTTTACTTTATTTCTCGAATAGGCTTACCAGCAACACAGGCTTCTAAATTCTCAATCATTTGTGTATAAAAAATAGAATAATTTTCAGCTGTGACGTAACCTAAGTGTGGAAGCAAAAGTGCGTTAGGCACAAATCTCAATTTATGACCACTGGGTAGAGGTTCTTTATCATAAACATCGATACCAGCTCCAGCAATTACATTAGTTGAAAGAGCTATAATTAAATCGTCTTCGTTTACAATTGGACCTCTTGAAGTATTAATTAGAAAAGCAGTTTTTTTCATTTTATCAAATTCAGCAAGCTTTATACAATCCTTGTATCTTTCGCCTCCTTGAACATGAATTGAAATAAAGTCAGAGTTTTGAATAAGATCCTCTTTGCTAGATGGCAAAACATCAAGTTCTTTACACTTATCTAGACTTAAATTTTCACTCCAAGCCATAACTTGCATGCCAAAAGCTTTTGCTATTTTAGCAACCTGATATCCAACTTTTCCTAAACCAATAACTCCTAAAATTTTACCTTTTAATTCAATCCCTACCGTTGTCTGCCAATAACCTTGATACATATTATCAACCTCAACTTTAATATTCCTTGCAAGGCCTAAAATCAAAGCCCATGTTAACTCGCATGTTGGATTTGAATTAATTTCACTTCCAGTAACAATAATTTTTGCTTTCTTTGCTGCCTCTAGATCTATTGCTTTATTTCTCATTCCGCTTGTTGAAATATATTTTAGTTTTTTTAAATTTTTAATGAGATTTGAACTTATTATAGTTCTCTCCCTCATGATAAGAAGAGCTTCAAATTCTTTTAATTTTTCAATAGCATCATCTTCATTTTCAAAAGGTTCGCTAAAAATCTCAATATCAAACTTTGATGAAAGATTTTTCAAATCTATAAATTCTTGAGCAACGTTTTGATAATCGTCTAAAATGGCTACCTTAAGCATTTTGAGTTTTTTTGTTCGAGATTGTAATACCAGCAATTATAAAAATTGCACCTAAGAAATGATAAAATAAAATTTTTTCATTGAAAATTATCATAGCCATTATTGCACCTAGAATTGGCATCAAATGAAGAAAAACTCCAGATCTATTAGCCCCAATAAGTTTTACACCTTTTATCCAAAACAGAAATGAGATTAGACCAGGGAAAAAAACAACATAGAATAAAACTAAATAAAAAGAGGATTGTAATTTGATTACACTGCCCAAACTATAATCAATAAAATACATTGGTATAAGAAAAATTACTCCAAATGTAATAACGACCTGTAATAAAGAAATTGGCGATAGATTGAATTCCTTTTTTTTCAAAAGAGCCGAGTAAAGCGACCATGCAAACATTGCGATTAATGCAAAAATGTCTCCTTTGTTAAAAGACAAATTTAATAAATTATTTAAATTTGCTTTAGTTATTATAAAAAAAACACCTGTAAGTGAGAGAAATACTCCTATTATTTGAAATGAATTTGTTTTCTCAATTCTAAGTAAAGATGAAAATAATATAATCATAACTGGCACTGTTGATATCATAAGCACTCCAGTAATAACTTGGGTATGTCTCAGCGAGTAAAAAAGAGCTGAATTAAAAACTGTCACAGCTAAAATTCCTAAAAGTGAAAATAAAAAAATATTATCTATTATAATTTTTTTGTTATTTAACAATTCTTTATAAGTGAATGGTAGTAAAACTAACCAAGCCAAAAACCATCTATAAAAATTTAAGGATATAGGAGGAATGTCAATAATACTTGCGGCTTTTCCTACTATAAAGTTACCTGCCCAAAATAAACAAGCTAAAACCAAATAAAGAGATGCTAAATATAAAGGGCTAAGTGTTTTCATGAAAAGAATTAAGTAAATCTGTTCTATAGTTTATAGCTTCTTTTATATTCTTTTCCTTAACATGTCCAAAACCTCTGATTTGATCAGGTATTGATGCTATTTTAACTGCCGTTTCATAGTTTGATTTATTTATTTTTGTTCCTATGTCAGTAATTGTTTGCTTATAATCTCTTATTAATTCTCTTTCTTTTTTTCTTTCATTTAAATAGCCAAATGGATCAAGTTTTGTACCTCTTAAAAATTTAAATTTTGAAAGTAATTTGAATACATTAAATAACCATCCACCAAATTTTATTTTTATTAATTTGCCATCTACTTTGCTTTTTTTACTGAAGATTGGTGGAGCTAAATAAAAGTTGTAATTAAAATCACCTTCAAAGTTTTTATTTACATCATCTACGAATTTTTTATTTGTCATTAATCTAGATACTTCATACTCATCTTTATATGCCATTAATTTGAAATAATTTTTTAAGACTGCTGTTGAGAATTGACTTCCATTTCCTATATTTTTATCTATCTTTCTTGCGTAACTAACAAGTTCTTCAAATTTTTCAGCATATTTTATATTTTGGTAATCTTCTAAAAATTTAAATCTATTCTTATATTTTGACTCAAAACCTTCTAATATTTCAGGCTCATCTTTAATTATATCTAAAACCTCATCTTTTAAATTTTCATAATGTCTGCCAAATCTGAATGCGTCTATATTATCTTTTACACTTGCACCATTTAATTCAATTGCTTTTTCAATCGATGAAGCTGAAATTGGTATCAGGCCTGATTGATACGCAACTCCAACATTAAACATATTAGATAATATTGAATTTCCTAAAATCTTGGATGTAATTTTATTTGATGATATAAATTTTATATTTTCTTGACCTACTATATTAATTAAATTATCTCTCATTTCGTCGAAAGGTAAGTAGAAATTTTTATCTCTCGTAAAGTCTCCAGGCATAACTTCATCTGTATTAATTATTAATTTTGAAATTTTTTTATCTAAGGTTTTTATTATTTCTAAATCATTTGATACAAGTAAATCAAATCCCAAAAGTAGGTTTGTATCCCCATAAGATAATCTTATTGCTCCAACATCTTCTGGTTTTTCAAAAATTCTCAAGAAACTTTTAACAGCTCCACCTTTTTGTGCTAATCCAGTCATATCTAAAACCCCTGATCCTTTTCCATCTATTTGGGCAGCGGTTGCAAGCACAGCTCCAATTGTAACAACTCCTGTACCACCAATTCCAGCAATCATTATTCCAAAAGACTTAGTAATTTCCGGCAATATTGGATCGTCTATATTTGAATTTATTTTATTAATCAAATTATCGTCATAATTTTTCTTAAGTTTTATATCTCCCTCAAGACTTACAAAACTTGGACAAAACCCATCTACACATGTGTAATCTTTGTTACAAGAAGATTGGTCAATTTGTCTTTTTCTTCCAAACTCAGTTTCGACAGGTGCAATAGAAACGCAATTAGATTGAATTCCACAATCTCCACAACCTTCACATAAGTCTTTATTAATAAAAATTTTTTTCTTAGGTTCCTCTAAGATACCTTTTTTTCTTCTCCTTCTTTTCTCAGCTGCACAAGTTTGATCATAAATTATTACAGTTGTTCCATTAATTTTGCTCAATTCAATTTGAACATCTATAATATTTTTTCTATCATAAACTTTAGAATTTCTTGCAAAATCTTCTCTGTCACTATATTTTTCAATTTCATCCGTGATAATTGCAATTTCTTCGACACCTTCTGCTTCAAGTTGTTTAGACATTTGAGCAACTGTTGGTAATCCATCTAATGCTTGACCTCCTGTTAAAGCAACTGCATCATTATACAAAATCTTAAATGTCATTTTAGTGTTTGCTGCAACTGCATGTCTTATAGATAGAATTCCTGAATGGATGTAAGTCCCATCTCCCATATTTTGAAAAACATGGTCTGTATTACTAAATACAGACTCACCAACCCAAGTTGCACCTTCTGATCCCATTTGTGAAAAACCTTCATTATCTCTTTCCATGTGTTCTACAAGGTATGCACAACTGATACCTGTAATTGCTCTACTGCCCTCTGGTATTCTTGTTGAAGTATTATGAGGGCACCCAGAGCAGAAATGAGGGACTCTTTTTAAAGAGATATTTGAATTAGTTTTTTCTTTCAAAGACTTTAATTTTTTTGAAAGATTATGCACTTCATCTGGTAAGTTAAGGTAATTAATTATTCCAAAGATTTTTAAACCTATTTCTCCTGGGTCTAAAGCTCCAGAGGAAACAAATAAATCATTATTATTTTCGTCTTTTTTTCCAACTACTTTTATATTTAAATTTTTATTAAATAACATTTCTTTGACTTGTGTTTCAATGATTGATCTTTTTTCTTCAACAACAATAATTTTTTCTAAATTTTCTGAAAATTTTTCAATTATTGTTTCCTCTAATGGCCATGGCATAGCAATTTTAAGAAATTTAATTCCTACTTGATTAGCAACATCTTCATTTATTCCTGTTTTTTCTAGCCCTAATTTTGTATCTAAAAAAGACTTTCCAGTACTAATTATTCCAATTTTTGCCTTTTCTGAGTCGAAAATAATTTTATTCAAATTATTTATTTTACAAAATTCTTTTACATATTTTATTTTATGGTGATGTAGCCGATATTCTTTTGCTTGTGCAGTGTCTTTAAGTCTAATGTTTAATCCTTCCGATGGATATTTTTCACTTGAAATATCTAAAAGATTTAACCTATTTTCGTCTAAGTCAACAGTTGCTCCTGAGCTCACGTTATCATGAACACACTTTATACCTACCCAACACCCACTTTTTCTTGATAATTCGATTCCTATTATTCCATAATCTAATATTTCTTGAACACCACTTGGATTAAAAAAAGGTATCATCGCATCAATCATTGCAAATTCACTTTGATGAGAGGTTGTAGAAGACTCGCATATATGATCATCACCCATTAAAGCAATGACACCACCAAATTTTGAAGTACCAGCTAAGTTTACATGTTTTAAAGCATCACCCGCTCTATCTACTCCTGGCCCTTTACCATACCATATGCCAAAAACCCCATCATATTTATCTTGTTTTCTAAGATTTACTTGCTGTGTTCCCCATAAAGAAGTTGCAGCTAGTTCCTCATTTATTCCTGGTTGAAAATAAATATTGTTTTCATTCAAATATTTTTTGTTTTTTAAAATCTGCTGATCGTAGCCACCTAGAGGAGATCCCCTATAACCGGAGATATAACATGCAGTATTTAAGTTTTTTTGTTTATCTCTTCTTGCTTGAACAATTGGAACTCTAACAAGGGCTTGGGCACCAGTTAAGAATCTAGTGCCTTTATTTAATTTATATTTGTCTTCAAGTTTAATTTCCACACTATTTAACTTTATTAGGCAAATCTAACTGAACTGTAAGGTTTTAAATCCATATTTGTATTTTCATTTGCAATCATACCAGATACTATTTTTCCAGAAATTGCACCTAAAGTCCATCCTAAATGATGATGACCAAACGAGTAAAAAACATTTTTATAATTTTTTGATGGTCCAATTATTGGTAAAAAATCTGGCAGTGTAGGTCTAAACCCCAACCACTCATCTTTGTGCTCAGGTAAGCCGTCAAGCATATCCCTTGCATTTAAAATTAAGTTTTTGATCCTGGATTTTGATAAAGCATTTTCTAGACCACCAAACTCGACAGTACCAACTACTCTTAACCCTTGATCCATTGGTGACATTCCAAACCCTCTATTAGAATAAACCACTGGCCTAGAAATTAAATGATCAAAACCTTTAAAATGAACATGATACCCTCTTTCAGTATCTAGTGGAATATTTTCATGAAGTTTATCAGTAAGTTTTTTTGAAAACGCACCACATGCAATAACCAATTTATCAAAAACAAATCTCTGGGTTTCCGATCTTAAAATAGGTTTTTCCTCGTCAAAATTCAAATCTTGGATATTTAGTTTTAAAAACTTTCCACCTTTTTTTATAAAATTTTCAAATAGCTTTATTAATATTTTTTTTGGATTTCTTGCATGCCTTGCATAATCATAAAAAACACCTCCATGATAAAATGGTTTTAAATTTGGCTCTAGATCATGTATATCTTTTTTATTTACCACCTGTTGTTTAACACCTAAATCGTCTCTAATTTTTATTTCTAGTTCCCTACTTTTTAAATTTTTTTCATTCCAAACATATAAAATTCCATTATTTTCAACTAAACCTTCTAAATCTATCTCTACAAATAATTCATCATAAGCCAATAGGGATTGATCTAAAATTTGATGCATATTTTTTGCGGTATGCATCATTTTATCATTAGTACAATTCATTAAAAATTTTGAAAACCAAGGGATCATTTTTGGAACATAATTCCATTTAAGTGCCAAAGGTCCTCTTGAGCTCATAAGCATTGATGGAACATCACTTACAATATCTGGTCTGTTTAAAGGGACTGATGCATAAGGAGAAAAATGACCTGCATTACCATAAGAGGCTGCATTTCCAGGCTCATCTCTATCAAACAAAATTACTTGATAGCCTTTTTTTTGAAGAAAAAGAGCATTACAGACACCTTGGATTCCTGCACCTATTATACCAACTTTTAAAATTTTTTCTGACATAATAAAAAATATAGTTAGTGGGATAAATTATTATAGATGTTATTTGATCGCGGTGTATAACTGTTTACAATATCTTAATTGCTGATTGGATCTCGACTGTAAATTTTACAGCTCATTACGATACTTAAACCAAGCATTATTGATAACATAGATGATCCTCCGTATGACATGATAGGAAGTGGTGCTCCAACTATTGGCAACAACCCAACTACCATAGCTATATTTACAAAAATATATAAGAATAAAGCGGATGCAAAACCAAAACAGTAAAGTTTTGCAAAAAATGATCTACTAGAAAAACCAATCCTTATTATTCGGTAAATTAATAATGTGTATAATAAAATTAATACTATTGAACCAACAAAGCCAAATTCTTCAGAGAAAAGAGTAAAAATAAAGTCAGTATGTTTTTCAGGTAAGAATTCAAGATAACTTTGTGTACCTTGCAAGAAGCCTTTACCTAACAATCCTCCTGAACCAATTGCTATTTTAGATTGAATTATTTGATAACCTGCACCCAAAGGGTCTCTGTCTGGATTAAAGAAAGTTAATATTCTTGATTTTTGATATGGTTTTAAAATTGAAATTACAAAAGGTAATGAGACCAATAATATTAATCCTGCATATATAAAATATTTTAAATTAAGTCCTGCTAACCAAATAATAGCCAACCCGCTTCCTGCTATTAAAATTGCTGTTCCTAAATCAGGTTGAGTTATAACTAAATAGCAAGGTATCAACAAAAGTATAATTGGTTGTAATAAATATTTATAACTTTGAATATCTGAGCTTTGAATACGATGGTAATATCTTGCAAAACAAACTATTATTGCAATTTTCATTAGTTCTGAAGGCTGAAGGTTCATTATAAAAAGATTTATCCATCGTTTAGATCCTGATGCTGAAATACCAAAAAAAATTACAAGTAATAGAAGTAAAATTCCTAGAATATAAAAAATATATGCCTGTCTGTACCAAAATGAAACTCTTACAAATGACAAAACTAAAAACATAGAAAAAAATACTAGAAATCTAGTTAGATGATTTTTAGTATAAAAAGAAAAGTTCCCACTTTCTGTAGAATAAATTGAAAAAACACTCATTGAACCTATTATGGCAACAATTAATATTAAAAAGTAATCAACAGCCTTTAGTTTATCAATAAATGAGTAGCTAGTAGAATTTAGTGAGGTCGAGAGTATCATGCAATATTTTTTAAATCTTTTCTAATTTTTTCTCTTAATTCATGCCTATCTAAAATTTTTTTTATTAATTTGTTTGCTATTGGAGCGGCTGCTTTACTACCAGAGCCTCCATGCTCTATCAAAACACTAAGGGAATATCTTGGTTTATCATAGGGCGCAAATGCAATAAATAAAGCATGATCTCTACTTTTATATTCTATCTCTTCAAGGTCTAAATCCAGCTCTCTATCTTGATCAGTAATTCTTTTAACTTGAGAAGTTCCAGTTTTTCCAGCAAACTTATATTTATCTTTTTTGTGTCTAGATTTAAAGGAGGTTCCAAACTGTTCATTGGTTGACCCATACATTGCATCCAGAACTAACTTTAAATTATTTGGATTTCTGTAAAGTCTTTCATAGTATTTAAATACATGATCTTTCAAAATATTTTGACTTACAGATTTATTTTTTTCACCTTCAATTTTTGATTTAATAATATCTAAATCTATTTCTTTGTCATAAATTAAATTTGGTTTAATTTTGAAGCCTCCATTAGCCAACTGCGCTGTCATTAAACATAATTGAAGTGGGGTAGTCTGTATGTAACCCTGTCCTATTCCAGTAATTACAGTTTCGCCAAGATACCAAGACTGATCTAAAACTTGTTTTTTCCATTTAGTTGAGGGGACAATTCCTTTTTTTTCTTCTGAAAAAAAATCTTCTAAGACTTTTGAACCTAGGCCATATCTTTTTGCAATTAATGAGAGCTTATCTACGCCTAAGAGCCTTGCGACTTCATAAAAGTAAATATCACATGACTGTTTAATAGCATTTCTCATACTCATCCATCCATGACCATTTTTTTTCCAACAATGATATCTTTCTCCATACAATTCATATGGATGATCATGGCCTTTACAGTTTACTTTAAACTTTGTGTCTATTATCCCATATTCTAGTGCAGCAAGTGCAACCAAGGGTTTTATAGTTGATCCAGGGGAATATAATCCAGCTAATGATTTATTTAGTAAGGGTCTTAACTTATTATTTTTAATTTCATTCCAATCTTTAGTGCTTATTCCATGCGTAAACTTATTTGGATCGTAGGTTGGGGACGATGCCATGGTAATTACTTCACCTGTGTATATATCCATAACACATATTGAGCCTGCCTGATTTTTTAGTAACTCTTGAGCCAATTGCTGAATTTCTAAGTCTATGGTGGTTCTTAAATTTTCACCTTGAGTTTCTTTATTATAACTAATTTCACTTATTTTTTTTCCTGATGCATTTACTTCATATCTTTTAGTTCCATGATTACCTATTAGGTCATTATCTTTTGAATTTTCAATACCAATTTTTCCAACTTTTAAACCTGGCACAAAGTTTTCCTCTATTTTTTTTTTATTTTGAATATCTTGAGTTGTTGCATCACCAACATAACCAACAACATGCACTAAATCATTGGAATAAGGGTAGTATCTTGAGGTAGATAGAACTGGTTTCGCTCCATCCAATTCATGCAAATACAAATTTAATTTAGAAAATTCGTTCCATGATAAATTTTCAGAAATTATTATAGTATCCCACGGCTTAGACTTTTGTTTCTTATCATATATTTTTTTTATTTCATCCTCTTTAAGACTTATAATATTTTTAAGTTTAAAAATTGAATTAGTAAAATTGGAAACTTCTTCAAGAGATAAATGAACTTGATAAACTCTTTGATTATCTGCGATAATATTATTAAAATAATCAGTTATTATTCCTCTTTGGGGTGGAGTTTTCCATTCTCTGATTCTATTTTTGTCAGATAAAACTTCATATTTTTGCTTCTCGGAAATTTGAAGATTA
>CABYFX010000025.1 GCA_902518395.1 uncultured Pelagibacteraceae bacterium | reverse complement strand
TAAATATTAATTATAAATCGAGTTTAATAAAAAAATATTTTGAAAATTATGAAAATAAACTAGTTATAAAGAATCCAAAAATATTATTAGATTATTCAAATGAAAAGATTAATTTAAAGTTAGATGGAAAATATTCATTAAAAAATCAGACAGATAATTTTTTTGTTAAATTTAAAGGTAATAAACATAAATTTGAACTATATTCTTCAGTAGCTTTAGATAATTGTACTTTGAATATATCTGATATTAATTACTTCAAAAAAAATAGTATACCTTCAAAGCTAGAGATTTTAATAAAAAAATCAAAAAATAATTTGAACTTTGAAAAAATAAACTTTACTGAAAATAAAAATTTTGTTTTATTTAAAAATCTAAATATCTCGAATGATTTTAAAATAAAAAGTTTAGATGAAATTGATGTAAACTTTTTAAACAAAAAACAAATTTTAAATAGTTTTAAAATAAAAAAAATCTCAAATAACTATGATTTTATTGGACACCAAGTTGATGGAGAAGAATTACTTGAAACATTATTGAAAAGTAATAAAAAAAACAAATTTTCCAGATTGTTTGATAATATCAATACTTCAGTAATATTAAATCTTAATAAAATATATTTAGAAAAAAATTCATATCTTGAAAAATTTGTTGGAGAATTAGATATAAAGAATAATAAGTTATTTTTAGCAAAAGTTGATGCAATTCTTGAAAATAAAAAAAAATTTTCCTATTCCTATAGAACAACTATCAAAAACGAAAAAATTACAAATATTTTCATACAAGAACCAAAACCATTTATAAATAATTACAAGTTTATAAAGGGTTTTGAGGAGGGTGAATTAAAATTAAATTCAATTAAAATTGAAAATAACTCAAGATCAAACCTCAAAATTACCAATTTTAAAGTTAAGGAAGTTCCAGTACTGGCAAAAATACTAACACTTGCATCATTGCAGGGTATCGCTGATCTTCTGACTGGGGAAGGAATAAGATTCGATGAGTTTGAAATGGATTTTAAGTCAAAAAATAATCTTACAGAAATCGATGAGATGTATGCAATTGGTCCTGCTATTTCAATAATGATGGAGGGGTACATTGAAAAAGATAGAATAACAAGTTTAAAAGGAACTTTAGTACCGGCAACAACAATCAATAAATCAATAGCAAAAATTCCTTTATTGGGAAACATTTTAGTCGGCAGCAAAACTGGTGAGGGAGTTTTTGGTGTAAGCTTTAAGATAAAGGGACCACCAGATGGTCTGAAAAGTACAGTCAATCCAATAAAAACTTTAACTCCAAGATTTATAACTAGGACTCTTGAAAAAATTAAAGGGGACTAATTTGTAATTTTAAAGTGTTTTTTCTTTCCTATTGATAATTTTATAAATCCTTTGTTTGAGAACAAACTGTTATCAATAATATATTTTTCATTAAGTATATTTTTATTATCTATTTTAATTGCATTTGACTTAATCAATCTTCTTATTTCAGATTTTGAAATATCTTTATTTATAAATGAGATTAGTTCAACAATATTTTTTGATAAAACGTCTTTTGTAACTTTTATCCCAGGAAGATTTACACCTGTTGAATTTTCTTCAAAGGTATTTTTTGCAAGTTTGTTAGATTTTTCAGACTCTCTTTTCCCATGCAACATAGTTGTTGCATTATTCGCTAGTAATATTTTTAATTCATTAATATTTTTATTTTTTTTATTATCTATTTCGTCTAAAGATAAATCGGTAAACATTCTTAAAAACTTTAATACATCTCTATCATCTGTGTTTCTCCAGAACTGCCAATAATCATATGGTGATAGCATTTCCTTATTTAGCCATACTGCGCCCTTTTCGGTTTTACCCATTTTAGTTCCAGATGCCAATGTTATGAGCGGTGTAGTTAGACCATATACATGATTTCCTGATTCTCTTTTAATAAGCTCTACTCCATTTACTATATTTCCCCATTGATCTGATCCACCAATTTGAAGGTTGCACTTATTAGATTTATTAAGTTCATAAAAATCATATGCCTGTAAAATCATGTAGTTAAATTCCATGTAACTTAATGATTGTTCTCTTTCTAGTCTTAATTTTACACTATCGAATGTTAACATTTTGTTTATTGTAAAATGTCTACCTATGTCTCTTAAAAAATTTATATAGTTAAGTTTACTTAACCATTTATAGTTATTGACAAAAATTGGTTTCAATTTCGGATTGTTTGTTTTAAGAAATATTTTAAAAACTTTTTTTATATTATTAATATTACTCTCTATCTGTTTTTCAGAAAGTATTTTTCTAGTTTCTTCTTTTCCAGATGGATCTCCAATTCTTGTTGTTCCTCCTCCTAAAAGAACAATTGGTCTATGTCCATGTTTTTGTAAAAGTCTAAGGCACATTATTTGCAATAAACTACCAACATGTAGACTAGGAGCTGTGCTATCAAATCCAATATATGCGTTAACACTTTCTTTGTTCAATAAATCTGATAATTCTAATTCATTGGTACATTGATAATAGTACCCTCTTTCTTTAAATTCTTTTAAAAAATTATTCATAGGTCTATAATCTTACAATATACATATTTTAATAAAAAAAAATAAGAATGGAAAAATATTTATCTGCACTTGGGTTTATGAGTGGAACATCTGGTGACGGTGTAGATACTTCTGTTATAAGTTCTAACGGTAAAGACATTATTAATATCAAATTTAATAGATTTGATCCTTATCCAAAAAGTCTCTCAAATAAAATTCATAGAGTAAAAGAAAATATTTCAGAAAGACAAGATCTACTTAGATATTCATCTGATATTGAAGATTTAGAGATACAAGTTACTAACTTTCACGCGGATATTGTTAATAAATTACCTAAAGGAATTAATTTTGACTTGATAGGTTTTCATGGTCATACAATTTATCATAATTCAGATGAAAAAATTTCTAAACAAATCGGACATGGAATTGATTTATCAAAAATAACAAAGAAAACTGTAGTTTACGATTTTAGACAAAACGATATTAAAAATGGAGGGGAGGGCGCACCTTTATCACCAATTTATCATCTTGCTCTAATAAAAAATTTATTTAGTAAAAATAAAATAAAAATTCCAATTTCAATATTAAATATTGGTGGAATTGCAAACATTACTGAAATTGATAAAGATTTTAAAATTACAAGCAGGGACGTAGGACCTGGAAATTGTTTAATTGACAAATGGATAAGGAAAAGTTCGGATAAACTTTTTGATGAAAATGGAAATTTTGCAGAGATTGGAAAAACAGACAAATTTATTTTCGATCAATACTTGGACAACTATTTTTACAGTAAAATTAATTCTAAGAGATCTCTTGATACAAATGATTTTGATATTTCTTTTGCAAAAGGCCTTTCATTGGAAAATGGAACAACTACAATTACTGATTTAACAACTGAATTAATATCAAAAAAAATTGGAGTTTATGATGTTTGTGTTTGCGGCGGTGGTAGGAAAAATAAATTTTTAATTAATTCATTAAAAAGTAAAATTGATAATAAAATATTTCAAATTGATGATTTAAATATTGATGGTGATTATATAGAATCCCAAGCGTTTGCTTTTCTTGCAATTAGATCATATTTAGGACTTCCTATTTCATTTCCATCCACTACTAGCTGTAAAGAACCTTCAGTTGGAGGAATTATTGTTAAAAATTCATAATTAGTATAAAGCAGTTTCTTTTTTTATATATTTATTTAAAGATTTTATTAAAACTTCATTATTTTTAGAAAAAAAATGGTTTGCATCCTGTATAGCTTCAAATTCTACTTTTATACCTTTTTGTTCACTAAGTCTTTTGTTTAAATCATTTATATGTTCTACTGGAACTAGTTCATCTTTCTTTCCATAAATCATAGTGCCAGATGTAGGGCATGGTGATAAAAAAGAGAAATCATAAACATTGGGTTGAGGTGAAACTACAACAAACCTATTTATTTCTGGTCTTCTCATAAGTAATTGCATTGCAATTAAAGATCCAAAAGAAAATCCTGAAATCCAACATTGAGAGTTGTCAAAGTGTTCTCTTTCTAGCCAATCCAATGCCGCCGCTGCATCAGCAAGTTCTCCTTGTCCATTATCAAACTCTCCATCACTTTTACCAACACCTCTAAAATTTACTCTACAAACTGAAAAGTCATTTTCTACAAATGTTTGAAATATATCGACAACAATTTTATTATTCATTGTTCCTCCGTATTGAGGATGAGGATGTAAAACTAAAGCAATTGGTGAAGTATTTTTTTTACTTTTAAAATATTTAGCTTCTAATCTTCCAGCTGGACCTGGGATAAATATTTCTACAATTTTATTATCTATTGATGCCATTGATTATTAATCTCAAAAAAAAACAAGGTTTTTTCTATCAAAATTGAGTGACAAAATGCAAGTTTTTAAATAGCAATTAATCTTGACTAAAATAGTCGGGTATATATAAGTCCCATGAATTGCGGAAAATATGAAATTATCAAGTAGAGGTAGATACGCTGTAATGGCTTTAGCGGATCTAGCAAAATTTAATTTAAAAGAGCCAGTATCTTTAAGAGATATATCTTTAAGGCAAGGTATATCGCTTGTTTACTTGGAACAACTTTTTTCAAAATTAAAAAAGAACAAAATTGTTACTAGCGTTAGAGGTAATAGAGGTGGCTACGTATTATCGAAACAAGCTTCTGAGATAAAAATTTCAGATGTATTTATTGCTGTCGATGAAAAAGTAAAAACAGTTGGGTGTGAAAAACATTCAGAGAGTGGATGCAATGGTAAATCTTCTAAATGTATTACGCATGATTTATGGGATGAGCTAGAAGATTATATAAATAATTTTTTCCAGCAAAAAACATTAAGCGATTTAATTAATAAGAGAACTTTAAATGGATAACAGACAAAAAGAAATTGATAATCTAAAAGATTATAAGTACGGTTTTACAACTGATATTGAAAATACAAAAGCGCCTAAGGGATTAAATGAAGATGTTATAAAATTTATCTCTAATATTAAAAAAGAACCACAATGGATGCTAGATTTTAGACTAAAAGCATATGAAAGATTTAAACAGCTAAAAGAACCTGATTGGCAAAAACCAAAATACCCAAAAATAGATTACCAGGATTTATATTATTATTCAGCTCCTAAAAGTATGAAAGATAAACCAAAAAACTTGGATGATTTAGACCCCAAACTTTTAGAAACTTACAAAAAATTAGGTATACCACTGCAAGAGCAAAAAAGACTTAATGGGATTGCAGTTGATGCAGTATTTGACTCTGTTTCCGTTGCAACAACATTTAGAGAAGAACTTACAAAACAGGGAATTATTTTTTGTCCAATTTCAGAGGCTATTCAAAATCATCCTGAATTGGTTAAAAAATATTTAGGTTCGGTTATACCAGTCACTGACCATTTCTTTGCAACTTTAAACTCTGCAGTTTTCACTGATGGATCATTTGCCTACATACCTGAAGGTGTACGTTGCCCAATGGAACTTTCAACATACTTTAGAATTAATGCATCTAATACAGGACAATTTGAAAGAACATTAATTGTTGCTGATAAGGGAAGCTATGTAAGTTATTTAGAAGGTTGTACAGCTCCAATGCGAGACGAAAATCAGTTACATGCCGCAAATGTAGAATTAGTAGCATTAGATGATGCAGAGATAAAATACTCTACAGTTCAGAATTGGTATCCTGGAGATAAAGATGGAAAAGGTGGAATTTACAATTTTGTTACAAAGCGTGGATTATGCAAAGGAAAGAACTCCAAAATCTCTTGGACACAAGTCGAAACTGGTTCTGCCATTACTTGGAAATATCCAAGTTGTATTTTAAAGGGTGATAATTCTGTAGGAGAATTTTACTCTATAGCTATTACAAATAATCATCAAAAAGCAGATACTGGAACTAAAATGATTCATCTAGGAAAAAATACTAAAAGTAAAATAATATCAAAGGGTATTAGCGCTGGTCACTCAGATATGACTTATAGAGGGTTAGTTGATATCTCATCAAAAGCCGCAAATTCCAATAATTATACTCAATGTGACTCTTTATTAATGGGCAACAAATGTGGGGCACATACAATTCCGTATATTAAAAACAAAAACTCAGAATCCAATATTGCTCATGAGGCAACAACATCAAAAATCAGTGAAGAGCAATTACATTACTGTCAACAGAGAGGTTTGAGTGCTGAAGAGGCGGTAGGATTAATTGTTAATGGATTTTGTAAAGAGGTATTACAGCAATTACCAATGGAATTTGCTGTTGAGGCCCAAAAACTAGTTGGCATTAGCTTAGAAGGTAGTGTTGGCTAATGTTAAGAATAAATAAATTAAATGCAAAAATTGATAGTAAAGAAATTTTAAAAGAATTTTCTCTAAATATTAATCCTGGAGAGGTTCATGCTATTATGGGACCAAATGGTTCAGGTAAAAGTACGCTATCAAATATTTTGTCAGGTAAAAAAGGATATGAAGTTTCAGGAGAAATACTTTTTGAGGAAAAAGATTTGTTTGAACTTGAGACTGAGGAAAGAGCTCATAAAGGTATTTTTCTTGCCTTTCAATATCCATTAGAAATCCCAGGTGTTAATACAAATATATTCCTAAAGACCTCATTAAATGCAGTGAGAAAAGCAAGAGGTGAGAAAGAGCTTGATGCTATAGAATTTTTAAAATTAGTTAAGGAGAAATCTAAAGAACTTAAATTTGATGAAGAAAAATTGAATAGACAACTAAATGTTGGTTTTTCAGGTGGAGAGAAAAAGAAAAATGAAATTTTGCAAATGTCGTTATTAGCTCCAAAATTGTCAATTTTAGATGAAACAGATTCAGGTCTGGATATTGATGCATTAAGAATTGTAGCTGATGGAGTTAATACATTAAGGGATAATAAAAATTCGTTTTTAATAATTACACATTACCAAAGATTACTTGATTACATCAAACCAGATTTTGTACATGTTTTAATGGATGGAAAAATTGTAAAATCTGGTGGTGCAGAATTAGCTTTGGAACTAGAAAAAAGGGGGTATGAAAATTTTCACTAGATGAAAGAGCAGTTACAAAAAGATTTTGATAATACTATTAGAAATTTAACTTTATCTCAAAAAGACATTGAAATAAAAAAATTTTATTTGGATAATTTTATAAACAAAGGTTTTCCAAATAGAAAAGAAGAAGATTGGAAATTTTCTGATCTTAATCAAATAATAAAAAAAAATATTGGAGAGTTAAGTTTTTACAGTGACTATACATCCACCAATAAAGTTGATACTTCTGCATTCGTAGATGGTCTTGAGCATAACAAAATAGTATTTATTAATGGAAGAATAGAAAAAATTGATTTTGATTATGAAAAAAAAGACCAAATAGAAATAATTGATCAGTCGGAAACTATCAATAAATTTAATAATAATAGCTCTTTATCTGACTTAAATAGTGCTTTTACCAACAAGTCTTTTAAAATAGTGGTTAAAGAGGGTTATCAATTAACAAAGCCTCTTATAATCTATCATACAACCAACTCTAAAATCTGGTCAAAAAATATTAATTTAAGATTAAATTTTGAATTATACGAGAATAGTTCATTAAGATTGATTGATTTATTTAGGGACACTTCAGAAAAAAATTTCTTAAATATTTTTTACAACTTTGATTTAAAAGAAAATTCTATTTTAAAAAATTACAAGTTAGATAAATTTGAAAATAAAAATATTAAGTATTCCTTCAATAATATTGAGCAAGGCAAAAATAGTGTTTCAGAAACATTCATTTTATCTTCAGGATCAAATTTTTGTAAGAATGAAATTAATTGTAATTTAAATGGAGAATATTCATCAGCTTTTGTAAATGGTATTTTTTCTACAAATAATAATAAACATCATGAAATCAGAACAATAATAAATCACTTAACGGAAAATACAAAAAGCTATCAACTTATAAAAAGTGTTTTAGAAGATAGTTCTAGAGCAGTTTATCAAGGAAAAATATTTGTTAACTCTAAAGCACAAAAAACAGATGGTTATCAACTAAGTAAAGCAATATTGTTAAATAAAGACTCTGAGTTTAATGCTAAACCAGAGTTGGAAATCTACGCAGATGACGTAAAATGTTCACACGGTTCTGCATCAGGTAGTCTTAATGAGGACTCGATATTTTATTTGATGTCTAGAGGATTAAATTATCAACAATCAAGAGAACTTTTGATAAATGGTTTTTTGTTAGATGTTGTTGAAAAAATCACTGACTCGGAAGTAAAAAATTTAATTAAAAATATGATTGGAATTAAGGAATGAAAATAGAAAATATCAAAACTGAGTTTCCAATTTTTGATGAAAAAATTCAAAATAATGATTTAGTCTATTTAGATAGTGCAAACTCATCTCAAAAACCAAAGGTAGTAGCAGATAAAATAAATGAATTTTATACTAAACAGTTTTCAAATGTTGGACGTAGTGTTCATTATTTAGCAGTTGCAGCGACAAACTTGTATGAAAATACAAGATCTTCTGTGCAAAAATACATTAATGCTAAAGACAAAAATGAGATAGTTTTTACTAAAGGAGCGACAGAAGCTTTAAATTTAGTAGCTAACACTCTAGGGCAAAAATATCTGAATGAAGGTGATGAAATTTTAATCACAGAGCTAGAACATCATTCAAATTACGTGCCTTGGCATTTCTTGAGAAAATCAAAGAATATAAAAATTAACTTTGCAGAGGTAAATGATGATGGAGACATTTCTCTGGAGGAGATTGAAAAAAAAATAACATCTAAAACTAAAGTAATAGCAATTACTCATTTGTCTAACGTTACGGGAGCAATATTGCCTGTTAAAGAAATAGCAGACTTAGCACACTCAAAAGGAATAATAGTTGTTATTGATGGTTGTCAGGGAGCTCCTCATCTCAAATTAGATATGCAAGACTTAGATTGTGATTTTTATGCAATATCATGCCATAAAATGTACGGACCTACTGGACTAGGTGTTTTATACGGTAAAAAAAAGTGGTTAGAAGAACTGCCACCGTACCAAGGTGGAGGCGGAATGATTAGAGAAGTTAAAAAAGATAAAATATCTTATGGTGATTTACCAAATAAATATGAGGCTGGGACCATGGCTACAGCTCAAGTTATTGCATTTGATCAGTCAATTAAGTTTATGGAAAGTATTGGTATAGAGAACATAATGAAACATGAAGCTGATTTAGTTGAATATGGTCAAGAGCTATTACAAAAAAATAATTCTGTTAAATTGATTGGTAGTCCAAAAAATAAAGGTGGAGTTCTATCTTTCACATTAGAAGGTGTTCACCCGCATGACATTGCAACAATACTAGATGAAGATGGTGTTGCAATAAGAGCAGGCCATCATTGTTGCCAAATATTACATGATAAATTAAATATACCTGCTAGTGCAAGAGCGTCAGTTGGAATTTATAATACTAAAGATGATTTAGACAAGTTAAACGATTCTATTAACAATTGTAAAAAAATATTTAATTTAAAATGAACTTAAAAGAACTTTATCAAGAAATTATTTTAGAACACGGAAAAAATCCAAGGAATTTAGGTAAAACACATGAATTTAATAAAGATGCCAAGGGTCATAATCCATTATGTGGAGACAATGTTCATGTTTATCTAAAATTAAATGGACAAAAAATAGTCGAGGATATTTCATTTGAGGGAAGTGGATGTGCCATTTCAATGGCATCAGCATCAATCATGACTGATTTAATCAAAGGTAAAAATGAACACGAGGCTAAAGAGATTGTTGAAGATTTTCTAGGAATGATAAAAGAAAATCCAGAACTAAAATCAGAATACTTAAAAGAAGATGAAAAAACTAAATTAATGTGTCTATCTGGTGTTAAACAATATCCAATGAGAGTTAAGTGTGCAACATTATCATGGCATACTCTTACATCTGCAATGGATAACTCAAAGGAAACCACTAACACCGAGTCGTAACTATATGGAATTAAAAAAAAAAGTAATTGAGGAAATTAAAAAAATTTACGATCCTGAGATACCGGTAAATATTTATGAACTTGGATTAATATACGATATCGCTGTAGATAAAAAAAATATTAGTGTAAAAATGACACTTACTACTCCAAATTGTCCAGTGGCCGAAAGTTTGCCTAAAGAAGTTAAAGATAGTATTATGCAATTAGAAGAAGTTGATAAAGTAGATTTAGATTTAGTTTGGGAGCCACCATGGGATAAGTCTATGATGTCAGAGGCAGCAAAATTGGAATTAAACTTATGACGAAACAAGTTATATCATTAAGCTATCAAGCAGCAAACAGGATAAAAGAAATTATGTCTTCTGCTGATAATGACTCTATTGGTGTTAGAGTTGGAGTAAAATCGGGCGGATGCGCAGGAATGTCTTATATTATGGAATATACAAAAGAGATAAATCCTAATGATGAAGTTATTGAGGATAAAGGAGTAAAAGTATTCATTGATCCAGCCGCTGTAATGTATCTTTTTGGGACTGAAATGGATTATAAAAAGGAGCAATTTTCTTCCCAATTTGTATTTAACAACCCTAATGAAACTGAAAGGTGCGGTTGTGGGGAGTCTTTTAAAGTTTAATTAATTATTGGTAATAGGAAATAAACCAATACTGTCCTCTTTTATTCATAGCATAAGTTTTATTTTTTTTACGTTTAGGCCTCCTAATTTCAGATCTTTTATAACCAATAATATTCTTTAATGTTGATATGATTTTAGTCATACCTTTTGATAACAAAATTGAATGAAATTAGAATTCTAATATGGGAATACCTGCTATTACTAGAGGTAATCCCATAAAAATTAGCTTTTTAACAGCTATAATACATGTCGAATTCAATAGGGTGCGGTGTATGTTCAAAATTATGAATTTCTTCATATTTAAGTTCAATGTACGCATCTATTTGATCATCAGTAAATACATTGCCTTGAGTTAAGAAACCTCTATCTTTGTCTAATGATTCCATCGCCTCTCTCAAAGAGCCACAAACAGTTGGAACTTTTTTAACTTGCTTTTCTGATAATGCATAAAGGTCTTTATCGAAAGATTTACCTGGGTCAATTTTATTTTTTATTCCATCAATTCCAGCCATAAGCATAGAAGCAAATGTTAAATATGGATTTCCTGATGCATCTGGGAATCTTATTTCACATCTTGCACCTTTTTTGCTTAATGTGATTGGAATCCTGCAAGATGCTGATCTGTTTCTTGCAGAATATGCAAGTAAAACTGGAGCCTCAAATCCTGGTATTAATCTTTTGTAACTATTTGTAGTAGCATTAGCAAATGCATTAATCGCTTTTGCATGCTTTAATACTCCACCAATATAGTAAAGAGCAGTTTGTGATAATCCGGCATATTTGTTACCAGAAAATATTGGAGTTTTCCCTTTCCAAATTGATTGGTGAGTATGCATTCCAGAACCATTGTCTCCTTTAACAGGCTTAGGCATAAAAGTTGCAGTTTTGCCAAAAGAGTGAGAAACCATTTGAACTACATATTTATATAGTTGAACGTTGTCTGCTTGATCAACCAAAGTTCCAAATAACATTCCAAGTTCATGTTGACTTGGAGCAACTTCATGGTGGTGTTTTTCTACAGTAATTCCAACATCTCTTAGTCCTTTAAGATATTCACCTCTCATGTCTTGAGCACTATCAACTGGTGGTACTGGAAAATATCCTCCTTTTACTCCAGGTCTATGACCCATGTTTCCATTATCATAAGATTTTCCAGAATTATAAGGACCTTCTGTGCTATCAATTGAAAAACTTGTTTCATTCATATCGTTTTTAATTCTTACGTCATCAAAAACAAAAAACTCAGGCTCTGGACCAAAGTAAGCTGTATCTCCAATTCCTGTTTTCTTTAAATAAGCTTCAGCTTTTTTTGCAATTCCTCTTGGATCTCTTTCATAGGGATCTCTCTTAACTGCATCTAAAATATCGCAAAATAAAATTAAAGTATTATGAGATGTATAGGGATCTATTACTTTTCTACTTAAATCAGGCTTTAATATCATGTCAGATTCATTAATTGCTTTCCATCCTGCAATTGACGATCCATCAAAAAATACACCGTCATTTAGCATTCCTTCATCTACGATAGTTGTATCCATTGTTAAATGTTGAAGTTTACCCCTTGGGTCTGTAAATCTAAGATCTACAAACTCAATATTC
Organism: uncultured Pelagibacteraceae bacterium; assembly: GCA_902518395.1. Taxonomy (GTDB): domain Bacteria; phylum Pseudomonadota; class Alphaproteobacteria; order Pelagibacterales; family Pelagibacteraceae; genus Pelagibacter. Next base: position 1,053 of record CABYFX010000025.1, on the reverse strand, counting down.
TTAGATTTCATTAATTTTAGTACGTCCTTAGCGCTCATATTATCTCCTATAATTTTTAATTTTCTTATCAGTTAAGAAAAGATAAATAATGCCTATTAAATAGATATCACTTATGCTTTTTTTACATGTATATTAACCTTAAAAAATTGGAATTTTCAATCAATCCTAAGTTGAAATAATGAGTTTATTAAATAAAGAACCAGTTAAAAGAGCTGAAAAAGCATTAAAAGAATTCGATGAGACCTTATCAGTCACAGAATTAGAAAATACAGCAAGAACAGCAGTTGATGCAGCGAAATCTTTAAATTGTGAAGTGGGTGCAATTGTAAAAAGTTTACTTTTTAAAAATGGTGATAGTTATTTTTTATGTTTAGTCTCTGGAGACAAAAGATGTTCATTAAACAAATTAAAAAAGTTTTTTAATAGTAAAGATCTAAGCATGGCATCACCTAATGATGTGAAAGAACAAACTGGATATACAATTGGAGGAGTATCTCCAATAGGACACACTAATAGCTTGCGGATATTAGTTGATAGTTCTTTGAACAGATTTAAAGATTTATTTGCAGCGGCTGGACATCCAAATTGCATTTTTAAAATAAATTTTGCAGATCTTATAAAAATAACCAATGGATCAATAGAAGACATAATTGAATGAAATCTCCAAACGCTACTGATTATTTCATTCTTACTTTTTTAGCCTTACTTTGGGCTTCAGCTTTTTTTAATATTAAAATTGCAACATATTCTTATGGACCAATAACTATAGCTTTTTTAAGAATCTTTTTTGGAATGATACCTCTATTATTACTTTGTTATTTTAAAAAAATAAAAATTGAAGCTTTTTCTAAAGATTGGAAATGGTTTGCAGCAATTGGTATCATCAATTTAGTTATACCTTTTTTCCTAATAGCATATGGAGTTCAAAAAGTTCAAAGTAACTTAGCAGCAATTTTAATGTCAACTACACCTATAAGTGCAACAATACTCGCACATTTCTTTGCTGATGGAGAGAAAATAAACGTAATAAAAATATTTGGAATAGTTTTAGGC
>CABYFX010000024.1 GCA_902518395.1 uncultured Pelagibacteraceae bacterium | reverse complement strand
CTTGTATTTGCAGGAACTGCTTTAATGCAAACAGGTAAAGCAATCGAAATTGTCTCAATAACAATGTTAACCTATTTAACTATTAGTCTAGCTATTGCAGCAATAATGAATTGGTATAACAAAAAAATTGAAATTAAAGAAAAGTAAACGATGCAAACAATTAATTTTTTAAAACCTAACAGAGATAATATTAAAAATTACTCTATTATTGGATCTTTTTTAGTTTTAGTGAGCTTAATTGATGTAATATCAAATGCCTTTTTAAAAATAAATTTAACATCTTTTTTACCTGGCTCCCTATCTACTTTGTTTCCATTAATCATAGGATTAATTGGATTAAATATGATGAGAATTGATTATTCAGGAAATAAAACTTTGGATTTATTAAATAAAAATATAAATACAAATAATTTTAATGCTCTATTAACTCTATTGATATTATTTTCAATTATAAAAGCTCTTCCTCAGTCTCTAAGTTGGATGATTTTAGATGCTACTATTTCTGGTGATTCAAAAGATGCTTGCACAGGCACTGGTGCTTGTTGGACATATATTAAAGTTTGGTTCAGAAGGTTTATGTATGGAATGTATCCCAATGAATTTCATTGGAGAATAAACACTGCATTCATATTAGTTATAGCACTTGGTTTTGTTGGGTATTTTATGAAAGAAAATTTGAAAAAATATTTGGCATTATATTATGTTATTATTTATCCAGTAATTGCATATTTAGTTATTTACTATTTAATATCTGGTGGATCGTTTGGTCTACAATGGGTAGAGACTGGAGCATGGGGAGGATTGTCACTTACTTTTATAGTTTCTTTTTTCTGTCTAATTTTCTGTTTCCCACTAGGTATGATTTTTGCATTAGGAAGAAGATCTAATCTTCCAGTAATAAAATATATATCAATTTGTTATATTGAATTTTGGAGAGGTGTTCCATTGATTACGGTATTATTTATGTCATCTGTAATGTTTCCAATGTTTCTCCCTGAAGATTTTTTTATGGATAAATTGGTAAGAGTAATTATTGCAATTACATTGTTTGAAGCTGCTTACTGTGCTGAAGTTATTAGAGGAGGATTACAATCATTACCCAGAGGTCAATACGATGCAGCAAAGTCCTTAGGAATGGGTTATTGGAAAATGCATATTTTTGTAATTTTACCTCAAGCACTAAAGTTAGTAATACCTGGAATAGCTAATACTTTTTTAGCATTAGTTAAAGATACACCTTTAATCTTTGTAGTTGGTTTAGCTGAATTAGCAGGGATGCTTGCGTTAGCAAAAACAAATCCAAAATGGTTAGGCTTTGCCATGGAAGGATATATTTTTGCATCAATAATATTCTGGATTATATGCTATGCAATGAGCAAATATAGTTATAACTTAGAGGCGAAATATAAAACTGAGAGATAATAAATGTCTGATCCAATAATAAAAATTCAAAATATGAATAAATGGTTTGGCGATTTCCAAGTTTTAAAAAATATTAATTTAGAAGTTGAAGCAAATAAAAAAATTGTTGTATGTGGTCCATCAGGATCTGGTAAATCTACACTGATTAGATGTATTAATAGATTAGAAGAACACCAAGAAGGAGATATAATTGTTGATGGAAATGAATTATCAGAAAAAACAAAAGATATTGAAAAAATAAGAGCAGAGGTTGGAATGGTTTTCCAACAATTTAATTTATTTCCACATCTTTCAATATTAGATAATTGTACACTTGCACCTATTTGGGTAAAAAAAATGCCAAAAAAAGAAGCTCAAGAACTAGCATTAGATCAACTTAAAAAGGTTCAAATAGACGATCAAGCAAATAAGTTCCCAGGACAACTATCAGGTGGACAACAACAGCGTTGTGCAATAGCAAGAGCTTTATGTATGCAACCAAAAATAATGTTGTTTGATGAACCAACATCTGCATTAGATCCAGAAATGATTAAAGAAGTACTTGATGCAATGGTAAGTCTTGCAAAAGGTGGAATGACTATGATTGTTGTGACTCATGAGATGGGTTTTGCGAAAGAAGTTGCTGATGAAGTGATTTTTATGGACGAAGGCATGATAATCGAGAAGGCAGAAACTAAAGAATTCTTTGCTAGCCCAAAGAGTGACAGAACTAAGCTTTTTTTAAGCCAAATTCTTTAAAATAATTCTAAAGACTTCATAAAAAGTTACTTGACAACTTTACAACATCTTAAAAAAACCAATTTTTTTAAAAATTATTTTACTTGCATAAAGTTTTTGATTTAGATTAACTCAGTTATTATTTTTATTTAAAGAGGGGTCTTAAATGGAAGAAAATTTTAACAAACATCTTGGCAATAAGCTCAAGTTAAGAAGATTAGCACTGGGTTTAACTCAAACTAAGGTAGCAAAAGCAATAAATGTAACTTTTCAACAAATTCAAAAGTATGAAAAAGGAACGAACGGCGTGAGTTCAATTAGATTATTACAACTTTCTAATTATTTAAAAGTTCCGATTAATTATTTTTTTGAGGATTTTTCCGAATATTTAGTAAATCTTGATAAATCAAAAGAGGGTCACATGAATGTAAACTATAACTTCTTGGTTAAAGTTTTTTCAGAGTTAACTCAGGATCAAAAAATTAAATTCGGTAAAAATTTACAAATAGCACAAATAAATATTTCTAAAGCTGTTTAATTGATTTGGCTCCTCGGGCAGGACTCGAACCTGCGACCAATTGATTAACAGTCAACTGCTCTACCAACTGAGCTACCGAGGAATATTTTCTCACAACTTACTTTTTTTAAAATTTATCTCAATACTTATTTTGGAGGCAACGCCCGGAATCGAACCGGGATACAAGGATTTGCAATCCTCTGCGTAACCATTCCGCCACGTTGCCATCAAATATAAAATATTTGGTAATCGACATTTGTATAATTCATTTTGATCATTAGTCTATAAATTTAGCAATGATTTTCATTATTGTTTATTAATTTGATTAATTTATAAAACAAATCAATGAGTTTTGATAAATATGAGCATAATAATGTTGAGAATAATATCTATGATTATTGGGAAAAAAATGAATTATTTAAACCCAAAGAAAATACAAAAAAATTCTCAATTGTAATCCCTCCACCAAATGTAACTGGAAGCCTTCACATGGGGCATGCTTTAAATAACTCAATTCAAGATGTTTTAACGAGATTTCATAGAATGAATAATTATGAAACTTTATGGCAACCAGGTACAGATCATGCTGGTATTGCAACCCAAGCATTAGTTGAAAAAAAACTTGCAAAAGATGGTGTTAAAAAAAATGATTTAGGCAGAGAAAAGTTTATTGAAAAAGTATGGGAATGGAAAAATCAATATGGAGATATAATAATAAATCAACTTAAAAAACTTGGATGTTCTTGTGATTGGTCTCGTAATGCTTTTACAATGGATGAAAATTTATCTAAGTCAGTAATAAAAGTATTTGTTGATCTTTATAATAAGAAATTAATTTATAAATCTAAAAAGCTTGTTAATTGGGATGTGGTTTTAAAAACAGCAATTTCAGATTTAGAAGTTGATCAACGAGAAGTAAATTCTAAACTTTATTATATAAATTATCCAATAGAAGGATCAGATAAATTTATAACAATAGCGACCACAAGACCAGAAACCATGCTGGGTGATAGTGCAATAGCAGTTAATCCTAAAGACGATCGATTTAAGGATTTAGTTGGAAAACAAGTGACCATTCCTTTAGCTAATAGAAAAATAAAAATAATAACAGATGACTATGCTGATCCTGAACAAGGAACAGGTGCAGTAAAAATTACCCCTGCCCATGATTTTAATGATTATGAAGTAGGCACAAGAAACAAGTTAGATGTAATTAATATATTTACTCCTGATGGAAAAATAAATGACAATGCACCTGACCAATATAAAGGTTTAGACAGATTTATTGCAAGAAAATTAATCTTAGAACATCTTGAAGAAGGTAAATTTTTAAAAAAAATAGAAAAGTTAGTAAATAAAGTTCCGTATGGGGATAGATCTAATTCTATTATTGAGCCTTATTTAACAGAACAATGGTTTGTTGATGCTAAAACTTTAGCGATTAAAGCCAAAGAAGTAGTAAATAATGGTAAGACTAAATTTTTTCCAGAAAATTGGTCAAAAACTTATTTTCAATGGATGGATAATATTGAACCTTGGTGTATTTCTCGTCAATTATGGTGGGGACATCAAATCCCAGCTTGGTACGGACCTGATGGAAAAATATTTGTAGCTGAAAACGAGGATGAGTGTAAAAAACAGGCGAAAGAATTCTATTCAAAAGATGTAGAATTAAAAAGAGATGAGGATGTATTAGATACCTGGTTTTCTTCAGGTCTATGGCCATTTGCTACTTTGGGTTGGCCAGAAAAAACAGCGGAAGTTGAAAAATTTTATCCAACGAGCGTGCTAGTTACTGGTTTTGATATCATATTTTTCTGGGTTGCTAGAATGATTATGATGGGAACCGAGTTTTTAAAAGAAGAACCCTTTAAAAATATATACGTTCACGCATTAGTTAGAGATGAAAAGGGTCAAAAAATGTCTAAATCAAAGGGCAATGTAATTGATCCTTTAGAACTAATTGAAAAATATAGTGCAGATGCTTTAAGATTTACTCTTTTATCAATGGCATCACCTGGTCGAGATGTAAAATTGTCAGAAGATAGGGTCAAAGGTTATAGAAATTTCTTAAATAAAATTTGGAATGCTAACAATTTTTTAAGACAAAATGAGTGTGATTTTAGTGACATTAAAAAACCTGAAAATCTTAAATTAACAATTAATAAGTGGATATTGTCTGAACTTGTTAAAACTAAAAACGAGACAGAAAACAGTTTAAAAAACTATAGATTTGATGAGGCAGCAAAGAACATTTATCAGTTTGTATGGCATTCATTTTGTGATTGGTATTTAGAGTTATCTAAAACTGTATTTAACTCTAATAATGAGGAAGAAATTCGAGAACTAAGACAAACTTCATCTTATATTTTTAGGGAGATTTTAATTATACTTCATCCATTTATTCCCTTTGTTACAGAAGAGATTTGGTTGAATAACAAGTTAGATAAAAATGGAGATGAATTCTTAATGTATACTAATTGGCTTGAAAATGATTACCATGAAAAAAAATCTTATGACGAGATAAATAATATCATTAATTTTATTACATTGATAAGATCATTTAAAAATGAATTAAATATAAGCCCTGGTTCATTCATTGAAATTTCAACAGAGAATATAAATAAAGAATATAAAAATTTTTTATCAGCTAATGAAAATATATTTAAAAAAAATGGAAGAATAAAAAATTTTCATGACAAAGATTTAAATAAATCATCTGCAAGCATTGTAATTAATGGTGAGGTATTCAAGTTATATTTTGATCAAGATGTTGATCTTAATATGATTAAAACAACTTTAGAAAAGAAAATTACAAAAATTAATCAAGAAATGAAAAAAATAGATACTAGATTGTCAAATAAATCCTTTATGGACCGTGCGCCACAAAATATAGTAGAGCAGGAGAAAAGCAACTTTGCTAATTTAGAAAAAGATGTTAAAAAAATAGAATTAACTCTAAAAGGTTTATAATGAAAAAATTTAATAAAAAGAAATTACCAAGTAGACATACAACAATAGGTGCAGATAAAGCACCACAAAGATCATTTTACTATGCAATGGATTTAACAGAAAAGGACGTTGCTAAGCCATTTGTTGGAGTTGTATCAACATGGAATGAAGCTGCACCCTGTAACATTAATTTAATGAAACAAGCACAATCGGTTAAAAAAGGTGTTCAAGCAACTGGTGGAACACCAAGAGAATTTTGTACTATTACTGTGACAGATGGAATTGCAATGGGTCATGAGGGAATGAAATCATCTTTAATTTCAAGAGATGTAATAGCGGACTCAACAGAACTTACAGTTAGAGGTCATTGTTATGATGCATTAGTTGGATTAGCTGGATGTGATAAATCATTACCAGGTTTAATGATGGCTATGGTAAGATTAAATGTTCCAAGTGTTTTTATTTACGGCGGTTCTATTTTGCCAGGAAGATTTGAAGGTAAAGATGTAACTGTCGTTGATGTATTTGAAGGTGTTGGAAAATATACTTCAAAAAAAATGACTGCTCATGCTTTAAGAAAATTAGAATTAAAAGCTTGTCCAAGTGCAGGTGCATGTGGAGGTCAATTTACAGCTAATACAATGGCATGTGTTTCAGAAGCAATTGGTTTAGCATTACCTTTTTCTGCTGGTACACCTGCACCTTATGCTGAAAGAAATAAGTATGCAGTTGAAAGTGGAAAAGCTGTCATGAATTTGTTAGCAAAAAATATTAGACCAAGAGATATTGTAACTAGAAAATCTTTAGAAAATGCAGCAACAATTGTTGCAGCAACAGGCGGATCAACAAATGCTGGTTTACACTTACCAGCTATAGCAAATGAAATTGGAATTAAATTTGATTTAATGGATGTTGCAAAAATATTTAAAAAAACTCCTTATCTTGCAGATTTAAAACCTGGTGGAAAATATGTTGCTAAAGATATGTGGGAAGCAGGTGGAGTTCCTATGTTATTAAAGACATTAATGGATGGTGGTTATATCCATGGTGATTGTATGACGGTTACAGGTAAAACCATGAGAGAAAATTTAAAAAATGTAAAATTTAGAGAAAATCAAAAAGTAATGAGATCTTATAAAAATCCAATTTCTCCAACAGGTGGAGTTGTTGGATTAAAAGGAAATTTAGCTCCAGAAGGTGGAATTGTAAAAATAGCAGGTTTGAAAAAATTACAATTTACAGGACGAGCAAGATGTTTTGATAATGAAGAGTCTGCTTACAAAGCTGTAATAAACAGAAAATACAAAGACGGAGACATTATTATAATTAGATATGAGGGACCAATAGGAGGTCCTGGAATGAGAGAAATGCTACAAACAACAGCAGCAATCTACGGTCAAGGAAAAGGGGAGAAAGTAGCCCTTATAACGGACGGTAGGTTCTCTGGGGCTACCAGAGGCTTTTGTATCGGTCATGTGGGTCCTGAGGCCTCCGTAGGCGGTCCTATAGCCCTTTTAAGGAATGGAGATATCATCGATATAGACGCTAAAAAGGGTACAATTAACGTAAGGCTTACAAAAAAGGAATTAAGCGCAAGACGTAAAAAATGGAAACCAAGAAAGATGAATTTTGGTAATGGTACTTTGTGGAAATATGCACAAACTGTTGGACCAGCTTATAAAGGTGCACCAACTCATCCAGGTGGCAAAAACGAGGTTAGAACTTACGCAGATATTTAATGAAAATTAGACCTGTAATACTTTGTGGTGGGGCAGGAACTAGACTTTGGCCAAATCAAAAAAATCATCAAGCAAAACAATTTATTGATTTTGGTGGATGGAGTTTAATTCAAAAAACTTTAGAAAGAGTAAATAAACCAATTTTTGATTTTCCAATAATCAGTACAAATCTCAAATATTTAAAACAAGTAAAATTAGCTTTAAAAAAAAGTAAAATAAAAAAGTTTAAAATAGTTTTAGAACCAGCTAAAAAAAATACCGCACCAGCAATACTAGCGTCTGCATTAATAAAAGATATTCCAATAGAGCAACCATTAATGTTTTTTGCAGCAGATCATTTAATTGAAAGGTCTAATATTTTAAATAAATCCCTTTTAAAAAATAAACCAAATTTAGATAATCAAAATTTATTTATTTTTGGAATTAAACCTACAAATCCTTCAAGTGAATATGGATATTTTTTAACTAAAAAAATTAAATCTATAAATAAAGTTACAAAATTTATTGAAAAACCAAAATTATCAAAAGCAAAAGAAGTAATTAAGAAAAAAGGTTACTGGAATTCTGGGATGTTTTATTTAAGAAAAGACTCAATAATCAATAACTTTAAAAAATATCAAAATAATACTTACAAAAGTTGTGTTGAGGCTATTAAAAAAGGCAAATATAAAAATAATACTTACTACTTAAATAAAAGAGCTTTTGAAAAATCAATCGAAAAATCTTTTGATTATGCAATACTAGAGAAAACAAATAAAATTAATGCTATTAAACTAGATATACCTTGGTCTGATCTTGGTAGTTGGAAAGAGATACTCAAGATATATGATAAAAATAAAAGAAAACACTTTAAGAAAAAAAATGTTTTTTATAGACCATGGGGGAGTTATTTAAATTTATTTGAAGGAAAAGAGTTTTTAATTAAAGAATTATCAGTAAAACCTAAAGGTATATTAAGCCTTCAAAAACATCATCACAGAGCAGAACATTGGTTAGTTACTAAAGGTAATCCAAGAATAACTTTAAACAAAAGTATAATTAATAAAAAACCTAATGATCATATTTTCATTGCATTAGGAGCAATTCATAGAATACAAAATCCTGGAAAAAAACCTGTAAAAATTATGGAAGCTCAAGTAGGATCAATACTTAAAGAAACAGATATAGTTAGATATCAAGATATTTATGGGAGAAAATAAATATTATGAAATCAAATAAATTTGGATCAGTTATAAGACAAATAAGAATAAATTTAAATATTGGTCAAAGAGAGCTTGCTAAAAGAATAAAAATATCAGCTTCATATTTAAACGATATTGAAAAGAATAAAAGACCTGCTCCAAAAGCTGATATATTAAAAAAATTATCTACAATATTAAAAATTGATTTAAAATATTTAAATGATCTAGCAGGTACATCTAAAAATGAAATAGCACCAGATGTTTATGATTTTATAAAAGATAATCCCGAAATAATTTCATTATTGAGAACGTTAAAAGATACAAATTTATCCAAAAAAGATTTAACAAACATAGAAAATAAAATACTTAAAAATAAAACAAAAGCTTTAATCATTGCAGCTGGCCTTGGTAGCAGATTAAAAAAACATACAGAGGAACTACCTAAATGTATGCTTGATTTTGGTGGAAAAACATTACTACAAAGGCAAATATCGTCATACAAAGATAATGGAATAGAGGATATCTCTCTTGTGAGAGGGTACAAAAAAAATAAAATTAATTATAAAGGTATTAAATATTTTACCAACAATGACTTTAAAAATAACAATATACTTAATTCTATGTTTTATGCTGAAAAAGTTCTGAATGGAGATATTATAATATCTTATTCTGATATTTTATTTGAACCTTTAGTAGTTAAAAGAGCACTTGAATCTAAACATGATATTTCAATTGTTGTTGATATAGATTGGAGAGGTTATTACGTTAATAGAAAAGAACATCCTCTTTCAGAAGCAGAAAATGTTATTTTTAATTCTGATAATGAAGTTATCAAAATTGGAAAAATTAACACTGGCAAAAAAGATGTTCATGGTGAATTTATTGGTATGATTAAATTATCTAATGAAGGAACCGAAATATTTAAGTCTCATTTTCACAGGTGTAAAAAATTGTATTGGGATAAACCTTTCCAAAGAGCTAAATCATTTCAAAAGGCCTATTTAACAGACATGATTCAAGAATTAGTAGATGTTGGTGTTAAAGTTAACTGTGTAATTATTGAAAAAGGCTGGAAAGAGATTGACACTGTTGAAGACTACCAAAAAGCCCTTAAAGAATTTGATTAATTCACTGTCATAAAAACTTAATATTTTTCTTGATTTTATAGCTTTGAGTCTATATTTAAAGTGTTATTTTGTTAGCGAACAATATAACAAAAAGATTATTATGAATAAATTATTTTTAGTATTAACGTTATTTTTAAGTTTGTTTATTTCAGGAGTAAAAGCTGTTGAGTATAATATGGTTTTTGTACCAGCGAGTGAAAAAGGTGATGAAAACGATTATGAGGGTTTACTTAAAATTGTAGAAAATATTACTAATTTTAAAATTAATACTATTAAAGTTACAGATTATAACGCAGCTGTAGAGGCGATGAGAGCAGGTAGAGCTCACATAGCTTGGTATGGAGGAAAAACTTATGTTAAAGCTGCAGAAATTGCTGATGCTGAGGCATTTGCTGCAGGCGTTAGACCTGGAGAAAAAGATGCAGGTTATTATACATATTTTGTTGTAAGGGATGATAGTGAAATTAAAAATTTAAAAGATATAAAAGGCAAAGTATTATCACTTAATTCAATTGGCTCGACAAGTGGAGATTTGATACCACAGGTTGAACTAACAAAAATAAATCTTTCAATTAAAAACGAGAACGATTTTAAAAATGTTTTTTATGCAGGTAGTCATGATGCATGCCTATTAGCTGTATTAAACAAAAAATCTGATGTTTGTGGAATGAGTTCCCGGAACTACGAAGCACGTTTAGAAGATAATACTTTTCAAGAGAAGGATGTAAGAATTATACATAAGTCTGATAAAGTGCCACCACCACCATTAGCATATTCAAAAAAAATACCTTTAGAGCATAGATTAAAAATTAAAAATGCAGTTCTAGAGGCACATGAATATGGTGAAATAGGTGGTTATGGAGGAAAAATGTCTCATTATATTTCAGTTGAAGATAAAAATTATAATATTTTAAGAAATGTAATCAAATTATTAAATAATAATTAATTTTCACAAATGTTAGAAATTAAAAATCTAAAAAAAACATTTAATAATGGCACTCAAGCTTTGGATGGAGTTTTTTTAGACGTAAAAGAGGGAGAATTTGTTGCTTTGCTGGGACCAAGCGGTTCTGGCAAAACAACTTTGTTAAGAAGCATCAACGGTTTAGAGAAAATTGATCAAGGCACAATCTTATTTGATGATGATAAAATTGATAATAACTCATTAAGTGAAGTTAGGAAAAAAACTGGAATGATATTTCAGGAATTTAATCTTATTAATAATCTTTCTGCAATTAATAACGTTTTAACAGGGATTTTAAATTCTGAAACAAGCATCAAATCCTTATTCTATTTTTTTACAAAAGATCAAAAAATCCAAGCTTTAAAAGCCCTTGATACAGTTGGTTTACTTAATAAAGCTTATGATAGAGTTGACCAATTATCAGGTGGTCAAAGGCAAAGAGTAGGGATCGCTAGAGCGATAATTAAAAAACCAAAACTATTGTTAGCAGATGAACCAGTATCAAGTTTGGATCCAAAATCTGCTGAACTTATTCTTTCTTTATTAAAAAAAATAAATGTTGAACATAAAATAACAATTATTTGTAACTTACATCAAATTGACTTAGCTACAAAATATTCAAATAGAATAATAGGTTTATTAGATGGAAAAATTAACTTCAATGAAGAGTCGAAAAAAATAAACAAAAAAATGATACAAAGTATCTATAATTAATTTTATGAATGATAAAATATTAAAATTAAAAGTTATAAATAATAACAAAAATTACGAAAAACTTATTAAACCTCAATGGACATGGAAAACCTACTTATCCATTATAATTTTATTATTATCACTAGTATTAATTAGTGAAGATTTAGAAATTAATTATGTAGAATTATTTACAAATTCATCAGGATATTTTGCAGATATTTTAGGAAGAATGCTACCACCTGATTTTTCAAATTTTAGTAAATTGATGGTTGCTATGCTAGAAACAATTGAGATAGCTTTTTTAGGAACTTTCTTGGCTATTGTTTTATCTATTCCAATAGGTTTATTTTCTGCAAGAAATTTAGCTCCTAATTTTATTGTTTTTCAAATTGCAAGAATTATAACAATTTTTTTTAGAGCTATACCAGAATTTATAATTGCAATGATACTGGTTATAGCAATAGGCTTTGGGGCAATACCTGGTGTATTAGCTTTAGGACTTCATACAATGGGTTTTCTTGCAAAGTTTTATGCAGAAGATATTGAACATATAAACAAAGGACCAGTTGAAGCATTAACTTCATCAGGAGCCACAAAAGGCCAGATAATTTCTTTTGCAGTTATTCCTCAAATAATTCCATCTTTCGTTGCTAATAATTTATATATATTGGATAGGAATGTAAGGATGGCAACGATGCTTGGGATTGTTGGAGCTGGAGGAATTGGTTACGAACTTCAATCTTCTTTTAGAATGTTTGAATATCAAAAAGTTTCTGCAATAATAATTATAATTTTTGTTACAATTTTTATCATAGATAACATATCAACTTATATTCGCTCAAAAATTAAATAGTTCTTTTTAAATAATTTTAGTCTAAGTTAATATTTAAAATGGACAATAACGTCTTTATTTTGGTAATAATCGCTGCTGTTACTCATGCCTCATGGAATGGAATGGTTAAGAAACATTCTGATAAAGTTATAGCTTTATCTGGAGTAATTTTAGGTCGTCTACCATTAGCTTTAACAGCAATAATAATCTTACCTTTGCCTACATTTGAGAGCATTCCATATTTAATTGTAAGCATTATTATTCACCAAGCATATCAATGGTATCTTTTAAGTGCATATGAACTAGGAGATTTAACAAAGGTTTATCCGATTGCACGTGGAACAGGACCTTTGGTTGCAACTATAATTTCAATTTTATTTTTAGGTTTAGTACTTGATAATTTTATTATTCTTTCAATTTTAATTATTTGTTTAGGAATAATTTTTTTAAGCTTATTTGATAAATCTAAAAAAAACTCAAAAATAATCCAATATTCACTATTAACTGGTTTATGGATTGGATTGTATTCTGTGATAGATGGTTATGGCGCAAGGGTAAGTTTGTCAGCTATTTCCTTTATTAGCTGGGTGTTTGTTATAAATGCATTAATGCACACTTTTATAATGCGTTTAAAAAATGAGAAAAATATCATTCAAAGATTAGCAAAATATGGAAAAAAGATATTTATATTCGGCGGTTCACTTGATTACTTCACCTATATAACAGTAGTATGGGCGTTTACTAAAGCACCAATACCAATTGTTGGCGCATTAAGAGAAACGAGTATTTTATTTTCTATTTTAATTGGATATTTCTTTTTAAAAGAGCAAATATCATCAAAAAAAATTATATCTATTTTTTTAATAGTTCTTGGAGTAATTGGAATAAAATTATTTTAATAATCTTAAAACATTAAAAGAGTATCAAAGTCATAATACAGAATGTATTAAAATAAACTTCAAATAAGTATGATATTATTTTTTTAAGTGAATATGGTCTTACTAACTAATTATCAAGACCATGTAAAAAATTTAAAACCAATTATTTGGAATAATAATGTAATGAATAGATAATACAATTCCAACAGATACACTTAATCCAAAGATCATTTTAAGAAAATCTTTTCCAATTAGTGGAAAAACATAACCAAATTTATATTCTTTGTTCATTGTTGCTATGGCTAATTCTCTTCCACATAATAATCCTACAAATACCCAAGTTGTTGACATTGGTAGATCATTTAACTCTTTAAAATAAAATAAAACAGCCGCATAAATTATATTAATAATGGTAGCTGATCTTGCATATCTTGTTCCTGTTTTTTCAAGAACCACTTTTTGAA
>CABYFX010000023.1 GCA_902518395.1 uncultured Pelagibacteraceae bacterium | reverse complement strand
TCTTTGTCCTCTGACAGGAAGTTTTTTTCTATGTCTCGAGCCTCTATAAGATGCAAGATCTATTAATCTCTTAATGTCTAACGATATATCTCTTCTTAAATCACCTTCTACTGTAAATTTCTGATCAATAAATTCACGAATTTTCAAAATTTCGTCGTCTGTTAATTCGTTTACTCTTTTTGTAGTTGGTATTTTTAATGAATTACAAATATCAGCTGAGTTTTTTTCTCCAATACCAAAAATGTAAGTTAGTCCAATTCTAACTAATTTATTTTGTGGTATGTTTACACCTGCTATACGAGCCATAATATTGAGATAAAAATTTAGCCTTTTATATAAGAAGTTCTTTCAAAGTCAATGTCTTAAACTGATAGAATTTGCTCAATTTTCCTTGATATTTCACTTATTTTTTCGTCTCCATTAATTTCATAAAAATTAGCTTTTCCTGAGTAAAAATCTAAAACTGGTTTTGTTGTTTCCATATAAGTATCATATCTTTTGAGAATAGTTGTTGTATTATCATCTGATCTCATTTCTAGCATCTTTCTTTTTTTTATTCTTTTTATGATTGTATCTTTGTTAACATTCAGGAAAAAAATAAAATCAATTTTTTGATTAGAATCTTTTAGAAGTAAATCTAAATTTTCTGCTTGGCTCAATGACCTTGGATAACCATCAAAAATTAATTTATTCTTTCTTAATGGATCAAACACAATATTTTTTATTAGTTCATTTACTATTTCATCAGTAGCAAAATCACCATTAGAAATTATATTTTCGATATCTTTACCTATTTCGGTTTGATTTTTTACTTCTTCTCTTAAAAGATTACCAGTTGAGACTTGGTATAAATTAAATTTTCCAACTATATGTTGGGCCTGTGTACCTTTGCCTGCTCCTGGTGGTCCAAATATTATAACATTCACTTAAACTATCTTCCAAATTTAGTTTTCTTAATCAATTGTTCGTATTGTGAACTCATTAATCTTGTTTGAACTTGTGTAACAGTATCTATAGCAACAACTACAACAATCAAAACAGAAGCACCTCCTAAATAAAAGGGTATTGGATAATTCGCTATTAGGAATTCTGGCATTAAGCAGACAAGAGTCAAATATAAAGCACCTATAGTTGTTAGTCTTGTAAGAATTGTATCTATGTATAACGCTGTGCTTTCCCCAGGTCTTATGCCAGGAATAAAACCACCATATTTTCTTAAATTTTCTGCAGTCTCTGTAGGATTAAATGTTATAGAAGTATAAAAAAAAGTAAAAAATATAATACCAGATGCATACAATATCATATATAAAGGTTGTCCTTGCGAAAAGTATGATGAAATATTTAAAAATGTTTCATTTTGTGAAACATTAAAATTTGAGAACGTTACAGGCAATAGTAATAATGCAGATGCAAAAATTGCAGGAATAACACCAGCAGAATTAATTTTAAGTGGTAGGTGGGATGATTCTCCACCATACATTTTATTACCCATTTGTCTTTTTGGATAATTTATTAAGATTTTTCTCAAAGCTCTCTCCATAAAAACAATAAATAAAATTGTTAAAACTAATAAAACAAATATAAATATTATCATTAAAGTAGAAATTGCACCTGTTCTTCCAAGTTCGAAAGTTGTAACCAAAGCCCGTGGAATTTCAGCCACTATTCCAGAGAAAATTATTAAAGATATACCATTACCAATTCCTCTTTGAGTTATTTGCTCACCTAACCACATTAAAAAGATAGTTCCAGCTACAATTGTTGTAACAGTTGAGATTTTAAAAAAAACTCCTGGATTTATAACTAGATCTGCTGAGGACTCCAAACCAACAGCTAAACCATAACCCTGAACTGTAGCAAGTAGCACAGTACCATACCTAGTAATTTGAGTAATTTTTTGTCTACCAATTTCCCCTTGTGCTTTTAAATTTTTAAAATAATCGGTTACACCAGTCAATAATTGAACAATAATAGAGGATGAAATATATGGCATAATACCTAGTGCAAATATTGCCATTCTACTAACAGCACCACCTGCAAAAACATTAAACATTCCTAATAAACCTTTTTGATTGCCTTCCATCATGACCTGAAGTTGTTCAGGATCTATACCTGGTAACGGAACAAAAGTTCCTAGTCTATATATTGCTAAAATAAAAACAGTAAATAAGATTCTGTTTCTTAAATCATTTGTTTGTGATGATTCACTCATTAATTTTTATTTAGGATTTTTTATTTTTAAAACGCCACCAAGTTTCTCAATTTTTGCTTTTGCAGAAATTGATGAAAAATCTGCTTCTATATCTACTTTAGTTTTAAGGTCTCCATTTGCTAAAATTTTAAACTTTAAATAAGATTTACTAATAATATTATTTTTTTGCAGAATTTCTAAATTAATTAGATTTGTCGTATCGATTTTTTTGTTGTCCATAAATTTTTGTAATTGATCTAGATTGATTTTTGCAATTTTTTTTTTATTTATAGGATTGAAACCTCTCTTTGGAAGTCTTCTGTAAAGGGGCATTTGACCACCTTCAAAACTTTTGATTGCTACACCAGAACGAGATTTTTGTCCTTTCACACCTCTTCCTGATGTTTTTCCTTTCCCAGAGCCAATACCTCTTCCAAGTCTTTTTTTCGGAGTATTAGTTTTTACTTTTTGATTTAAAATACTCATTATCCTCTTTTCTCAATAATTTCTGAAATTTTTTTATTTCTAATTAAAGAAATATTTTTAGGTGAATTTTGTTTTGAAAGTGCTTTCATACATGCTCTTATTACATTATGTGGGTTTGCTGTTCCTAAAGATTTTGCAACTATATCTTTAATTCCTAATACTTCACAAACAGCTCTAACAGCTCCACCTGCTATAATTCCAGTACCCTTGGGTGCTGCTCTAAGTTTAATTTTACCTGCTCCATCTTTTCCAAATATGTCATGGTGAATAGTCCTACCTTCCCTTAATGGTATTTGCACAAGGTTTCTTCTAGCTAATTCATTAGCCTTTTTAATTGCATCTGGTACCTGTTTTGCTTTTGCATGAGCAACCCCAATTTTTCCATTTTGATTCCCAACAACGACTAGTGCAGAAAATCCAAATCTTCTACCACCCTTAACAACTTTAGTTATTCTATTAATGTGAACTAATTTTTCTACAAATTCATTATTTTTTTCCATAAATTAAAATTCCATTCCATTTTTTCTTAGTTCTTCAGCAAATAATTTAACTCTTCCGTGGTATTTATATACGCCTCTATCGAAATATACTTTTGTAATTTTCATATCCTTTGCTTTTTTTGCTAATATTTCTGCCACCGCTACAGACAATTCATTTTTTGTTTTTTTTTGCTTTTTTATTTCTTTAGTATTTGAAGACGCAGATATCAATGTCACATTTTTTGAATCATCAATTATTTGTGCACTTATGTTTTTACTTGATCTATTCACACTCAGTCTAAATCTTTCATTAGATGAAACTTTTTTTACTTTATTTCTAATTCGAAATTTTTTTCTTTCTACTTTATTCAATTTCATTATTTCTTTTTACCTTCTTTTCTAAGTATATATTGTCCCTGTTCTTTAATACCTTTACCTTTATAAGGTTCTGGTGGTCTTATACTTTTAATTTTAGCAGCAACCATTCCTACTTGCTGCTTATCTGTGCCTGAAATTTTTAATATTATTTGTTTTTCTACTTGAATTTTTACACCTTCAGGAATTTCAAAATTTACATCATGACTAAAACCTAGTTGTAAGTTTAAAACATTTCCTTTTAAAGCAGCTCTATAGCCAACACCAGAAAGTTCAAGTATTTTTTCATATCCTCTACTAGCACCTATTATTGCATTATTTATTAAACTTCTATTCATGCCCCATAATCTTTTTGTGTTTTGATTTTTTTCTTTTGGTTTAATCGAAACTTCTTTACCCTCATTTATACTTAGTTCAAAAATATCTAAATCGATACTTAAAGATTTTTTACCAAGTGGTCCTTCTATATTAATCATATTACCACTTAATATAACTTTCACTTTTTCTGGTATTGAAATATTTATTTTACCTATTTTAGACATTAAAATACCTTACAAATTATTTCACCACCAACTTTTTGCTTTCTTGCATCAATATCTGTCATAACGCCTTTTGGTGTTGAAATGATTGCTATACCCAAACCATTATTTACTTTTGGCAAACTTTCAGCACTTGAAAATATTCTTCTTCCGGGTTTTGAAACTCTTTCAATTGAACTAATAACAGGAGTTCCTGAACTATATTTTAAGCTAATATGTAAATTTGGCTTATTTTGTTCTGATTTAACCTCGTAATCTATTATATATCCTTCAGACTTTAATATTTCAGCTATTCTTGTTTTAAATTTAGATGAAGGTAGCGATATCTCTTTATGATTTCTCATTTGAGAATTCTTCAATCTAGCTAACATATCACCTATTGGATCACTTAAACTCATATTATCCTTTCTACCAACTTGATTTTACCATACCAGGAATTTTTCCTTCTAATCCTAATTGTCTTAATGCAATTCTTGATATTTTTAGTTTACGATAAACACCATGTGGTCTTCCCGTTATTTGACATCTATTTCTAACTCTTATTTTTGCAGAATTTCTTGGTAATTTTGATAATTTTTGTTGAGCCTTAAATCTTTCTTCAAGTGTTAATTTTTTATCCATAACAATTTTCTTAAGAATTTGTCTTTTTTTGTAGAATTTATCGGAAAGTTTAATTCTTTTATTATTTTTATTTATTGCACTTATTTTAGCCATTAGTTTCCCCCCTTTTCATTAAATGGAAAATTTAATTTTTTTAGTAATTCAAAACTATGATCTTTATTAATTGATTTAATTACAATTGTAATATCTAAACCTCTTATTTTATCGACCTTATCAAAATTAACTTCTGGAAATACAATTTGTTCTTTAATACCAAAAGTATAGTTTCCAAATTTATCAAACCCATTTGAATTGAGACCTCTAAAATCTTTTATTCTTGGTAAAGCTATATTTACTAACCTATCAACAAACTCGTACATTTTATTTTTTCTTAGAGTAACTTTTAAACCTGAGTTAGTATTTTTTCTTGTTTTAAAATTTGCTATCGATTTTCTAAACTTGGTTATTACAGGTTTTTGCCCTGTTATACTTGCTAAATCTTCAAGACATGAATTTACAATCTTACTATCATTTCCATCCAATCCTAAACCCATATTTAGTACAATTTTTTCTATTTTTGGTCCCATGTATAGATTTTTATATCCAAATTTCTCTTTCAAACTTGGATTAATTTCTTTATGTATTATTTCTTTTAATCTGGGTTGCATTATTTTTTAGCCTCTTCGTTTTTTGAAATTTCCATATTTTTTAAATTTGATAAATGTATAAAATTTTCTTTTGAAATTATTCCACCTTTTTTTTCTTTTGTTGTCTTGACATGTTTTTTAACAATATTTACTCCTTTAACTTTTGCTCTATTATTCTTTCTATCTAATTCTATTACTTCGCCTTCTTTATTTCTATCTTTGCCTGTCAAAATCTTAACTTTATTTCCTTTTTTGATCATTATAAAACCTCTGGAGCCAGTGAAATAATTTTCATCTGGCCTCTACTTCTTAGTTCTCTTGTTACAGGACCAAAAATTCTTGTGCCAATGGGTTCACCTTTTTCATCCGTTAATACTGCAGCATTATTGTCAAATCTTACTTTTGACCCGTCATTACGATGTATTCCTTTTTTAACTCTTACTACAACTGCTTTATGGACAGATCCTTTTTTCACTTTACCTTTAGGTATAGCCTCTTTAACAGCAACAACAATAGTGTCACCTATACTTGCATATCTTCTTTTTGATCCTCCTAGGACTTTTATACACTCAATCTTTTTTGCTCCTGTATTATCGGCTACAAATAATTCTGTTTGAACTTGAATCACTTAATTTCTCCTATAGCTTCAAACTTTTTATTCTTTGAATAAGGTCTACTTTCTCTTATCGAAACCTTATCTCCTATTTTAAATTTGTTTTCCTCATCATGAGCATTGTATTTTTTTCTTGCTTTCATAACTTTTTTAAGAACAGGGTGCTGGTACTTTCTTTCAACTAAAACTGTAATTGTTTTATTTGGTTTGTCACTAACTACGATTCCATTTAATATTTTTTTAGGCATTTTTAACCTCTATTAATGTTTTTATTCTTGCAATATTTCTTTTTGTTTCTGTTATTTTTGCAGGATTTTTTATTTGACCATTTACTTTTTGAAATCTAAAATTAAATAGATCTTTTTTAAGCTTATCTAAATTTTCTAACTTCTGTTTATTGGTTAATTTTTTTATTTCTTTTTTTTTCATTTTATATTCTCTTTATAAATTTACACTTTATTGGTAATTTTGCGGAAGCTTTATAAAGAGCTTCCTTTGCAATTTGTTCTGGCACACCATCTACTTCAAATAATATTCTACCAGGTTTTACTCTACATGCCCAAAATTCTGGTGATCCTTTACCTTTTCCCATTCGTACTTCTGTAGGTTTTTTTGATACAGGTATATTTGGAAACATTCTTGTCCATACTCTACCTTGTCTTTTCATATGTCTAGTAAGCGCAACTCTAGCAGCCTCAATTTGTCTTGAAATAATTCTTTCTGGTGCAATTGCTTTTAGACCAAATGATCCGTAGTTCATTATATTACATCTAGAGGCGTTACCATGAATTCTTCCTTTATGTGCTTTTCTAAATTTTGTTCTTGTTGGCTGTAACATTTTTAAGCTTTGTTCCTTTCTTGGCTAAATTCTTTTGTAAATATTTCACCTTTGTAAATCCATATTTTAATACCTATTATTCCATAAGTTGTTAATGCTTCAGCTTCTGCATAATCAATATCGGCCCTTAATGTATGTGATGGTATACTTCCCTCTCTTAACCATTCTGTTCTTGCGATTTCATTTCCACCTAATCTTCCACTAATTGATACTTTTATTCCTTTTGCGCCTAATCTTAATGCGGATTGCATAGCTCTTTTCATTGCTCTTCTATAAGATACTCTCTTAACAAGTTGTTGAGCAATATTTTCAGCTACTAAATAACTATTAGTTTCAGGTTTTTTTACTTCTTTAATGTTAAGTATTACCTCATTGCTAGTTAATTTAGATAGGTTTCCTTTAATTTTTTCAATATCTGAACCTTTTTTACCGATTACAAAACCTGGTCTTGAAGTATAAATTGTTACAAAACATTTTTTTAAAGTTCTTTCTATCATAACTTTTGAAACACCAGAATTTGTGACATTTTTCTTGATATACTCTCTTATTCTAAAATCTTCTATTAGATTGGCTCCGAAATCTTTTTTCTTTGCGTACCAAACAGAATCCCATCCTCTATTAATACCTAGTCTCAAACCCACTGGATTAACTTTTTGTCCCATGACTCTCCATTTCTTTATTTTTTTCGGTTAAGATTATTGTTAAATTTGAATAAGGCTTCATTATTTCAGCAGCTCTACCCTTTGCTCTAGCTCTAAAACGTTTCATCACAACCTGTTTTCCACAGTATGCCTCTTTTATTATTAATTTATCAATATCGTATTGATAATTATTTTCAGCATTTGCAACAGCTGAAGAAATAGTTTTTTTTATATCTTTCGATATTCTTTTTTCTGAAAAAGATAAATCTCTTATTGCTATATCAACTTTTTTTCCAACTATAGATTTTAATATTGGATTCAATTTTCTAGTACTTGATCTGACATTTTTATTTACAGACTTAACTATCTTGGAATCTATTTTTTTTTCTAATTTTGACATTATTTTTTCGTTGCTCCACCTTCTACTTTTGCTTTTTTATCCGCTGGTGTGTGACCAAAGAATTGTCTTGTTGGTGCAAATTCACCAAATTTATGTCCAACCATATCCTCTGAAATTGTTATTGGTATAAATTTTTTTCCATTATAAATTAAAAAACTTATCCCAACAAAGTCAGGTAATATTGTTGATTTTCTTGACCATGTTTTGATTGGTTTTTTATGAGGATCATTTTTTAATTTATCAACTTTTTTAATTAAGCTTTCTTCAACAAACGGTCCTTTCCAAACTGATCTAGCCATAATTTATGCCCTTTTCTTCTTTCTTCTTCTTATTATAAATTTGTCTGTTCTTTTATTATCTCTGGTTTTCAATCCTTTAGCAGATTGACCAGTAGGTGAAACAGGATGTCTTCCACCAGCTGATTTACCCTCACCTCCACCATGTGGGTGATCCACAGGATTTTTTACAACCCCTCTCGTGTGAGGTCTTATACCTAACCATCTTGATCTACCCGCTTTTCCAATTTTAATATTTTTTTGATCTGGGTTTGACAACACACCAATTGTGGCCATTGAATTAGAATTTATTTTCCTTACTTCACCCGATGTCATTTTAATTATCGAATAATTTCCATCTATGCCTGATATAGATACTGATGTTCCTGCAGACCGGGCGATTTTTCCACCTCCACCTGGGTTAATTTCAACATTATGTATATTTATTCCAACTGGAATATCTTTTAAAGGAAGGCAATTACCAATTTTTATTTCTGAGTTTGATCCATTTTGAATTATATCACCAACTTTAATATCTTTTGGTGCTAAATAATAAAACCTTTCTCCGTCATCAAATTTAACAAGCATTATATGGCAAGATCTATTTGGGTCATATTCAATTCTCTCAACAACTGCATTTACATTTATTTTTTTTCTGTAAAAGTCGATTTGTCTATATTTATGTTTGTGCCCACCGCCATGATTTCTCGATGTTATCCTTCCATAATTATTTCTACCTTTTGACGAATTATTTGGAGATGTTAAGACTTTATATGGTTTTCCTTTCCACAAGCCTTCTCTACTAACCAGGATGGTTCCTCTTGTAGTTTTTGTATAAGGTTTAAATGTTTTTAATGCCATTTTAGATTCCTGTTGTCAGGTCAATGTTTTGACCTTTTTTTAATGTTATAATTGCTTTTTTAAACCCTTTAACTCTTACTTTTTTTCCCCGTGTTGTTTTAAATCTAGTTTTTTTATTTATAATATTAACCTTAGTAACATTTACTTTAAAAATTTTTTCAATATTTTTCTTTAAATTTTTTTTATTAGCTTTTGAGTGTACCTTAAAAGTTATTTTATTTTGCTCTGATAGATTAGTTGATTTTTCTGTAACTAGAGGCGATATTAACTTGTCGTATAAATGTAGTTTATCCATAATTAATACCTTTTTTCAAGTTCCTTAATTGATGTTTCAGTAAAAATAATTTTTTTATATTTAGCTAAATCGTAAGAGCTAAAATGATTTACATCTGTAATTTTAACATTTGGGATATTCCTTACTGACTTATGAATATTATCTTTTGATTTTTTATCAGCTATTATTATTGAATTTTTTGCTTCAAATTTAATCAATATATTGTTCATCTCTTTAGTTTTTAATATTTCTTTTTGAAAATCATCAACAATAATTAGATCTTTTAAATTATTTTTTTTGGTAATTAATGATGCTATACTTAATTTTTTTTCGCTTTTATTGAGTTTTCTTTTTTTATAATTTGATTCTCCTTTAGGACCATGTGCTACACCACCACCTACAAATATTGGGGCTTTTTTACTTGCATGTCTCGCATTTCCTGTTCCCTTTTGAGCATAAATTTTTGCTGTAGATCCAGTTATCTCATTTTTTTGTTTTGTTTTTGCCTTTCTGCCTTTGTAATTTGCATTCGTCTTATATAATACGTTGCTTACAAGTTTATCATTTATCTTAGCTGCAATAATTTTGTCTGAAACATCTATAGAGTTTTTGTTACCATTTAAATTTAATTTATCAATTTTCATATCACTATTTTTTTTTATCTTTAGTTTTTTTTGACTTTTCTAAAATTTCTATTTTTTCGCTGATTGTTAATTTATTTATATTTTTAACAGCTTTTTTAAGCATAACTTCTGAGTTTCTTGATCCAGGTATTGAACCTTTAAGGTAGATCAATTCATTTTCTAAATCAGTTTTGATTATCTCAAGATTTTGCATAGATCGCATTTTATCGCCCATATGACCTGCCATTTTTTTTCCTTTAAATACTTTTCCTGGATCTTGATTCTGACCTGTAGATCCGTGTGCTCTATGTGAAACTGAAACACCATGTGATGCTCTTAAACCCCCGAAATTATGTCTTTTCATTGCACCGGCAAAACCTTTACCAATAGTTTTTGATTTTACATCTAAAAATTTTATATCCTTAAAGATTTCTATTCCAAATTCGTTACCCTCTTTATAATGTTCTAAATCTTTAACTCTAAATTCCTTTAATATTTTTTTTGCTTCAGTATTTTTTTTTGCAAAATATCCTTTCATGGATTTAGTTAATTTAGAATTTTTTATCTTACCAAATCCTAATTGTATTGCATTGTATCCTCTATTTTCCTTACTTATTAATTGTACTATTCTTCCCTTTTCAACTTTTAATACAGTCACTGGTACTGATTGACCAGTTTTAAAGAATTCTCTAGTCATCCCAATTTTTTTTCCTATTAATCCAATTTCACTCATTATATTTTTATCTCCACATCAACACCTGATGCTAAATCTAATTTCATTAATGCCTCTACTGTAGCTGGTGTTGGTTCTATAATATCGATTAATCTTTTGTGAGTTCTGGTTTCAAATTGTTCTCTACTTTTTTTATCAATATGTGGCGATTTAAGGACTGTATATCTCTCCTTTTTAGTCGGTAATGGTATTGGACCTTTAATGTTAGCTCCGGTTCTTTTAACCGTGTTTACTATCTCTTCCGTAGATTGATCTAATACTTTATTATCGTAGGCTCTTAGTTTAATTCTTATATTTTGTTTTTCCATTTTTAACCTGTTTTTTTTGTAACTTCGTCTTGTACATTTTGTGGTACTTTATCGTAATGATCAAAGAACATTGAATATTGTGCCCTTCCTTGAGACATTGATCTTAAATTATTTATATAGCCAAACATATTTGCCAAAGGTACCATAGCCGTTATTACAGTTGCATTTCCTCTTTGTTCTTGAGTGTTTATTTGGCCTCTTCTACTATTTAGATCTCCAATAACATCGCCCATATAATCTTCTGGGGTAACAACTTCTACTCTCATAATTGGCTCCAATAGTTTTAGAGTAGCCTTGGTACATGCTTCTTTAAAACATTGTCTAGATGCTAATTCAAATGCCAAAACACTTGAATCAACATCATGATGTAATCCATCGACTATTGTTACCTTATAATCTATAAGGGGAAAACCTGCTAAAATTCCTCCATCTGCAACTGTTTCAACACCTTTTTCAACTCCCGGAATAAATTCTTTAGGTATAGCTCCACCCTTTATCTTGCTTTCTATTTCTCTACCTTTACCCGGTTCAAGAGGTTCTACTGTTAATTTCACTCTTGCAAATTGGCCTGCTCCTCCGCTCTGTTTTTTGTGCGTGTAATCATTTTCCGCAGGTGATAAAATGGTTTCTCTGTATGCAACTTGTGGTGCTCCTACATTAGCCTCAACTTTAAATTCTCTTTTCATTCTATCAACTATTATATCTAAATGAAGTTCGCCCATACCTTTTATTATGGTTTGCCCAGACTCTTCATCAGATGTTACCCTGAATGAAGGGTCTTCTTTCGCTAATCTTCCCAGAGCTTCACCCATTTTTTCTTGATCGGCTTTTGTTTTTGGTTCTACTGCTATTTCTATAACAGGATCAGGAAACTCCATTGGTTCAAGAAGTACAGGTGTTTCTTTATTCGCTAACGTATGACCAGTAATTGTATTTTTTAAACCCGCTAAAGCTACAATGTCACCTGCGTTAGCTTCTTTAATGTCTTCTCTTGAATTAGCATGCATTAATAGCATTCGACCGACTCTTTCCTCTTTATCTTTTGACGTATTATAAATACCTGTTCCAGACTTAACTGTTCCTGAATAAATTCTAATAAAAGTCAAACTTCCAACAAACGGATCATTTGCAACTTTAAATGCTAAAGCTGAAAATGGTGCACCATCTTCAAATTTCATTTCTATTTCTTCATCTGATCCTGGTTTTGTTCCTTTTATTGAACCTATATCTTCAGGACTTGGTAAATAATTAACCACTGCGTCTAATAAAGGTTGAACACCTTTATTTTTAAAGGCTGATCCGGTTAATACTGGAACAAAATCAAACCCTAAACATCCTTTTCTAATACATTTTATTAAATCCTCATCAGAAATATCTTTACCCCCAAGATAGTCCTCCATTAATTTTTCATCTTGTTCAACTGCAGTTTCGACTAATTCTTGACGATATTTAGAAGATATTTCTTTTAGATCGTCTGGTATATCTGTTAATTCCCATGCAGCTCCTAGATCTTCATTTTTCCAAACAACTGCTTTCATTTTTATAAGATCAACAACACCCTTCAAGGCAGCTTCTGATCCAATTGGAACTTGCATCACTAATGGTTTAGCTCCAAGACGATCTTTTATCATTCCTACACATCTAAAAAAATCAGCGCCAGTTCTATCAAGTTTATTAACAAAACAAATCCTAGGAACTTTATATTTATCAGCTTGTCTCCAAACAGTCTCGGATTGCGGTTCTACTCCCGCTACACCATCAAATACTGCAACAGCACCATCAAGAACTTTTAATGATCTCTCAACTTCAATAGTAAAATCGACATGACCAGGTGTATCAATTATATTTATTCTGTGATCATTCCAGAAACAAGTGGTTGCAGCAGATGTAATTGTAATACCTCTCTCTTGCTCTTGTTCCATCCAATCCATAGTTGCAGCACCATCATGCACTTCACCAATTTTGTGACTCTTGCCTGTATAATAAAGAATTCTTTCAGTGGTTGTAGTTTTTCCAGCATCTATGTGAGCCATGATGCCTATGTTTCTATATTTATCTAATTTATGAGTTCTTGACATAATTTATTACCATCTAAAATGAGCAAAAGCCTTATTAGACTCCGCCATTTTATGTGTATCTTCTTTTTTCTTTATTGCAGAGCCTCTATTTTGATAAGCATCATATATTTCATTAAATATTTTATCTGACATTTTTTTATCTTTACGTTTTCTTGAAGCATCAACTAACCATCTTAAAGCAAGTGCCTGAGATCTTTTTGATTTAACCTCTACAGGAACTTGGTAGGTTGCGCCTCCTACTCTTCTTGATCTAACCTCAACAGAGGGTCTTATATTGTTGATAGCGTCATTAAAAACATTTAAAGGCTCGTCTTTTGATTTACTTTTAATTTTATCGATTGCATCATAAATTATTTTTTCAGCTATAGTTTTTTTACCATCGTACATAATTGAATTTATGAGTTTTGGAATGATCGTTGATTTGTATTTTGGATCAATTACAGTTAATTTTTTTGGAGCTTTTCTTTTTCTAGACATAGTTATTTACCTTTTTTTGTTCCATATAACGAACGTCTTTGCTTTCTATTCGCTACACCTTGTGTGTCTAAATTTCCTCTTAGAATATGATATCGTACACCTGGAAGGTCTTTAACTCTTCCACCACGTATTAAAACTACTGAGTGTTCTTGCAAATTATGACCTTCACCTGGAATATATGCAGTAACTTCAAAGCCGTTAGATAATCTTACTCGAGCAACTTTTCTAAGTGCTGAGTTAGGTTTTTTTGGAGTTGTTGTATAAACT
>CABYFX010000022.1 GCA_902518395.1 uncultured Pelagibacteraceae bacterium | reverse complement strand
GTTTAAAGAGTACTTTAGAAATACTGATATATTGTTAATCGATGATATTCAGTTCATGAATGGTAAAGAAGCTATGCAAGAAGAATTTTTTCATACTTTCAACGCATTATTAGATAAAAATTCACAAATAATAATTTCAGCAGATAGACCACCAAACAAACTAGCTAGGATTCAAGAGAGAATAAAATCTAGATTTTCAGGTGGTTTAGTTGTGGATATTCAAAACCCTGATTATGAACTTAGATATAAAATTATTAAATCTAAAACTGATGACTTAAAATTATCTTATTCAAATCAAGTACTTATTTCTGAGGAAATTCAAAAATTTTTAAGCACAGAAATTAAAACTAGTATTAGAGAATTAGTTGGAGCACTAAATAGAATTGTTTCATTCACAAGGATTTATAATAAAGTCCCGAACTTGTCGGAGGTTAAAATAATTTTAAAAGATTTGTTAAATCTTACCGAAAATAAGGTAAATATTGATACAATACAGACAATAGTTTGTAAATTTTATAAAATTAGCAAAAATGAAATGCTTTCACCAAGAAGATCAAGATATCTTGTAAGACCAAGGCAGACTGCAATTTATCTAGCTAAAATGCTAACATCTAAATCATTACCAGAGATAGGTAGATCTTTTTCTAATAGAGATCACACAACTGTAATCCACTCAGTTAAAACCATAGAGAGATTGAGAAAAGAGGATAGCGAATTAAATATTAATATTGATAGTTTAAAAAATAAGATTTTGTATAATAAAGAAAATGAAGTTTAGTTTAAATCAACAAGACCTTCAAAAATCTTTAAGTTATTGTCAAGGTGTAATTGAAAAAAGAAGTACGTTGCCAATACTTTCAAATGTATTATTGGATGTAAGTAATGGAAAACTAACAATTACAGCTACCGATCTTGATTTAATTTTCATTCATCAAATTCCAAATGTCGAAATAATTGAAGAGGGTAAAACAACTTCATCTTCATCGATAATGTATGATATCGTTAGAAAGTTTTCATCTGGAAGTAAAATTAACTTTTCTAATCCTAGTGAAAATAAATTACATTTAGAGTCAGATAAATCAGTTTTTAATTTAAATTGTATTAGTGCTTCTGAATTTCCTTTAACAGATGAAAATTTTAATGAAAATGAGTTTTCGATTAAATCAAAAGAGCTACTAAAACTTTTAAATAAATGTAAATTTTCAGTATCTAACGATGAAACAAGACATTATTTAAGTGGAATTTTTTTACATCAGACAGAACTTGAAGATAAAATTTTTTTAACAGCTGCAGCTACTGATAGTCATAGAATGTCTATATCCAAGATAAGACTCCAAAACAAAGTCCAATTTGATCAGATAATATTACCAAAGAAGACTATTTTTCAGCTTTGTTCATTATTAGAGGACTATGAAGGTGAAGTAAAAATATCCAATGTAAAATCAAAAATTAAGTTTGAGATTAACAATAGTATATTGATATCTAAACTTATTGACGGAAAATTTCCAAATTATCTTCAGGTAATACCTAAAGAAAATCAAAAAAAACTAGAAATTGATTTAAAATTATTTTTGAATTCTGTAGATAGAGTAGCATCCGTTTCACTGGATAAAAAGGATGGTGTTAAATTTAATCTTTCAAAAGGTAATCTTGATCTTTCAGTTAACAATACAAATAGTGGCGATGGTAAAGAAAGTTTAAGCGTTAAGTTTGATCATGAACTAGATATAAGTTTTAATTCAAGGTATTTAATTGATGTTGCTTCTCAACTGGATGGAGATCATATTGAAATTTACTTAAAGGATACAGGTTCACCAGCATTAATAAGAGATCCAGCTGATTTCGATAGTATTTATGTTGTAATGCCAATGAAGGGTTAATTCATCGAATTTAATTCACTATATATTTTATCTTCAATATAATTTGTAAAGTGTACTGAGCTCATCCCAGGTTTTACTACTGGGAGGATTGATACAATTATTGTTTGCTTTGAGGTTAATTTTCCATTTTTTGGCCAAACATTTCCAGAATTTATAGCTACTGGTTGGCAATTTATTTTTAATTCATCATAAATTCTACCAACCCCCTTTTTAAAAGTAACTATTTCACCTGGCAAAACTCTTGTTCCTTGCGGGAATATAATTAAAGGCCTTTCAGTAACTTTTACGGAATTTTTTATTTTATCAATTAGACCTAAATTATCTTTGCTAATTTTATTTCTATTAATTGAAACTGAACCTATCTTTTCTAAATACCACCCAAATATTGGTATTTTGATTAACTCTTGCTTTAAAATAAATATTGGTGCATTAAAAATTGTTTGTAGGTAAAAAGTCTCAAACATTGATTGATGAGAACAAGCAATAAAAAATTTTTCGTTCTTAATAATATTATCTCTTCCTTTAACAATAATTTTTGTTTGTAAAAAAATTTGTAAGCACAGAGCAGCCCACCTTCCCATCATCTTCCCACCGAACAAAACTATTTTAGTGGGCATTACTAATGATGGTAGGAATACTATTGAAATTATAGATATACCTAGAAAGAAAAAAAATAAAAATAGAAGATTTCTTATCATTTTTGTCAAAAACTAAATTATATCTTTTAGTTTTTGTTTTTTTTTAATTACGTTTATTTTTGAACCATTGATTAAAATTTCAGCAGGTTTAGGTCTAATGTTATAATTTGAGGCTAAAGATGAGCCGTATGCACCTACATCACAAATAATAATATAATCTTTCTCATTCAATTTTTGAAATTTATTTGTTGTTAAGAATTTATCTGTAGTTTCACAAATGGGACCAACAAAATCATAGCTTTTATTAGTCATTTTATTAGTTTTTTTTAATGGAATAATTTTATGTTTAGCACCATATAATGCAGGCCTCATAAAATCGTTCATAGCTGCATCTACAATAATAAAATCTTTTTTAGAATTTTCTTTTATATAAATAATTTTTGAAATTAATATTGCAGTATCACCTATAATTGATCTACCAGGCTCAAAAATAATTTTTGATTTATGCTTTTGTAAAAATTTTTTAATAATTTGATTATATTTTTTATAATTAAATTTTTTATCGTCCTTATTATAATCAATACCCATGCCACCACCAAGATCAATATACTCAAAATTGAAGTTAATTTTTTTAATAAATTTATCTAGAACGTTAAGCATTTTTTGGTATGGTTTATGATCAAGAATTTGGCTTCCAATATGCACACTTAAACATTTTAGATTTAAAAATTTTGAATTTTTAATATATTTTGAAACCTCAATAAATGTCTTTTCATTAACACCAAATTTATTTTCTTTTTTACCAGTTGAGATTTGTTTAATAGTTTTTGCATCGGTATTTGGATTTAATCTAATTCCAATGTCTATCTTTTTATTCTTGGATTTTGCTATACTCTCTATTTCTAGTATTTCACTTTTTGACTCACAATTAATTAATAAAATATTTTTTTCTATTGCATAAATCAATTCCGCTTTGGTTTTACCCACTCCAGAAAAAACTATTTTTTTTGAATTTATTCCTGCCTTAAGAGCAATCATTAATTCACCTTTAGAGACAACATCAGCTCCTAATCCACTTCGTTTAATTAGTTTGAGTATTTCTAAATTGCAGTTTGACTTTGTTGAAAAACATATGATCGGAGAAAATGATTTAAAACTATCTTTAAAGTTACTTATGTTTTCATTAATTTTTTTCTCCGAGTAGCAAAAAATTGGTGTTTCAAATTTTTTAATTACTTTAGTGAGTCTGGATTTTTCAATTGTAAAAATATTATTGATATATTTCATCTTTTATTGGCATTTTAAATACATTATTAATATTATTAAATTTCAGAACATTATTATTTAATGATGCCTCATATTTTGGATCATTTTTTCTACCGCATGAAGTTAATAAAATTAGGCACATAGTAATCAAAGTTATTTTTTTAATCATAATTATTTCTTTTTGTAACTTAATATCATTTTCCTAATGTTGTCGAAAGAAGTTCCGCCGTAAGAAACTTTAGAATTAACAGATTTTTTTAGTTCAAATACTTTTAGAACATCTGAGGTTAAACCTTTTTCAATTTTATTTATCTCTTTTATTGAGAGTTCTGATAATTTTTTTTTATTTTTTTCAGCAAAATTAATTATTTTAGCTGTTTGTAAATAGGCTTTTCTAAATGGATAATTTAGTTCTCTGACCATGTAATCTGCTAAATCAGTTGATGTAATATAGCCACTTTCAGCTAGTTCGATCATTCTTTTTTTATCTGGTGAAAAATTTTTAAGAACATCATTTAATATAATTAAGGAATTTTTTAATTGATCAAATGATTTAAAAACAATTTCTTTATCGTCTTGTAAATCCTTAAAATAAGAAAGAGGTAACCCTTTTAATGTTGTAAGCATAGAAAATAGATTTCCAAACATAAAGCCTGTTTTACCTCTTAAATATTCTAGAGGATCAGGATTTTTTTTCTGAGGCATAATAGATGATCCAGTTACAATTTTATCATTCAAATTAATAAGTTTAAAAGCATCAGAATTCCAGATGATAAACTCCTCTGCAATCCTAGAGATATGAACAGCACATGCTGAACAAGAATAAAGAAAATCAATTACAAAATCTCTGTCAGAAACTGTATCAATTGAGTTTTTAGTTGGTCTATAAAAACCTAATTTTTTTGAAGTATAAAATCTATCGATTTTAAAAGAAGTACCTGTTAAAGCAGCCACGCCAAGTGGATTTTCATTAAGACTCTCTAAATTATTTTTAAATCTATTTTTATCTCTGTTAAACATTTCTAAGTACGCCATTAAGTAATGAGCGAAAGAAACTGGTTGGGCATTTTTAAGGTGTGTGAAACCAGGCATTATTGTTTCAACATTTTTTTCTGCTTTTTTTAAAATATTTTTAATTGTTACATCAATATTTTTAACGATCTCTTTATTAGCTTTTCTTAACCAAATTTTAAAATCTGTAACTACTTGATCGTTTCTTGATCTTGCCGTGTGAATATATCCAGCATCTTCTCCAATTAGTTCAAAGAGTCTGTGTTCTATATTCATATGAATATCCTCAAGTTTATCATCAAAAATAAATTTCTTTTTTACAATTTCATTCTTAATTCTATTCAAACCCCATACTATCTTATTTTTAATTTTAAAATTTATAATTTTTTGTCTAAACAGCATCTCGACATGTACAATTGAAGCTTCAATATCCTCTCTAAATAATCTTTTATCAATTGCTATTGATCCACCAACTTTTTTAAAAAGGTTTTTTGACTCCTTCTTAATTCTAGTGTTCCAAATTGGTTGATTGTTTTTATTTTTACCCATGATATTTAATTATTATTAATTGTATGAAAATCATTTTTTTAAATTATCTTATAATAATATTTTACTTAATATCATCTAGCGTCTCATATTCAATAGAGCGTCCAGAAATTAAGAATCTTATAGTACATAAAGACAAGAAAAAAATTGAAAATATAGAATTTATTAAATCTGAAGGTGAAAAAGTTAGTTTAAATAATTATAAATCAAACCCATTAATAATAAATTTTTGGGCTACTTGGTGTGCTCCTTGTAAAAAAGAGATGCCGTCTTTGGATAAACTTAAAACTTTAAATGAATTTAAAAATATCAATATAATCCCAATTAATATTGGTGGTGACAGTTATAAAAAATCAAAAGAGTTTTTTGACGAAATTAAAATTAAGAATTTAAATATATTCACAGGATCTGGACCAGAGTTTTCACAGTTGTTTAAGTTACGAGGATTACCCACAACAATTTTAATAGACCGAAATGGTTTTGAAGTTGGAAGAATTGTTGGCTATATTGACTTTAATGATCAATCATTACTTGATTGGTTGCCAAAAAATTTATGAAATTTTCATTAAATACAACAATAATAAAACCGGAAAATAATGAGAAAATAAAAAGTGCAGTAATTTTACTTCATGGATATGGAGGTGATGGCAAAGACATCAGTATGCTTACTTTAAATTGGAAAAGATTTTTAAAAAATACAGTTTTTTTATGTCCTGATGCACATGAAGTGTGTAGTATAAATCCAACTGGTTTTCAGTGGTTTGATTTAAATAATGAAGATTCAGAATATATTCTTCAAGAATCAAAAAAAGCAGAAAATATTTTAAATAGTTATATCTTAGAAGTAAGTAATTATTTTAATTTAGAATATTCACAAATTTGTGTCTCTGGTTTTAGTCAAGGATGTATGATGTCATTAAATATTGGTTTGACATCAGAAAAGGAATTTAGTTGTATTGTAGGGTTTTCTGGCAGAATTATAAATATGAATGACTTATCTAAAAGAATGAAAAATAAAACAAATATTTTAATGATACATGGTGAGAATGATCCAATTGTTCCACCAAATAGTTTACTAGAAGCTGAAGATTTTTTTATTAGAAATAAAATTAAAATTCAAACTTTAATGATTAAAAATTGTGATCACCATATACCCATGGCAGCATCAAGTGCGGCATTAAACTTTATTAAAAAAAAATTAATTAGTTAATAAATATTTAATAATATATTTGATGTGTTGATAAAAAATATATTTAATGTATGTTTTAACTATGATTGAACTGTCTGATCAAAGTATTTCTTTAGAAAAATGTCCTGCACTAGTTTTAAATGCAGATTATAGACCTTTAAGTTATTATCCACTTTCATTATGGAGTTGGCAGGATTCAATCAAATCTGTTTTCTTAGATAGAGTTTCTATTGTTAGTTATTATGATAGACAAATTAGAAGCCCTTCGTTTAGTATGAAACTTCCAAGTGTAATTGCTCTTAAATCGTACATTAGACCTCAATCAAATCCTAATTTTACAAGGTTTAATGTATTTTTAAGAGATAAGTTCAGCTGCCAATACTGTGGTAGTAAAAATGAACTAACATTCGATCATTTACTGCCAAGATCAAAAGGTGGAAAAACTAATTGGGATAATGTTGTAACAGCTTGTTCGTCCTGCAATGTTAAAAAGGGAGGAAGACTAATAAAGAATTCAGGTATGACATTAAACCAATGGCCTTTTCAACCTACCACAGAAGATCTTCATAAAAATGGTAAGAATTTTCCACCAAATTTTTTACATAAAAGCTGGATGGATTATTTGTATTGGGATGTTGAACTTGAACCGTAACTAAATTTTTTCAGAGATTTTAATAGCAACCTTAGAACCCGTTTTAATTACCTTGTCCATAATTGAATAAAGACCTTTCTTTGTAGCTCCTTCCTCGTAAGCTATATCTTTATGATCCAATTCGTCTTTTCTAAATTTTGTTATTTTTTCTTTTAAATCTTTTTCATCCACCTCTATTTGATCAATTTGACTTTTGTAATGTTCATCAATTACCTCTTCAACAGAAGCTGTGCATAACATAGCAGCCTTTTTTCCAAGTATTGTTGAACCAAATCCTAGACCCAATCCAAGCAAATCCCATAATGGTAGTAATTTAGTTGGTTTGATATTTCTTTTTTCTATTTCATCTTCAAAAAAATTTGAGTGTTCCTCTTCATGCTTTTTCATTTCACTGATTATTTTTTTTAAATCATCATTTTTTATAATGGTATTTAAAGCAAGCAATTGACCTTCATAAATTTTAATTGCACCTCTTTCTCCAGCATGATCTACTCTTATAAATTCTTCTAGTTTTTTTTTATTAGTTTTTTTCATAGGTCAATGTTCTAATAGAAAAAATAACAATTAAAATTGATAAAATTGTATTAATTGCCGCTAGTGAAACCCCAAGAATCTTAAAAGTAGCATCTTTACAGTTAATGGGCATATTTTTGTTAAGAGATTCTAGTAATTTTGATTTATTTAAAATATCTGATGATCCATTTGTACAGGCTGAAAGCTCATCAAATATATTATTCTCAATTCCAAAATGATAACCAGATAGTATAGCGCTCAAAGCAAATATTATAATTGTAACTATTAAAATTTGATCATTATTCGAATAATTAAATCCAATAAAGCTTACAAATATTACAGCTAGGTAAGGTAACCTTTGATAAATACATAACTTACATGGTTGATACTGTAATACATACTCAATGTATAACGCTGAAATTATTGAAATTAATGAGATAAAAAAAATAATCAGATAAAAATTTTTTCTATTTGGAAATAGGATCATATTTAATTAACAAAATTATTTAAAAATTTATATATAAAATAAGCAAAAATAATTAAAATAACTGATATCAAAATAGAGAATTTTAAAAGTTTTTTTTCAATAATTTTTTTCATTGTAGGACCGAAGTTTCCAACTAAAAAAGCTATTAAAAAAAAACGCGAACCTCTTGTCACGAGAGAAATGATAATAAAATACAAAATATTAAAGTTTATAAAACCACTTGTGATTGTAAGTAACTTAAAAGGCACTGGTGAAAAACCGGCAATCGCTAAAAGAGTTATCCAAGCTATAACACCACCTTCTGAAGACACTTTATCTTTTAAAAATGAAGCATCATCTACACCATAAATCTCAAAAATTTTAAGGCCAATTTCGTTAAAGAAAACATATCCAATAAGATAACCAAGGCAAGCTCCTAAAACTGATCCTACAGTTGCAATTAATGCAATTCTAACCCATTCATGTTTTCGAGCTATTGTCATGGGAATTATCAAAACATCTGGTGGTATTGGGAATATAAAACTTTCAATAAAAGATATAAATCCCAAAAAAGATTTGGATTTTTTATGACCTGCTAAATTAATTGTCTTATTATATAATTCTTTAATCATTTTATTTCTTTTTATACTTAGAATAAATTTTAATAAATATATAAAAACCTATTACGCCTCCTACAAAATCACCAATTAAGTATGAAAAAATAAATTTAAAACTTGAAAAGACAAAAATATTATCAAAAACTAAAAATGTACCAATAGAATTAATTATGGAAGAAAGCAAAATGATGAAAAGTAATTGTTCAAATTTAATTCCTTTGAAATCTACTTTTGATATTTTGAATACATGCGTTATGAAAACAGCTATGTAACAAGATGAGGAACCTACTAAAGAGAGCAATAAATTAACATCAATCATTCTCGAAGTAGAAAATTCTGATATTATTAAGTGAGAAACAAACAGACCGAAAAATGCTATTTTACCGAAAATTACTGCAGCTATAATTCTGATAGAGTGTGGTAAAAAAAAATAACTTCCATAATTAAAATTTTCAGTTTGAACTGGGATAGATATTATAAAAAAACTTAAAATAAATAAAAAAATAATTAAAAGATTTATTTTAATGAACTTTAGTAACATCTAAAAAAGATCTATAATTTGAGATCTTCTGTCATTAGTGTCTAAATAAACTTTAATCCTTTTTGATTTAATTAACTCATTTATGCATCTATTAAAACTTGCAATACTCATTTTTTTTTCAACAAAATTATCATTTCTTATTTCATTTAGAGAAATAGGAAGTTTTTTTTGAGAAAGTAAATATTCAATTATAATTTTGCTTTTTGTACTTAATCTATCTATCCCAATTTCTTTTTCCCATAAATCTAAACTTTTTCTAAGATTAAAAAGTTTTTGATAAGTATCTTTCATTATAATTAATTATATCTCATTAATTTATTTAAATATATTGATTTAGCGAATCAACATGATTTATAAAATCAAAATGATATTATATTCAGTATATGAAAAATAATAATGTGATTATAAACGAGGAAAAATATGAGAAAGGCCTTGAGTTTCTCAAAAATAAAAATTTTCAGTCAGCTGAAAAAATATTTTCAGAAATTTTAAATAAATTTCCAAATCATCTTAACTCATTATTTTTAATAGGATTTGCATTATACGAACAAAAAAAAAATATTAATTCCTTGAAATATTTAACTAAAGCAGCTGCACTCAAAGAAAATTTTAGAGATGCTGATTACCTTATTGGTAAAATTTATAAAAATATAAAACAATTAAATAAAGCGAAACAATACTTCAACAAAATACTAAAAGAATATCCAAATGATTTGGATGCTTTAATAAGTTTAGTAACTACCAAAATAGATTTAAAGGAATTAAATGATGCAAGCTTTCTATTAAAAAAAAATAAAAAATTATTTAAAAATCAGGAAACATTTGAAAATCTAAATGGTTATTTACACTTACATTCGGGTCAAAATAATTTATCAATCAATCATTATTTAAACGCTTTCAAAATAAATCCTAGTAATTTGAATACTTTAATTAATTTAGCTCATGTTTATTTACGAAATTTAGATTTTATAAACTCAAAAAAATATTTTAAAATAGCCCTAGATTTGAGCCCAAAAAACCCTGATGTAATGTATGGCTATAGTTTTTTTCAATTTTATTCTGGAGAAGTAGAAAACGGATTGATTAATTATGAACATAGAAAGATTGTCAATAATTATAATCCAACCTTATTTAAAAATTTTAAAGAATGGGAAGGACAGAATCTAGACAATAAAACAATTTTAATTTTATCTGAACAAGGAATTGGAGATATTATTCAATTTTCAAGGTATATTTTTTTTATAAAAAAAAAATATAAAGTTAAAATCATTTTTCAATTAAAAAAAAAATTATTTCATCTTTTTAAAAATAAAGATTTAGATTTAAGAGAGGGTAAAGGAAAACTGCCTATTTTTGATTATTTTATTTTTTTATTAAGTTTGCCCAAAATTATATATCTACAAGAGAAAATCCTGGTCAAGAATTTAAATTACATAAAAATTAATAACGATAATCTTAAAAAATGGGAGACAAAGCTTCGAGTCTTTAAAGGAAAAAAAATAGGTATTAGTTGGCAAGGAGACCAATATTATATTAGAGATTCAATGAGATCAGTTGAATTGAAAATTTTTGAGCCTTTATTCAAGAACAAAAAATTAAATTTTATAAATTTACAAAGTGGATTTGGTAAAGAACAAATACATCATTTTAAATTTAAAGATAAACTTATTGATTTTTCTGATGAAATTGAAGAGGAAGAAAACGCTTTTGAGGATACTATATCTATTCTCAAAAACTTAGATTTAATTATAACAGTTGACTCTGCTTTAGCACATCTAGCTGGCACTCTGGAAGTTAATACTTGGCTAATACAGCACTATAGTCCAGAATGGAGGTGGCAAGTACAAAACAAAAAATTTTCATGGTATCCTAAGCATAAATTTTTTAAGCAAAAAAGAATTGATAATTGGGATAATGTTATTCACGAGATAAGTAAAAAATTGGATTAAAAAAATCAATTGAATCTTGTTAGAACAAAATTAATCAAGTAGAGTAAAAGGATATTTAAGGGGCGAATGGCGGAACTGGTAGACGCGTTGGACTCAAAATCCAATAGTAGCAATACTGTGAGAGTTCGATTCTCTCTTTGCCCACCAAATATTTATGAGCACACAAAATATTAATAATTTAGTCGAACTGTTTTTCACTAGTTATAAAAAACAAAAAAAAGATAATATTCTTTTAACATCTTTAAAAGACACCAGTAATTATTTTACATGGGAAAAAACATTTCACTCAATTAAAAAACTTTCCTCAGAAATTAAAAAATATGCAAATAAAGGCGATAGATGTTTACTAATATCTGAAAATAGACCTGAGTGGTTTATAACTGATATTTCAGTAATGTTATCTGAAGCTATTACTGTTCCAGCTTATACAACTTATGTAGAGAAAGATTACGAATATATAATTGAAAATTGTAATCCAAAATTAATCTTTGTTTCTAATCAAGAACAATTTAATAAAGTCAAAAAAATCATAAAAAAAAATAGTTTTGTTACAAAAATATTTTCTTTTGAACAATTAGATATAGACTCTGAGAGTTATATTAATGTTAATCAATTATTTTCTAATTTAGATTACCAAGATTTAAACATTCCAGACTTATCAATTAAAAGGAATGATCCAGCTTGTATTATTTATACATCAGGAACACAAGGGAATCCAAAAGGTGTAATCTTAAGTCATGGTGGTATTTTAAATAATTGTGATGGTGCACTTGATATATTAAAACCTTTACTAACAGATCAGACTAGATTTTTAACCTGGTTACCTCTTTCACATTCTTATGAACACACAGTTCAATTTGTTCAAATAAGTGTTGGAGCAAAAATATTCTATGCAGAAGGTATTGAAAAATTAATCAAAAATATGAACGATTGCAAGCCTCAACTAATGACTGCTGTGCCTAGATTTTACCAAAATTTATTTCAAAAGATTAATGCAAGTTTTAATAAAGCAACAGGATTAAAAAAAAGTTTAGTATTAAAAATGTTAGAACTAGGAACCAAGAAGATAAACAAAAAACCTTTAACAATTATAGAAAAACTAATTGATAATATTTTAGAAAATATTGTAAGGAAAAAAATTAAAAGCCAATTTGGAGGTGAGTTAAAAACCTTCGTTTCAGGTGGAGGAGCTCTTGATAAAGAAGTTGGTATTTTTTTAAATGCTATTGGACTACCTACATTACAAGGATATGGATTAACCGAGACTTCTCCAGTTGTGAGTTGTAACCCAATTGATGATATCAGGGTTGAGACTGTGGGCCCCCCGTTTAAAGGTAATGAGGTAAAAATAGCTTCAGATGGAGAAATTTTAGTTAAAGGTGAAAATGTAATGTTAGGCTATTGGAATAATGAAGAAGAAACTAATAAAGTTTTAAAAGATGGTTGGTTACATACAGGTGATATTGGAATTTTTGAGAATGGTTATTTAAAAATTACTGACAGAAAAAAAGATATTTTGATTACTCCTGGTGGAGATAACATTTCTCCAGTCAAAATAGAAAATGAATTATCAAATTCGAAATTTATTGATCAATCAATAGTCTATGGAGATAACAAGCCGTATTTAGTCGCTTTATTAGTTTTATCTGATGACAATATAAATGCAACACAAGATCAAATTAAAAAAGAATTAGAAATTATAAATAAAAATCTTTCTAGAATAGAAAATATAAAAAAATTTTTTATAATTAATGAAAAATTTTCAATTGAAAATGGAATGCTAACCCCAACTTTAAAACTTAAAAGATATAAAATAGTTACAAAATATAAAAATCAATTTGAAAAACTTTACTAAAAAGTTTTGATAAAACACTTTATTAATAGCGATTTATTTAACTTTTTTTAATTCTTAAAAAAAAATAAAAAAAAATATTTTTCTAAATTTTTTTTCAAAAAATTATATGTTTGACATAACTATGCAAAAAAAATAAAAATTAGTAATTAACGAATCATAAAGATTCGTTTATAAAAAAAGGGAGCTAAAGATGGCTAAAAGAAGAAAAAAAGCTGCTAAAAAGAAAACTAAGAAAAAAGCTAAGAAAAAAGCTAAGAAGAAAAAAAGAAGATAGTTTAGTATTCTTTTTAACTGATAACGCTTCTCATGGCGCTTGCGTGGGGAGCGTTTTTTTATTCTGCTAATTCTTGAGTTGCTGGTTCTTCAATTGCCGTTCTTTCCTCAGCTTTTTGCACTTGCTTTTCTAAATTTCTCTTAAGAGCTTTATTGAGTTTTTTCTGTGCATCTTCTAAATTCGATCCCATAACAATTTGGAATTCAGTCAACAGCCTATCATAAGCTTTCTCGAATAATTGTCTCTCACTGTAAGATTGGTCGATCATTATATCATCACCTTTATTAAGATCTCTAACTACCTCTGCTAGTTCATAAATTTTACCTGACGAAATTTTAGCTTCATATTCTTGAGCCCTTCTACTCCACATTGATCTTTTAATTTTTGGTTTACTTTTTAAGATACTCACACATTTATTTATTTGGTTAATTGTAGCTAGAGGTCTTAAGTGTGATTGCTTGTTTACTGGTACCATTCCATTTGCCTTATCTTTTTCAAATTTTAAAATATATGTTTCAACATCAATTCCACCAATATTAATTTTTTTAGTTTCTGTAATTTGACCTACTCCATGTTTTGGATAAACAACGTAATCTTTTACTTTAAACAATCTTTTTTCAGTATCTTGTTTTTTAACCTTTTTGATCTCAGGTTTTTGCTCGTTATTTTTAGGAATTCTAAGTGGATCACTCTTAACTTCAACTTTTTCTTTTTTCTTTGGACTTTTTATAATTTTTTTTTTACGTAATTCTTTAGTAACTTTTTTGACTTTAGTAATTTTGATAGGTTTTTTTACTTTTGCAATTTTTTTTACAGCTTTTGTTTTTTTCTTAACTACTTTCTTTGACTTCTTATTATTCAAGATTTTCTTTAAAATATTTTTCATATTTATCTTTTACGTCTTTAAATTGTTCGTGATCCGCTGGTGGATCTTTTTTTTCATTAATGTTTGGCCACAAGTCAGCATATGTTTTGTTTAACTCTAACCATTTTCCTCCAGTATCATCGTTATCAGATATTATAGCGTCCACCGGACATTCTGGCTCACAAACGCCACAATCTATACACTCATCGGGTTTAATTACAAGCATATTTTTGCCTTCGTAAAAGCAATCCACTGGACATACCTCAACACAATCCATCAATTTACATTTGATGCATTTATCATTTACTAAATATGTCATATTTTTTTTTGGCGAACTTTCTCTTTAAGATCACCTACAACTTTTGGATCTAGATAAAGTAAACCAGATAATCTTCTCATAAGGTTTGTTTCATACATATCAGCATCCTCATCTGAATATATAATATCCCACAACGCCTCTATTATGATTTTTTTGTCTTCTTCATTAATATTTTTAATTTCCCTAGTAAAATCAAGTATTTGATTTGAATCTTTTTCTTTTTCTTCAGCATCTAGCAATATTTTACCAATTTCTTTGGGTTCAGCTCCCATTTCAATAATAGCGTCTTTAATTATTTTTTTTTCTTTGTCTGTGTAATTCTCATCAATTCTAGCTGAATGAATTAATAAACAAGCAACCGCAATTATTGATGGATGATTATTTTCTTTTTCACTTTCTTTTTTTTTAAAAATATTGAACA
>CABYFX010000021.1 GCA_902518395.1 uncultured Pelagibacteraceae bacterium | reverse complement strand
AGGGCACGTATAGAGTTAGATAAGATTTTATTTAATTTATTCAAAATTTATCCTTTGTAGACTTAGGTGAATCAATTTATTAATATAGATATATATATGAATTCAATTAGTGAAAAAGAAAAAAAACTATTAGAAGCTTTAGATAAATTGAAAAATCTAGAAAATATAAAACCAGATAAAATTTTGGAATTAGAAAATCTATCAAAACAAAAAAATCAATTAGAAATTGAAAAAAAAGAAATAGAACAAAGTTACAATACACTTCAGCAAGAAAATGCGGCTCTTAAACAGAAATTTGATGATTTTAAAAAAAAGGAAATTGAGGAAAAAAAAAAAGAAGACCAGTTTTCTGAAAAAATTGATGAATTAAACCAAGAAACAGATAATTTAATGGAAGAAATTGATAAATGGCAAATGTAAATATTAAATTTAATGGAAAAGAATTCTTGCTTTCTTGTGAAGATGGCCAAGAAGAGCATTTAGAGGAGATAGCGTCATATTTAAATGAAAAGTTTGATAATCTTAAAAATTCTTTGGGAAATATAGGAGAAAGTAAACTTTTACTCATAACATCTATTTCTGTCTTGGATGAATATTATGAGACTAAAAAAAAAATTGATGTACAAAAAAATGAAATAAATAAAATTACTGAGAAATTTAAAGAACTTAAATCATTAGTATATAATTACAGAGATTTAAAAGAAATAGAGATTTCTCAATTAAGCAAAAACCAGGATGATTTAAAGAATGAAATCGAAAATAATCGTAACGAATATGAAGCTTTAGTTGATAAGACTACACTTGAGTTAGAAAATTTTATCAAAAGAAATAATCCAGACACCAAAATTCAATAATAAAAGTGTCTAAGGAAAATTTAAGAAAAAAATTAATTAATTTAAGAAAAACTAACTTTAAAGATCAAGGCATAACCATAATTCAATTTAATAGAATTTTGAAAAAATTAAATTTAAAAGAAAATATTAATATTGGAGGATATTATCCGATAAATCATGAGATTGGTTGTTTGGATATCTTGAAAAAATTAGAAAAAAATAATTTTAAAATATCGTTACCTGTTATTAAGAAACAAAACAATATGGATTTTTATGAATGGACTTTTAAAGACTTACTAAAAGTAAGCAGTCTAGGTATTCCTGAACCTATTACTAAGAATAAAGTTTTTCCAGATATTTTAATTGTTCCTCTTGTTGGATTTGATAAAAATAAATTTAGACTTGGCTATGGAGGTGGATTTTACGATAGATATATAAGTAAAATTCTTAAAATTAAAAGTGTTGTAACGGTTGGTTTTGCCTTTTCATTTCAAGAAATTTTAAAAGTGCCTACTAATAAATTTGATCAAAAATTAGATTTTATTTTAACAGACAAAGGAATTGTGAAATGAATATTTTATTTTTAGGAGATATAGTTGGGAACAGTGGTTGTAATGCAGTAAAAAAATATTTAACTAATATTATAAAATCAAAAAAAATAAATTTTGTTGTTGCAAATGGTGAAAA
The DNA here is from genome assembly GCA_902518395.1 of uncultured Pelagibacteraceae bacterium. Lineage (GTDB taxonomy): Bacteria > Pseudomonadota > Alphaproteobacteria > Pelagibacterales > Pelagibacteraceae > Pelagibacter. The sequence goes on along the minus strand of CABYFX010000021.1, from coordinate 16,882 downwards.
TGCAGCAAAAGAGGGTGTTGGTATTACTGAAAATATTGTAAACGAATTACTGAGCTCTGGTGTTGATGTAATTACAACTGGAAATCATGTCTGGGATCAAAAAGAGACATTCGAATTTATTAAAAAACAAAAAAGGCTTTTGAGACCCTTAAATTTGTCAAATGATGTTCCAGGCAGTGGATTTGGGATTTATGATACTATTGGTGGTTATAAAGTTGGTGTATTAAATTTAATGGGAAACGTTTTTATGAAAAAGTGTGATGATGTTTTTATAAAGAGTAAAGAATTTTTAGATCAAAATAAGCAAAAAGATAAATATGACTTTCTCATAGTTGATTTTCATGGCGAAATTACAAGCGAAAAAATGGCTATTGGTCACGTATTTGACGGTCATGCTACATTTGTTGTAGGCACCCATACTCACGTACCTACAAACGATGGAAGAGTTTTAAATAATGGAACTGCGTATTTAACTGATGCTGGAATGTGTGGGGATTACGATTCAGTTATTGGGATGAATACTGAAAATTCTATAAATAGATTTTATAAAAGAGAGGCAATTAAGCACTTTCCTGCTGAAGGTGAAGCTTCACTTTGTGGAGCTATAATTGAGGCTAATCCAAAAAATGGTTTGGCGTCAAATATTAGTCAGTTTATATTTGGTGGTCAACTTCAGAGAGATAATTAAATAATGGCAGGTCATTCTCATTGGGCAGGTATTAAACATAAAAAAGGAAAAGCTGACAAACAAAGATCAGCAATTTTTTCAAAACTATCCAGAGAAATTACAGTTGCAGCTAAGCTTGGTGATAAAAATCCAGATATGAATTCAAGACTAAGATCAGCAATTCAAGCAGCTAGATCTGCAAATATGCCCAAAGAAAATATAGAAAGAGCAATTGACAAATCATCAATGGCCGCTGACTCTAATTATGAGAATATTAGGTATGAAGGATTTGGTCCTGCAAAAACAGCAGTAGTAATCAATACATTAACAGACAATAAAAACAGGACTGCATCAAATATTAGAACAATTTTTCAAAAATATGGAGGAGGCCTTGGTACACAGGGGTCTGCATCACATAATTTCACTCAACAAGGAATAATAAAAATAAATAATGAAGTAATAAATGAGGAAAAGATATTCAACTTGGCTACAGATGCTGGAGCTAATGATTGCATATTTCATGATGATTATTACGAAATTCATACAAATAAAGAAGAGATATATGATGTAAAAAATATAATGGAAAAAGAAATTTCAAATTTTATATCTACAGAAATAGAATGGGTTCCATTAAATAAAATTAATTTAAATGCAGAAGAAAAAGAAAAAATGATAAAATTTTTAGAAATTTTAGAGGAAGATGATGATGTACAAAATGTATTTACAAATGCAATATAATTTAAATTTATGCTAATAATTGGAATAGATCCTGGCATAACTGGTGCAATTTGTTTTTTTGAAGATGGAGAATTAAAGGATGTAATTGATATGCCTACTATGGCATCAGGCAATAAAAATAAAAAACAAATCAATGGTAGCCAAATATTTAACGAAATATCATTAAGGACTCAAAACCATAAATCTGAGAATATAAATGTAGTAGTAGAACAAGTTTCAGCAATGCCTGGACAAGGTGTTACTAGTATGTTTAATTTTGGACAATCATTTGGAGTTTTAAAAGGTGTTTGTGCTGCAATGCAGCTACCAATATTTTTTGTCAGGCCGGCCAAATGGAAAAAATATTATGATTTAATTAATTCTCAAAAAGATTCGAGTAGAGTTAAAGCAATCGAAATGTTTCCTAAGTTTTCATCAATGTTATCTCGAAAAAAAGACACCAACAAAGCAGATGCAATATTAATAGCTAATTATCATCTGAATTCACAAGAAAAATAATATTTAGCTTACCTTTAAAGACAAATTCATGACACATTTTAGTGTGAAATCAATTAAATGGATGCAGATATAACTTCCCAAGCAGTAGGATTAGCAAGTAATACAGATTTTTCAATTTTAAGCTTATTTTTGAGAGCGGACTTCATAGTCAAATCTGTGATTATTATTCTAATTGCTAGCTCAGTTTATTCTTGGGCAATAATATTTGATAAAATTATGATGTTTAGAAGAATAAATAAAGACTCTGAGGATTTTGAAGAAAGATTTTGGAAGTCTAAGTCAGCAGAAACATTTTATAACAGTCTACCTTCATCATTAGATAATCCAATGGCACAATTATTTAAAGACTCAATGCAAGCAGTTATGAAATCAAGGTCTAAAACAAACATAAGTCAAAGACTTGAAAATATTTTAGAGGTGAACATTGAAAAGCAAATGAATGTTGTAAACAATAAATTTACTTTTCTTGCAACGGTAGGATCTACTGCACCATTCATTGGATTATTTGGAACAGTCTGGGGAATAATGAATTCTTTTCAATCAATTGCTATATCGAGAAATACTAGTCTAGCCATAGTAGCTCCTGGAATTGCTGAAGCTTTATTTGCAACTGCTCTGGGTTTGTTAGCAGCAATTCCTGCAGTAATTGCTTATAATAAATTTGGAAATGACTCCAAAAAATATTCACAAAAATTAGAAAATTTTTCAAAAAGATTTATTTCAATAATTTAACATGGCATTTAACTTAAAGCGCTCAGAAAGAGAACCGATGAGTGAAATAAATGTAACCCCTTTCGTTGATGTAATGCTTGTTCTTTTAATCATTTTTATGGTCACGGCACCATTGTTAACAGTTGGAGTGCAAGTTGATTTGCCTGAAACTTCAGCTGATACTTTGCCTGAAGAAAGTGAACCTCTCACATTAACTATTAATTCGAAAGGAGAAGTTTTTATTCAAGAGACAAAAATTGAATTTAATAATTTAATTAAAAAAATTTTAGCCGTGTCTAACAATAGAACTGACACAAGAATTTATGTAAGAGGTGACAAAACAATAAATTATGGAAGAGTATTAGAGGTAATGGGTAAACTTTCAGGTTCAGGCTTCACTAAAGTTGCCTTAATATCTGAGCCATATAAAGAGAGATAGCATTGTTTAGAAAAATATCATTTAGTGGTTTTACAAGTGGATTAAATAATTTTTCTTTTGGAATGTTATTTTCTGTATTTTTTCATGGGACGATATTTTTTGCTACAATATTTGCACTCCCATTTGTTGTAAAAAAACCTTTAGAGTTAATGCCAATTGTATCAGTTGAATTGATTCAAATATCTGAGAAAACTAATATTCCGTATGCCCCAAAAGCTGCAAAAATTATTGAAAAAGCAAAAAATGATAATAAAAAACTACTATCTGAGCAAGCTCCACCAAAAGAAATTAAAAAAGAGGAAAACAAGCAAGTGAAATTTGATAATCAAAAAGATGAAATTGATTTATCAAAATCAAAAAAAGTACCTGTTCCTGAAAATAAACAAGAAAAAGTTAAACTAGAAAAATCTGAAGCTGTTCCACTACCTGATAAAAAGTTAGAAAAAGTAGAAACTAAACAAGAAACTGAACAACAACCTTCAAAAGAAGATAAAAAACTAGTTGTTGAAAAAGAAAAAAGAAAAAAAATAGAAAACAAAATTGAAAATGACAAAGTGATAAAAGAATTTGCTAAAATTAAAAAACCTTTAAAAGATGAAAAGGCAAAACAAGTATCCGAGTATGAAAAAAGAGATATTGAAGATGAGATAAATAAAATTAAAGGATTGATTGCTCAACAGGTTGAAAACTTAGGTGAGGTAAAGGAAAAAACTAATGGAATAACCCAATCTGAAGATAAATCAATGAAGTTATCAAAGTTGAGTGTAACAACAGAATACGCAGTAAAACATCAAATTTATACTTGTTGGTCTGTTCCAGTTGGATTACCTTATAGCGAGGACTTATTGGTTACAGTAAAACTTAATTTAGAAAAAAATGGAATTGTAAAAAATTTTGAAATGTTAGATCATGCCAGAATGAATACACCGGGCCAGGGTACTTTTAATCAAATAGCTCAAAGTGTTATAAGAGCAATTAGATTATGCAATCCTATAAAAAATCTTCCAACAACGAGTTATGAAAAATGGAAGACTATGATATTAAGATTTAATCCAGTAGAAATGATGGGTGGATGAAAAATAAATTTTTATTAATACTTATTTTTTGTTTTTTTTTAAAGCCTGGAATATCTTATTCACTTGTTGAAATCGATATAACCAGAGGAAATCTCGATCCCTTACCAATTTCTGTTTCTCCTTTTTTTATTGATGAAGCTTCCAAAGAAAAAATTAAAAAGAATTTAGATATAGATAATTTAGGTTCAGAAATTTCGAAAGTGATAGAGAATAATTTAAGCAAAACTGGATTATTTGATGCTCTAGATAAAGAGTCATTCTTGCAAAAGCCAGATATCGCACATTTAAAACCAAGATTTGAAGATTGGGTTTTAATTAAATCTCAAGTTTTAATCACTGGTAAAGTTACTTCTAAATTTATTAATGAAAAAGATTATATCAAAATTGAATTTAAACTTTGGGATGTTTTAGGAGCAAAAATGGTCGATGGCTTTTCTTTAACTACAGTTCCAACAAACTGGAGAAGAGTTGGACATAAAATTTCAGATAAGGTGTACGAGCGCTTAACTGGTGAAAGTGGTTATTTTGACACAAGAATAATATATGTTGCAGAAGATGGACCCAAAACTCAAAGAGTAAAAAAATTAGCTATAATGGATCAAGATGGATTTAATACAAAGTATTTAACTTTAGGAAATGAGCTGGTATTAACTCCAAGATTTAATCCAACAAATCAAATGGTAACTTATCTTTCATACTTTAGAAATATGCCTAGAGTTTATCTTTTGAATATTGAGACAGGAAAGCAAGAGGTTGTCGGAGATTTTCCAGGAATGACATTTGCCCCAAGATTTTCTCCTGATGGAAAAAAAATTATAATGAGTTTGGCAAAAGATGGTAATTCAGAAATCTGGGTTAGAAATTTAGAGACAAACATTCAGGAAAAATTAACCGACCATCCATCTATAGATACCTCACCTTCATACTCGCCTGATGGTAAATATATAACATTTAATTCCGACAGAAGTGGCTATCAGCAAATTTATGTAATGAGAAGTGATGGATCAAAAGTTAAAAGAATATCATTTGGGAAAGGAATTTATGGTACACCTGTCTGGTCGCCCAGAGGAGATTTAATAGCATTTACAAAACTACATAAAGGTAAATTTTTTATTGGAGTTATGAGAACAGATGGAACAGGGGAAAGATTACTTACAGAAAATTTTTATCAAGAGGCACCTTCATGGTCCCCAAATGGAAGAATAATCATTTTTTATAGAGAAACAAAAACTGACGATAAAGGACAGGGATTTTCAGCAAAATTATGGTCAATTGATTTAACCGGATACAACGAGAGGTTGGTACCAACTGAAACGGATGGCTCGGACCCATCATGGTCTTCTTTGTTGGGAAATTGAAGAAAATATAAGATTTTGCTAAATTAGGTTGATTTTTCTGGACAAAACATCTAATTACATGATTAAGTTCATAATATTCTATTGAAGGAGCAAAAATGAATCTAAGCAAAATTTTTAAAAACGCATTTCTAATTGTAATATTCGGTCTAATTGTTACTGCATGTGCAACTAAGAAGTCTGTAAAAACAACAGAGTCATCCACTACTAAAGCAGCAGAGACTCAAAAAGCAGATCCGATTGAAAAACTAGATGCGTTAATGCAGGGCGACGTTTATATAGGCTCTGATACTGTAGGAGAACTAGCCAGCGGAGTTCCTGACAGAGTATTCTTTGCTACGAATGAAACAATTTTAACCACAGCTTCTAGAGAAACTTTAAGAAAACAAGCAGCTTGGTTGAGGCAAAACTCAGATGTGACTGTTGTGGTTGAAGGTCATGCGGATGAGAGAGGAACTAGAGAATATAACTTAGCTTTGGGTGAAAGAAGAGCAAACGCCGCTAAAGACTATTTAATGACTTACGGTGTTTCTTCAGACCGAATTAAAGTTTTAAGTTATGGAAAAGAGAGACCAGTTGATTCAGGTTCTAATCCTCTTTCTTGGTCAAAAAATAGAAGATCTGTTACAGTAAAAGCAAATTAAAAATAAATTTTAAAAGACCCTTACTTTAAAAGTAAGGGTCTTCTTTTTGCCATTATTATAACTACAAATGTTTTTATGAGATTATTAATTAAGTTAATTATTGTTAACTTTGTTATATTTATATTTTTTTCAACAAGTATTTCATTTTCTCAAGACCAAGAAGTGGGAGAAGTTTTAGAAAATATTCAAAAAGATCTTAGGACCCTAGAAAGAGCAGTTTACTCCCAGTCATTTTCTGAAAACTCTGATACAAACACAAATCATAAAGCTTCAACTAAAGAGTCTGAGCAGGCTTTAACAAAACATTTATTGAAATTAAGTGAAATTGAGATGCAATTTCAGGAATTAACCAATAAATTTGAAGAAATTAATTTTAAATTAGAGAAATTATCTAATAAGCTTTCTAAAGTGCAACAAGACAATCAATTAAGGTTTGAGCAAATTGAGCAAACTTCTGTAAAAAATATGGATAGCAACTCTCTTACTTCTCTACCTAAAACTGAGCAAACATTCACAAATGAAGTCATAAATCAAAAAAAAATACTTCCTGGATCATCAGAACCACAATCACTGGGAGACGTATCTTATAAAGATATGACTACTAGTGATGATACTCAGGTAATAGAGACAGTGGAGCAGACTGAGACTATTATATCAGAAGTTTTTAATGCTGAGGAAAAACTATTGCCTGATGCTAGTCCAAAAGAGCAATATCAATTTGCAAGAAATTTTTTAAAAGTTGGTGATTATACTAGCGCTGAAAAAGCATTTAGAGAATTTGTATTGACTAATCCTGACAATGAATTGTCTGGCAATGCGCAATATTGGTATGCAGAAACATATAGAATAAGACAAATGTATACCGATGCTGCTACCGCATATTTGGAAGGTTATCAAAAGTATCCAAAGAGTAAAATTGCTCCTGAAAATTTATTGAAATTAGGAGTATCATTGGTTCAGATGGGAGAAAAAGATCAAGGATGCTTGATGATTGCTGGAGTTAAAAAACAATATCCTAATGCAACTCAATCTGTGCTTCAAAAAGCAAAGTTTTATGAAGAAAAAGAATTTGAGTGTAAAAAAGAAAATTCATAATTTTTATTCCAAAAGATTAGATGATCCAAGAATAAAAAAGATTTATTTAAAATTTAAAAAAAACTTATCTAAGCAAATCACAAACAGTTTATGTGTAGCTGTCTCAGGAGGTTTAGACAGTATGGCATTATCATTCTTAACTAAATGTTATTCAATAGAAAATAATATAAAAGTTTACTTTTTTATTGTAGACCACAAACTGAGGAAAAATTCTACTATTGAGGCTAATTTAGTAAAAAAAAAACTAAAATCGTTCAAAATTTTTAGCAAAATCCTTACTATCAAAAAAGAAAAAACATCAAAAAATATTCAATCTTTTGCAAGGGAAAATAGATACAAATTGATTGTCGAACAAAGTTTAAATAAAAAAATTGATATTATTTTAACTGCACATCACTCAGATGATTTAATTGAAAACTTTTTTATTAGATTATTAAGAGGCTCAGGCTTAAAAGGTTTAATTTCATTTAGTAGTATCAAATCCAAAGTAAAGCTTAGTGATAAAATTTTTATTTTGAGGCCATTAATTAATATATCTAAAAAGGATTTAGCATATATTTCAAAAAATACTTTTAATTTTAATGTTAATGACCCTTCTAATTTCGAGGATAAGTTTTTAAGGGTAAAAGTAAGAAAATTAATTTCAAATTTAGAGAAAGATGGATTAACTTTTAACAAATTTAAATTATCTATGAAAAATTTAAGCAAAAGTAATTATGCCATAGATTATTTTGTTAAAAAAAATATTAATGATAATTCAAATTACTTAAAATTAACTAAAACAATTATTTTAAAAGACGATTTTCTTAAACAACCAGATGAAATAGTTTTTAGATCATTTTCAGAAGTAATCCAAAAGGTTGGAAAAAAAAATACTTTTACAAGAGGTGAGAAGGTTGAGAGACTACTTAAATATTTAGGTTCTAATAATAATTATTCAAAAAAAACACTTTCAGGATGTATAATTCAAAAAATAGAGAATTCAGTCATTATTTCTCCGGAAAAAGGGTAGAATACTTCAAAATTGGCACAAATTGACACTTGTTTAATTAATAATAATTCTTAGTTTATAGTTATGAATTTCAGAAATCTAGCTATGTGGGCTGTAATAGTTATATTGACTATCGGCTTATACAACATGTTCAAGAATCCGCAAGGATCAGTAAATCAAAAAAATAACATAATATTTTCAGAATTTTTAACTCAAGTAGATAATGGAAGAGTTGTTCAAGTAGAAATTCAAGGAAAAAATATTAATGGTGTAATGTCTAATGGAGAAATGTTTAATACTTATGCTCCTGATGATCCAAATTTAATTCAAAAATTAAGTGATAAAGGCGTCAGTATCTCAGCAAGTCCATTAGAGGAAAAAATGCCTTCATTATTTGGAGTACTGTTATCATGGTTTCCAATGTTACTTTTAATTGCTGTTTGGATATTCTTTATGAGACAGATGCAAGGTGGCAAAGGTGGAGCAATGGGTTTTGGAAAATCAAAGGCCAAAATGATGAACGAATTAAAAGGCAAAGTTACATTTAATGATGTGGCTGGAGTAGAAGAGGCTAAAGAAGAAGTTGAAGAAGTAGTGGAATTTTTAAAAGATCCTAAAAAATTTAGTAGACTAGGAGGTAAAATACCTCGTGGGTGTCTTTTAGTTGGACCTCCAGGAACAGGGAAAACTTTGTTAGCTAGGGCAATTGCTGGAGAGGCAGGAGTACCATTTTTTACAATATCAGGTTCAGACTTCGTTGAAATGTTTGTGGGAGTTGGAGCATCAAGAGTCAGAGATATGTTTGAACAAGGAAAAAAACATTCGCCATGCATAATATTTATTGATGAGATAGATGCTGTTGGGAGAAGTAGAGGAGCTGGTTTAGGCGGTGGTAATGATGAGAGAGAACAAACATTAAATCAATTATTAGTAGAGATGGACGGTTTCGATACAAATGAGGGTGTGATAATAATCGCAGCAACCAATAGACCAGATGTACTTGATCCTGCTCTTTTAAGACCGGGTAGATTTGACAGACAAGTAGTTGTTTCTAATCCTGACATAATTGGTAGGGAAAAAATTTTAAAAGTTCATGCAAAAAAAATTACAATGGCTCCTGACGTAAAACTAAGAACTATTGCAAGAGGTACACCTGGATTTTCTGGAGCAGATTTAGCAAATTTAGTAAACGAAGCTGCATTATTGGCTGCTAGAAAAAATAAAAGGATTGTCACAAATTTAGAGTTTGAGGAGGCAAAAGACAAAGTGATGATGGGTGCGGAGAGAAGATCGATGGTTATGACAGAGGAGGAAAAAAAACTTACTGCTTATCATGAAGCAGGTCATGCAATTGTTACAATAAATGAGAAGGCCGCTTATCCCATACATAAAGCAACAATTATTCCAAGAGGTAGAGCTTTAGGAATGGTAATGCAATTACCAGAGAGAGATGAAGTTTCTCAAACAAGAGAACAGCTTCATGCCCAAATGGCAATAGCAATGGGAGGAAGAGTTGCAGAAGAAATAATTTTTGGTGATGAAAAAGTTACCACAGGTGCATCAAGTGATATAGAACAAGCTACAAAAAGAGCAAGAGCCATGGTGATGAGAGCAGGACTAAGCAAAGAACTTGGTCCCGTTGCATATGGAGAAAATGAAGAAGAAGTTTTCCTTGGAAGATCAGTAGCAAGACAACAAAATATGTCTGAGGAAACAGCGAGAAAAGTGGATAGTGAGATAAGAAAATTTGTAGACAAAGGATACGATAGAGCTAAAAAAGTTTTAACTGATAAAATTGACGATCTCCATAAACTAGCTAAAGCATTGCTTATTTATGAAACTTTGTCTGGTGATGAAATTGAAGATATAGTAAACAAAAATATATATCCAAAAAATAAAGAAGATTTAAAAGTAGTGGAAGATGATCAGAGCTCTGCTTTAGGATCGATGGGTCTGAAACCAAAGATTGTTCATTAAGATTTAATGAAAAAATATTACACAAGAGCGTGTAATTTTTATTATAACAGGACATCACAAGAAAACATAAAAAAAAATATTTCACTTCCAATAAGTGGAAATAAATTAATTTCATTTGATACAATTGAAATCATTTCAAGATCTGGTAAAAAAAAAATAAATATAAAAGATATTAATAAGCTTTCTTCAAAATTAAAAAAAAAAGTTTTAATTGATATTAATAATATTTCTAAAGTTAAAAAAATTCCTAAATTAAAATTTAATAATTTACCTATATTTATGGGAGTCTTAAATATGACACCTGATAGTTTCTCTGATGGTGGTCAGTTTAGATCAAAAGCTTCTGCAAAAAAACAGATTAATAAATTAATTAGCGATGGTGCAAAAATTATCGATGTAGGTGGAGAATCTACAAGACCTGGATCAAAAGAAGTTTTTCAGTCACAAGAGTGGATTAGAATTATGAAAGTTATGAGTTATTTAAAATTAAAAAAATATTTTGTTTCTATAGATACCAGAAAAAGTTTTGTTATGAAAAAAGCCTCAAATTTTAAATTAAACTTAATTAATGATGTATCAGGTCTTAGTTATGACAAAGAGACAATTAATTTTTTAAAAAAGAGCAAATTGCCTTTTGTTCTACATCATATGAAAGGCTCAACAAAAACAATGCAAAATAATCCAAGTTACAATAATGTTTTATTAGAAATTTATGATTATTTTGAAGATAAGTTGAAATTAATTAGAAAAAAAGGAATAAAACATAATCATATAATTTTAGATCCCGGAATAGGATTTGGTAAAAATATGAAACATAATATTACTCTCATTAATAACATTTCTATTTTTCATTCTTTAGGATTACCTGTAATGTTAGGTCTTTCCAGAAAAAGATTTATTGCAGATATATCTGGTCAAAATGACAGTAATCAAAGAATAGGTGGTACAGTGTCATCATGCATTTTTAGTATGCTGCAAGGAGTGCAAATTTTGAGAGTACACGATGTGAACGAAGTTAATCAAGGAATAAAAGTCTTCAAAAAATTAAACTATATTTAATGAAAAAAAAATATTTTGGAACAGATGGGATTAGAGGAAAAGTAAATGGAGAAAAAATTAATGGTGATATGTTTTTTAAATTTGGTTTAGCCGCTGGCACATATTTCAACAACCAAAAAAAAAATAAGCAAGTAGCAATAATTGCTAAAGATACAAGATTATCTGGATATACACTCGAACCAGCATTAGTATCTGGTTTAACATCTGCTGGAATGCATGTATTCACTTTTGGACCTTTGCCAACGAATGGTCTAGCAATGCTTACAAAAAAAATGAAATCTAATATGGGAATAATGATTACAGCATCTCATAATCCATATTATGATAATGGTTTAAAATTATTTGGACCAGATGGATTAAAATTATCTGATAAAATAGAAAAAAAAATAGAAAAACTTATTGATTCAAAAATTTCAAAGAAATTATCAAGTCCTGAAATACTGGGGAGAGTGAAAAGATTGGAGGATGGTTCACAGAAATATATAGAAATACTAAAAAAAAATTTTCCTAAACAATTTAATTTAAGAGGTTTAAGAATTTCAATAGATTGTGCCAATGGAGCTGCATACAAAGTAGGACCACATTTATTGAGATCTTTAGGTGCAATTGTTCATGAGATAGGCACCTCACCTAATGGGTTTAATATCAATAATAAGTGTGGATCTACATTTCCAAATAAAATTAAATATCATACAAAAAAAAATAAATCTCATATTGGGATTTCTCTTGATGGTGATGCAGACAGAATAATAGTTTGTGATGAAAAGGGGAATATTATTGATGGAGATAAAATAATAGCAATGCTTGCAGAAAGATGGAAAAGGAAAAAAATTTTAAAAGGGGGAGTTGTTGGAACTTTTATGTCAAATTACGGATTACAAAAATACTTCTCAAAAAATAAAATAAAATTTATTCGATCAAAAGTTGGTGATAGATATGTAAAAGAAGAAATGCAATTAAATAAATTTAATTTAGGAGGAGAGCAGTCAGGACACATTATATTGGGTAAATTTGCTACTACCGGCGACGGATTATTAGTAGCTTTAGAAATTTTATTTTCTATGAGAAAAGGTAACAAAGCTAGTGAAATATTTAAAAAATTTATACCTACTCCACAATTACTGGAAAATATAGTTGTAAAAGATAAATCAATAATTAATAGTCTAAGGTGCAAAAATGCAATTAAAAAAGCAAATAATTTAATAAATGGCCGAGGAAGAATGCTAGTCAGAAAGTCTGGAACAGAACCTGTAATAAGAATTATGTGTGAAACCGAAGATAGATCTATGCTCTCTAGATGCGTAGATATTGTAAAAAAATCAATTACTTAATTTGAAAATAAAATCTAAAATTTTGATTATTGCTGGTTCAGATTCTTCTGGAGGCGCAGGTATTCAAGCTGATATTAAAACAGTTACAACATTGGGGTCATTTGCCATGACAGCTATAACTGCAATTACATCTCAAAATACAACTGGTGTTAAATCAATTGTTCCAATAAAAAATCAAGAGATCTCCAAACAAATTGAGTTTACCGCAAAAGATATAAAACCAGATGCCGTCAAAATTGGGATGCTTTATTCAAAGGAAGTAATAAACTCTGTATTAAAATCGCTTAAAAGAATTAAAGTTAAAAAAATAATATTAGATCCCGTTATGGTTGCAAAAGGTGGAAAAAAACTAATTAGTGACGAGGCTATTCAAATTTTAAAAAAAAAATTTTTATCTAGAGTGGATTTAATAACTCCGAATATACCTGAGGCAGAAGTTTTAACTAATACTAAAATAAAAAATATCCAAGATGTAATTTTCGTAGGTAATTGTTTACTAAAATTGGGTGCTAAAAATGTTCTTATTAAGGGAGGTCATTTAAACTCTAATAATATGCAAGATGTTTTTATTAACAAAAAGGAAATAGTAATTTTTAAAAACAAGAAAATAAATACAAAAAATAGCCATGGTACTGGATGTACTCTTTCTAGCGCAATAACTACATATTTTTCGTGTGGAAAAACTTTAAAGAAATCTTGTGAAATGGCAATTAAGTATGTAAATCATTCTTTAAGAACTCAACCAAATTTAGGGAAAGGACACGGTCCTGTGAACCATTTAAATAGTATACAAATTAAAAAAATTTTTAGATGAAAAATGTAGTTGTAGTTGGCTCGCAGTGGGGAGACGAAGGTAAAGGAAAAATAGTAGATTGGCTTTCAAGTGAGGCCGATGTGATAGTAAGGTTTCAAGGTGGTCACAATGCTGGTCATACTTTGGTCATAGATGGTGTAGTTTATAAATTAAGATTATTACCATCAGGCATAGTAAGAAAAAATAAAATATCAATAATTGGTAATGGGGTAGTAGTAGATCCATGGGCTTTATTAGAAGAGATTGAAGAAATTAAATCTAAAGATGTAGAAGTAGATGCAAATAATTTAATTTTATCTGAAGCAGCAACTCTTATTTTACCTTTTCACAGAGAAATGGACGAGATTAGAGAAGACTCAGCGGGAAAATCAAAAATTGGAACTACCAGAAGGGGAATAGGACCAGCTTATGAGGATAAAATTGGAAGAAGATCAATACGAGTAATGGACCTTGCCTCAGAGAATAATTTAAACAAAAGATTAGATTCAGTATTACATCATCATAATGCTATTAGAAAAGGACTAGGAAAATCTGTATTTAAAAAAGAACAATTAAAAAAGGACTTGTTAAAAATTGCACCTCAAATACTTAAGTATTCCCAACCAGTATGGAAAAAAATTGATGAATTTAAATCTCAAAATAAAAAAATATTATTCGAAGGTGCTCAAGGAGTTCTTTTAGATGTGGACCATGGAACTTACCCATTTGTCACTTCTTCGAATACTGTAGCCTCATCAGCAGCAACAGGTTCAGGTTGTGGTACAAATACTATAAATTATGTTTTAGGAATTACGAAAGCATATACGACAAGAGTAGGAGAGGGTCCTTTTCCAACAGAATTAACGGATGAAGTAGGTGAAATGTTGGGAAAAAGAGGAAAAGAATTTGGAACTGTAACAAGTAGAAAGAGAAGATGTGGTTGGTTTGATGGAGTGCTTGTAAGACAAACTCTGAAAATTTCAGGAATTGATGGAATTGCATTAACTAAACTAGATGTGTTAGATGAACTTGATGAAATTAAAATGTGTATTGCTTATGACATTAATGGTAAAAAATTTGACTATCTTCCCGCATCAGCTGATGATCAATTTAAAGCTAAACCCATATATAAATCTTATAAAGGTTGGAAATCTTCAACGGTTGGAATAAAAAATTTTGAAGAGTTACCAGAAAATGCAAAAAATTATATAAAAGAACTAGAAAGTTTTATTGATGCTAAAATTTCAAGTATTTCTACTAGTCCAGAAAGAAATGATACAATCTTAATTCAAGACCCTTTTAGTCTTTAATTTGCTGGCAATAAGTTTTTTGATTTAGCAGAATTAAGCATATGCTTTTGGAGTTTTTCAAAAGCTTTATTCTCTATTTGTCTTACTCTTTCTCTACTTATTTTATATTTTTTACTTAATTCATCTAAAGTTATAGGTTCATCAGTGAGTCTTCTTGAGTATAAAATTTTTTTTTCTCTTTCATTTAATATTTTTATCGAATCTTGAAGTAAATCTTTTCTTTGATCCATTTCATCACTTTGAGCAATTTTTAGTTCATGATCCATCTCATTATCAACTACCCAGTCTTGCCATTCATCTCCATCTTCACCAATAGGGGCATTGAGAGATTGTTCTTTACCAGAAAGTCGTCTATTCATAGAGACAACTTCATCTTCACTCACAGACAGTCTTTTAGCGATATCTTCTACATGTTCTTTTCTAAGATCACCCTCAGATCTCGGTGCAATTTGATTCTTAATTTTTTTTAGATTAAAAAAAAGTTTTTTCTGCGCAGTTGTTGTTCCAATTTTAACTAAACTCCATGATCTTAATATATACTCTTGTATAGATGCTTTGATCCACCACATTGCATATGTTGCAAGTCTAAAACCTTTTTCAGGTTCAAATTTTTTAACAGCTTGCATTAATCCTACGTTTCCCTCTGAAATCATCTCATTAAGTGGTAAACCATAACCTTTGTAACCCATTGCTATCTTAGCGACTAATCTCAAGTGGCTCGTTACTAGCTTTTCAGCTGACTTTACATTTCCTGTTGATTTCCAATTTTTTGCCAACATATACTCTTCCTCTGCTGCGAGCATTGGAAACTTTTTAATTTGAGCTAAATATGCAGCTAGTCCACCTTCATTAGAAAGTGCTGGTAAGTTATAAGTATTATTGTTCATCGAGAGTATTTATTTAATAAATAAAAAAATTTTTACAATGCTTTAATTACCTCATTTTTCTTAGTTTTTTTAATATTTCATCAAGATCGGTTGGTAATTTTGACGTAAATTCTAATCTTTCATTATTTTTTGGATGTTTAAACCCAAGTACTTTAGCATGTAAGAATTGTCTATTAATTTTAGTTATTAGCTTTTTAAGTTCTGGATCAATATTTATAATTTTTTTATACTTTTTTTTATATTTTTTATCACCTAAAATATTATTACCTTTGTAGGATAAGTGAACTCTTATTTGATGAGTTCTACCTGTTTCTAGTTTACATTCGACAAGACTAAAAGTTGGAATTTTATCATTTTCAAATACCTCTAAAGTATTATAATTAGTTGCAGCTTTTTTACCTTTCTTTGAAGAGACCTCCATCATTTGTCTATTTTTTGTACTTCTTGTAATAAATGTTTCTATCTTTCCATTTTGAGGTCTTATTTTACCCCAGACTAATGCTTGATATACTCTTTTTATGGAATGATCTGAAAATTGTTTTGATAAAATTTCGTGTGAAATATTGTTCTTAGCAATAACTATTAATCCTGAGGTATCTTTGTCAATTCGATGTACAATTCCAGGTCTTAATTCGTTGCCTACATTTGATAAATTATTACCAGCATAGTTTATTAGTGCATTTACAATTGTATTATCATAATTTCCTGGTCCAGGGTGCATCGAAATCCCTGATGATTTGTTAATTACAATTAAATCTTTATCTTCATAAACAATATCAAGTGGATATTTAAATGGCTTAAGATTTTCTTTTTTTGGTTCAGAAATTTCAAAACAAATTTTATCATACAATTTAACTTTCTTAGAGGGGTTCTTAACTATAATGTTATTTATTTTTAGATTATTTTCTAAAATTAAACTTTTAACTTTTGATCTACTTAATTTATTATTATGATTAGTTAACAAAATATCTATTCTTAAATTATCTTCTTGTTTACTAACTTTTATATTTATAATACTTTTCATACTGATACAATTATACAATATGCGCTTGTAGCTCAACTGGATAGAGCGCCAGATTTCGGCTCTGGAGGTTCAGGGTTCAACTCCTTGCAGGCGCGCCACTTAAAGTTATTTCAATGAATTAAGATCATTTATAGTTTTTACTATTGCCTCAAAACTTTTATGTTTAATTCTCCAGTTTAATTCATTTTTTATTTTATTAGTATTTGGAACATAGTAATCACTTTTTTTTATATTAAAATTATTAATCTTGCTCGATCTTATTTTATATTTATTTGATAATTTTCTTA
>CABYFX010000020.1 GCA_902518395.1 uncultured Pelagibacteraceae bacterium | reverse complement strand
ATTACCTGGAAGGCTTACTGCTTGGAAGGGCCAAGAAATGTTTTTAGAAGCTTTAAATAAAGTAAATATTCAATTAGGCAATGAGGCATTCATTGCAGTTATTCTTGGCAATGATCAGGGGCGGGACCTTTACAAAAAAAAACTTATAAGACTTGTAGAGCAGTTTAGACTTACAAAACAAATTAGATTTATCGACCATTGTAAAAATATGCCATTGGCCTACAAAATTTCAGATATAGTGATTTCAGCATCAATAGAACCAGAAGCATTTGGCAGGGTATCAGTTGAAGCACAATCTATGCAGAAAATGATTGTAGCGAGTAATCTAGGTGGATCTAATGAAACTGTGATAGATGGAAAAACTGGTATTTTATTTGAAGCAGGAAACTCTGATGAATTATCTGAAAAAATAATTAAAGTAATGAATATGGATCCTAATGAAATCAGTAAAATGGGTTATAATGGAAGAGAAAATGCATTAAAAAAATTTAATGTTGAAAAAATGTGTTTTTCTACTTATTCAGAATACAAAAAACTATTTAATTAATGCCAGATATTACATTACCAGACGGAAAAAAAATTAATTTTGAAAAAAGTATTTCGGGATTTGAAGTTGCAGAAAAAATTAGCAAATCTTTATCAAAACAAGCCTTGCTAATAAGCGTTGATGGAGAATTAAAAGATTTAAATCATAGTATTTCTAAAGATTCTTCAATTAAGATTTTTACTTCAAAAGATAAAGAAGGTTTAGAAACCATAAGACATGATACTGCTCACATACTCGCTATGGCAGTTCAAGAATTATTTCCAAGGACGCAAGTGACAATAGGGCCAGTTATTGAAGATGGATTTTATTACGATTTTGCAAGAAAAGAACCTTTTACAACAGAAGATTTGGAAAAAATTGAAAAAAAAATGAAAGAAATAGTAGATCGAGATGAAAAAACTTACAGAGAAGTTTGGAAAAGAAATGATGCAATTGAACACTTTAAAAAAAAGGGAGAAATATATAAAGCTGAGATAATAGAAAGCATTCCAGAAGGTGAGGATGTGTCATTATATTTTCATGGAGATTGGCATGATTTATGCAGAGGACCTCATTTAAGCTCAACTGGTAAAATTGGTAAATATTTTAAATTAACAAAAGTCTCAGGTGCGTATTGGAGAGGCGACTCTAATAATGAAATGTTACAAAGAGTATACGGAACAAGTTGGTCTACGCAAAAAGAGTTAGATGATTATTTAAATAGAATTGAAGAAGCAGAAAAAAGAGATCATAGAAAAATTGGAAAAGAAATGGATTTATTTCATTTTAGAGAAGAGAGCCCTGGTTCAGTATTTTGGCATCAAAAAGGATGGAACTTATTCCAAAAACTTATTTCTTATATGAGAATGAAACAAGAGACTGCAGGATATCAGGAAATAAATACTCCAGAAATATTAGATCGCTCCCTGTGGGAGAAATCAGGTCACTGGGAAAAATTTGGCGCCAATATGTATACCTCTACTACACCTGATGAAAAAGTTTTTGCTATAAAGCCAATGAATTGTCCTGGTTGTGTTCAGGTTTTTAATCAAGGCTTAAAAAGTTATCGTGATTTACCACTAAAAATGTCAGAATTTGGAAAGGTTCATAGGTATGAACCATCTGGAGCACTCCATGGACTATTAAGAGTTAGAGCTTTTACTCAAGATGATGCACATATTTTTTGTACTGAAGAACAAATTACTGAAGAATGTTTGACTGTAACTAATTTAATTTTAGAAATTTATAAGGATTTAGGGTTTGAAGATGTAATTTTAAAATATTCTGATAGACCAGAATTAAGAGTTGGTGACGATCAAGTATGGGATAAATCAGAGGCTGCTTTACTAGAAGCAATTAAAGCAACAAAGTTAGAATATTCCATTAACAAAGGTGAAGGTGCTTTTTATGGTCCAAAAATAGAATTTGTTTTAAGAGATGCGATTGGGAGGGATTGGCAATGTGGAACTTTACAAGTTGATTTAAACTTACCAGGCAGATTAGGCGCTTCATTTGTTGATAGTGATGGAAACAAAAAAGTTCCTGTTATGTTACATAGGGCATTATTTGGATCGTTAGAAAGATTTATTGGAATTTTAATTGAAAATTATTCAGGAAAATTACCTTTTTGGTTATGCCCAGTTCAAACAATAGTAATCCCTATCTCGAGTGATTTTGATGATTATGCAAAAGAGGTAAACAGTCAGTTAAAAAAAGTTGGGCTTTCTTCTGAAGTAGATTTAAAAAATCATAATTTAAATTATAAAATTAGAGAACATTCATTAACTAAGGTACCAATGCTTCTAATATGTGGAAAAAAAGAAGTTGACAGCAACACAGTAACTATTAGAAGATTGGATTCTAAAAAACAAGAAACTATGGATTTAAAAGAATTTTTAAAAAAATACTCTGCTCTTAATAAAGCACCTTCAATCTAAGTGGCAGATTTCAAGCAAAACTACTTTCAGAGAAGAACAAAATCTAGAGGCCCTAGAACAAATCAAAGAATTACCTCTCAAGATGTTCAAGTTATTGCAAGTGATGGTGATAATTTAGGTATTCTAAATTTACAAGATGCTATTAATAGAGCTAAAGAGCAAGGTTTAGACTTAATTGAGATAGCGCCAAATGCTAAACCTCCTGTGTGCAAAATAATGGATATGGGAAAATATAAATATGATGCTCAAAAAAAAAGCAAATAAAGCAAAGAAAAAACAAAAAAAGATAGAACTTAAAGAAATAAAATTAAGACCTGTTACCGAGGTTCATGATTATACCTTTAAAATTAAAAATGCTCAAAAATTTATTGCTAAAGGGGATAAAGTAAAATTTACAATTAGATTTAAAGGAAGAGAACTACAACATTCTAGCTTAGGTAATGAGTTAATGGATAAGATTAAACAAGATATGCAGTCTGTAGGTCGCGTCGAACTACAACCAAAGTTTGATGGTAAGCAAATGATCATGGTTATCCAGCCTTTATAAGCCTTATTTCTGGTTGTAAATTAATATTAATATTTGTATAACCCCCTCAAAAATTATGCCTAAATTAAAAACAAAAAGTTCAGCAAAAAAAAGATTTAAAATTTCAGCTAGAGGAAAAGTAATAACTGCTCAGGCTGGAAAAAGACATGGTATGATCAAACGAACAAATTCACAGATTAGAAAGCAAAGAGGCACCACGGTAATGTCAAAACAAGATGGTAGGATTGTAAAATCTTATATGCCGTATAACTTAAGAGGATAATATGGCTAGAGTAAAAAGAGGTGTAACAAGTAGAGCTAAGCATAAAAAAGTATTAAAAGCTGTTAAAGGTCAGTGGGGTAGAAGAAAAAATACAATAAGAGTGGCTCGACAAGCAATGGAAAAAGCCATGCAATATGCTTATAGAGATAGAAGAAATAAAAAAAGAGATTTCAAATCACTTTGGATACAGAGAATAAATGCCGGTGTTAGGTCTGAGGGATTAACCTATTCTAAATTTATAAATGGTTTAAATAAAACAGGCATAAAAGTAGATAGAAAAATTCTAGCTGAAATTGCTTATGATAATCCAGAAGCATTTAAAACTATAGTTAAAAAAGCTCAAGCAGCATTAAGTTAATTTTCATTGTTGTTTTTCTAGAGTTAACAAATATTCTACCAATATGTCTGATATAAAAAAAATTAAAGATGAATATTTAAATAAATTAGATGATGATTTGAATATTGAAAATGTTAACCAGATAAAAACAGAATTATTTGGTAAAAATGGACAAATCTCAAATTACTTTAAAAAATTAGGATCCTTACCAACTGATGAAAGAAAAAAATTTGCATCAGAACTAAATTCAACAAAAGACGAACTACAGGAAAAAATAAATTCTAAACTTCAAGATATTGAAACAAAAGAGATTAACTCCAAACTTCAAAATGAAAAAGTAGATGTAACTTTACCGGAAAGAGAAATTATTCAAGGAAAAATACATCCTGTTTCACAAGTAATTGACGAAATATCATGTATATTTTCAGAAATTGGCTTTAGTGTTGAAGAGGGTCCAGATATTGAAAACGAGCATTATAATTTTACAGCATTAAATACCCCTGACAATCATCCAGCGAGAGATATGCATGACACTTTTTATTTAGACAACAATAAAGAATTACTTCTAAGAACTCATACATCACCGGTACAAGTAAGAACAATGCTTAACGGAAAACCTCCATTTAAAATTATAGCTCCAGGAAGAACATATAGATCTGACAGTGATCAAACTCATTCTCCTATGTTTCATCAAGTCGAAGGACTTCATATTGATAAAGATATTAATATGGGACATCTAAAAGGTTGCCTTGATTATTTTATAAAATCGTTTTTCGAAGTAGATAAAATTAAAATGAGATTTAGACCAAGTCATTTTCCTTTTACTGAGCCATCTGCAGAGGTAGATATTGGTTATGAAATAAAAGATGGAAATATATTGATTGGTGAAGGCGACAAGTGGTTAGAAATTCTAGGTTGTGGCATGGTACATCCAAATGTGCTTAAAAATGTAAAAGTAAATCCAGAAAAATATCAAGGTTATGCTTTTGGTATTGGAATAGATAGACTGGCAATGCTCAAGTACGGAATAAACGATTTAAGAGCTTTTTTTGAGACTGACTATAGATGGCTTAATCATTTTGGTTTTGATCCATTAGATGTTCCATCAAATTATAGAGGCCTTAGCAGATGAAATTAACAATAGGTTGGTTGAAAGAACATCTAGACACAAAAAAAAAAGATAGTGAATTAATTGATAAGTTAACAAATGTTGGGCTTGAAGTTGAAAGTTTTGAAAACTTAAATTCTGATTTAGATAATTTTAAAGTAGCAAAAATAATTAAAGCCGAACAGCACCCAAATGCTGATAGACTTAGAATATGTGATGTTGATATTGGTGTGGAAAAAAGTGTTAAAGTAGTATGTGGAGCGCCAAATGCTAAAAAAGATCTTTTGACTGTTTATGCAGGTCCCGGATCTATAATTCCAAAAAATAATATGAAACTTACAGTTAGTAAGATTAGAGGTGTAACTTCTTATGGAATGCTATGTTCAGAATCGGAGTTGAATTTATCAGATGAAAGTCAGGGAATAACAGAACTTAACACAACTAAGTACTCTAATAAAATAGGTGAAAATTTTTTTAAAAATAACAGTGAAAAAGTTGTAGATTTATCAATTACGCCTAACCGCCCTGATTGTTTGGGAGTTAGAGGTATTGCTAGAGATCTTGCAGCTGCTGGAGCCGGTAAATTAAAAAATATTTCAGACAAAAACATAAAAAAAAAAGGATCTCAAGAGATCAAAGTTTCAATTAAAAAAGAGAAAAATATAGGTTGTACAGTATTTGGTAGTTGCTTAATTACAGGTGTTACAAATAAAGAAAGTCCAAAATGGCTTAAAGAGAAAATTGAGTCTTTAGGTCAAAAACCAATCTCAGCAATTGTTGATATTACAAACTATGTAATGTTAGATTTGAATAGACCTCTGCATGCATATGATGCAGATAAAATTGATAAAGAAATTATAGTAAGAAATTCAAAAAAAGGTGAATCTTTTGAAGCTCTTGATAATAAGAAGTATAAATTAGATGAGGATATGTGTGTCATATCAGATAAATCTGGTGTTTTAGGTTTAGGAGGAATTATTGGAGGTACTCGTTCTGGTACTGAAATTAATACAAAAAATATTTTTCTAGAATCTGCATATTTTACTCCTAGGTCAATAAGAAAAACTTCAAAACTTTTAAATATTGATACTGATGCAAAATTTAGGTTTGAAAGAGGGATTGATCCTCAATCTATCGAATTAGGTCTAACAAAAGCTGCAGAATTAATTTCAGAGATTTGTGGGGGTAAAATAAGTAAATTTGATATCCAAAAAATTCAAAAAGATAAAAAAAATATAATTAAATTTAAGATTTCTTTATTTGAACAAATAACTGGTTTTAGGATTAAAGATAAAGAGATAATTAAGATTTTAACTGATCTAGGATTTGAAGTTTCTGATAAGAAAGTGGAATTAGATTTAATAATTCCAAGTTGGAGACCTGATATAACTCAACCAATAGATATAGTAGAAGAAATAGTCAGAATTAAAGGTTATAATAATATAGAAACTTTAGAACCTGAAAAAACTAAAATAAAAGATACATTAAATAAACAACAAAAACTCTTTCATTTCCTTCAACGTTCTGTGGCATCAAAAGGTTATTTTGAGACTGTGACCTGGTCATTCACAGATTCAAAAATAAATAAACTTTTTAAAGAAAATTTAAAAGAAATCAATATAGTAAATCCAATAAGTTCTGATTTAGATGTTTTAAGAAGCTCAATTTTTTCAAATTTGACATTTTATTTAAAGAAAAATTTAGATAGAGGTTTCAAAGATATTTCACTTTTTGAAATTGGACCAATTTTTAAGGATAGCGTGCCAGGCGAGCAATTAACAGTAATAGGTGCTATAAAATCAGGAAAAATATCAAGATTAAACTGGAATGAAAAAGAAAGGTCAGTGGATGTCTTTGATGTGAAAAAGGACGTAATTCAGACATTAATAGAAGCTGGATATGACAAGCAAAGTTTTTTTATAAGAGATAAATCTGCCTCATATTATCATCCAGGTAAATCTGGCTCGGTCTATCTTGATAAAGACGATATAGAACCTGTTGCTTATTTTGGAGACATACATCCAAATATTATTAAAAAACTTGATATAAAAACTGAAGGTCTTGTAGGTTTCGAAATTTATCTTGAACATTTAAAAGATGATAAAATTAAACTCAAAGATCAAAAAACAAATTTTTTGTATTCTGATTATCAAAAATCAGAGAGAGATTTTGCCTTTGTAGTTGATAAAAATTTTAAAGCACAGGATTTAATTGAAATAATATCATCAATTGACAAAAATTTAATAAGGTCAATTAAAATATTTGACATTTATGAAGGCGAAAATATTCCAGATGGCAAAAAATCAATAGCTCTCAATGTTACAATTCAATCATCTGAAAAAACATTAGAGGATAATGATCTTGAAAAAATTAATAAATTAATTATTTCAACTGTTGAAAATAAGTCTGGGGCAAAAATAAGATCCTAAATGTCTACAGAAATTGATAATATCAGGAATTTTGCAATAATTGCTCATATTGATCATGGTAAGTCAACTATCGCAGATAGAATTATACATAGATGTGGTGGATTAACTGATAGGGAAATGAAAGCCCAGGTTTTAGATTCTATGGATATTGAAAGAGAAAGAGGCATAACAATAAAAGCTCAAACAGTAAAATTGAATTATAAATCAAAAGATGGAAAAAATTATATTTTTAACATTATAGATACACCAGGTCATGTTGATTTTAGTTATGAAGTTAGTAGATCTTTATATGCATGCGAGGGTTCAATATTAATTGTAGATAGCACCCAGGGAGTTGAGGCTCAAACGTTAGCAAATGTTTATCAAGCATTAGATATAAATCACGAAATAATTCCAGTTTTAAATAAAATTGATTTACCAGCTTCTGATATAGACAGAACAAATAAACAGATTGAAGATGTAATAGGAATCGACACAGCAAACGCTGTTCCATGCTCTGGAAAAACAGGCGAAGGTATTGACGATATTTTGGAGCAAATTGTTCAAACTCTACCGGGTCCAAAAGGTGAAAAAAATGAAAAATTAAAGTGTTTATTAGTAGATAGTTGGTACGATACTTACCTAGGTGTTGTCATTTTAGTGAGAGTAATCGACGGAAAGATTAAAAATAATATGAAAATTAAAATGATGTCAACAAATCAGGAGTACTTTGTTGAAAAAGTTGGAGTATTCACACCCAAACCAAAAGATATTGATGAACTGAACTCAGGCGAAATTGGATTTATAACAACTGGAATAAAAGTTTTATCAGAAACTAAAGTCGGGGATACGATTTGTGATGCTTCTAAACCATTGTTAGATTCACTACCTGGTTTTAAACCAAGTAAACCTGTGGTTTTTTGTGGATTATTTCCCGTCGATAGTTCTGAGTATCAAAAATTAAAGGATGGATTAGCCAAACTAAAATTAAATGACTCTAGCTTTTCTTTTGAGCCCGAGTCTTCTTCTGCCTTAGGACTGGGCTTTAGATGTGGT
The DNA here is from genome assembly GCA_902518395.1 of uncultured Pelagibacteraceae bacterium. GTDB lineage: Bacteria > Pseudomonadota > Alphaproteobacteria > Pelagibacterales > Pelagibacteraceae > Pelagibacter. The sequence goes on along the minus strand of CABYFX010000020.1, from coordinate 10,611 downwards.
TTTTTGGGTCTACTACATTTAGAAATTGTCACTGAGAGACTTGAAAGAGAATTTGATATCAACCTGTTAACCACAACACCTGGTGTTGTCTACAAGATTCATATGAATAATGGCAAAATTAAAGATTTACAAAATCCATCAAGTTTACCTGACCCTACTTTAATAAAATTAATTGAAGAACCATGGATTAAAGCTACAATTATTACTCCAGACCAGTATCTTGGTCCGATAATAAAAATTTGTCAGGACAAAAGAGGCATTCAAACTAATTTAAGTTATTCTGGTAATCGAGCAGTTGTAAATTATGAATTGCCCTTAAATGAAGTTGTTTTTGATTTTAACGACAGATTAAAATCAATGACAAGTGGATATGCAAGTTTTGATTATGAAATAATAGGCCATAAAGAAGGAGAACTTGTTAAAATGAATATACTTGTAAATACTGAACCGGTAGATGCTTTAGCTATGATGATACACAAAGATTTTGCTCAAAAAACAGGAAGAGAAGTTTGTGAAAAATTAAAAGATTTAATTCCAAGACACAATTTTATGATCCCAGTTCAAGCTGCAATAGGTGGTAAAATAATTGCAAGAGAAACAATTAAAGGTTTTAAAAAAGATGTATTAACAAAAATTCATGGTGGAGGAGCTGTAGATAGAAAAAGAAAATTACTTGAAAAACAGAAAAAAGGTAAAGCAAGAGCAAAACAATTTGGAAAAGTTGAGATTCCGCAAGAAGCATTTATTGGGGTATTAAAAATAAATAAAGAGAAATAAAAAAGTGCAAATAAAATATTTAATTAAATTATTATATATTTCTTTAATCTTATTTATTTTAATTGGAATTTACCAATCAATAAATTATGATCCAAAATATATCAACAGAGCAACATTTCAAATCGATTTTAATAAAATCAGAACTCCATTTATAAAAAGAGTTTTTTTAAAAAGTGAATTTTTAATTCATAATATTTTTGTAAAATATGAAAATTATGAAAAAAATAATCAGAATGAACTTCCTAAATATAAGTATATTAATTCTGGTATTGAAAATTCTATCAATATTGATGAGCAGATAACTACAGATATAAAATGGTATAGGTCAAATCAAAATAGCAAGTCTCAAAGGTTCTCTGAATTAGACTTAATAAATGAAAACAGCGTAAAAAATCTTGATATAGCTTGGATTTATAAATCCAATGATGATGTGGGGCAAATTCAATCTAATCCAATTATAGTTGATGATAAAATAATCGTACCCACACCTGGTCACTATATTGTCGCCTTAGATAGTAGATCTGGAAAGGAAATTTGGAGATTTAAATCTAAATCAAAGTTTCCAGCACAAAGGGGTCTTATATACTGGGAAGGTAGTAAAAAATCTAAGCCGGGAATCTATTTCTCAGATCAACTAGGATTATATAAATTAAATATATCAGATGGGACTCTGATTAAAGAATTTGGCGACAATGGATTTATAAAGACTAATCTATCAAAAACAGCACCTGTAATTATAGATGATAATCTAATAATATCGACTTTCGCTCCATCAATTGATTTTATTGATCTTCACAATGGAAAAATAAAGTGGAAGTTTTTCTTAAAAAAAAAAAATAATGGTTTTTACGTTAATAGTAACTCAAGACTCGGTGGGTGTAATCCATGGGGTGGAATTTCAGCTGATATTAAAAATAAAATTGTATATGTTTCCACAGGTAATGCCCAACCAGATTATTATGGAAAAAAAAGACCCGGTCAAAATAAATTTTGCAACTCAATAATAGCTTTAGATGCCAAGAATCAAAAAAAAATTTTTGACTTTCAAGAAATCTCACACGATGTTTGGAATAGAGATATTGCATCACCACCAATACTTGGTAGCTTAAAAATAAAGGATAAAATAATTAACATTGTTATTGGTTTAAGCAAAACAGGCAATATAATTTTGTTGGATGCATTAAATGGAAAACCAATTTATGATATGCGATTTAGACTTACTGATGATAAATCTGGTATAAAGCGGTACTACTTAGACCTAGAAAAACCAAATCAATTAGAAAAATTTGAATTTGCTAAAAAAGACCTAATAAATATAAATTCTAAATTAAAAAATGAAGCAGTAGAGAAGATTAAAAATAAAAAATTTGGTTTTTATATAAAGCCTAGTCACAAGTATGATTTGCTTACATGGACAGGATATGGAGGTGTGCCTTGGACAGGTGGATCATATGATGATAAGGAAGATATTCTTTATGTAAATTCAAATAAAATACCTGGTATTATTAGACTAGAAAAAGATAACCCAGAAAAACATAGTATTGAAGCATTCAATTTAGATAACGGATTTCCAGGTACCAATCCACCCTGGGGTAGTTTAAATGCAATTGATTTAAGAACTGGAAAATTAAAGTGGAAAGTTCCTCTTGGTGAATTTGATGAATTATCAAAAATTGGATATCCAATAACTGGAACTGAAAATTATGCTGGTGCTTTAGCTACAAGAGGAAAAATTGTTTTTGCAAGCGGATCTTTAGACAGAAAGATCAGAGCATATTCAAGTGATAATGGTAAAGTATTATGGGAATATTTGTTACCAAACCATTCTTTTGTAGCACCATCAACATATATGAGAGATAATGAGCAATATTTGATAGTTGTAGCTACAGGTGGAGGTGTATTAAAAAAGAAATATCCAAAGTATGTTACATCAGGTGATACTTACATTGCCTTTAAATTAAAAAAAAAATGAAAAAGAAAATTGCAATAGTTACTGGGGCAGACAAAAAATATTTTCCATATTTAAAAAATTTAGTTCACTCTTTACAAAAATCTAAAACATTAGAGATATGCGACTTGTGTATATTGCTAATAGATGATGATAATAAATATCTTATTGATATTGACTATTTATTTAATAATAAAAAAAAAGTTTCATTTAGTTTAAAATTATTTTTTAAGGATAAACAAAATTGGTATAAACTTCTAACTGAAAGACCCTTTTTAAAAGATCATTTTCCTGGATATGAAAAATATATATGGTTAGATGCAGATACTGAGGTATTAGATGTCCAAGGTATAAATAATTTAATTACTGCTACAGAAAAAAAAGATTTGGCAATTTCACCAGAAATTAATGAGTCTTACGTTTTTAAAAATACAAAATTCGGAGTAAAAAAAATTTTTTCTTCTTTCTATAAAATCTCAGGTTGGTCATTTAAAAATTATAACAAGTATTTTAGGAAAGATTTGGGTCAAGACTTATTTTTTAAGCCCTTATTTAACAATGGAGTTTTTTGTATGAGATCAGATTCTATTTTTTGGAAATTATGGAAGATGGAATACCAAAATGCATTAAATAAAGCAACAACAAGTTATGGGATAAAGACAGATCAACTATCATTAAATAAGTTGATTTATGAAAACTTTCAAAAAATTTCAATAGTAGACTCAACAAATAATTGGCTAATTTTTAAATCAGAACCTCCAATAAAAGTTGGAGATACTTTTTTTACTCCATCATACCCTAAAAGAAAAATAAATATATTTCATTATACAAATTTTAAATCAAATGAAAAATTTATATGTTTAGAAAACGAGAATCAGAATTATGTACCAATTTTAAAATGAATCTATGAAAATAAATTTAGAAAAAAAAAAAGAGATAGTTAATAAACAGAATTTTACATACCGGCAAAAAGTAAGCAAAAATAAAAAAAATATATTCAAAAGTATTATAAAGGAACTTAAAACAACATCAAAAAAGATGTATTGGAAATCTTCATTTAACATTTCTTACTTTTATAAATCTTCAATATTCTCAATTTTAAAAAAAGATATTAAAATAAATAAAATATCAATTTTAATACCTACAAGAGAAAGGGCCTTGAAATTTGAGAGATTTGTTTCGAGTATAATTGAAAATACCCAAAATATCAAAAGATGTGAAATTTTAGTTTTAATTGATGACGACGATCCGGAAAAGAATAATTATTTTAAATTAATTGATAAAGTAAAAAAAGAGGTGGATATTAAAATATATAATCAAAATTTAAGTTCTCATGCAAAAAGAAACAACTTTTTAGCAAAAGAAAGTTCAGGTCAAATTTTATTTCCTGCAAACGATGATATGATATTTGTAACTAAAAATTGGGATTATTTACTCGACTTAGAATTTTCTAAGAACTTGAAAAATAAACCATTTTGCGTCTGGGTTAATTCTGGAAATAAATATCCTTATTTATTTTGCCATTTCCCAATCATTAATAGACATTGGTACAATACCCTAGGTTATGTAGGGTGTGAACTATTTAATTTCTGGTATTTAGATACATGGATATGTGATCTTGCTAAACGATCAAACCAATTCATATATTCAAGTAAAATTAAATTTAAAGAATTTAATGCACAGGCAAATATTGAGGAATTAGATAATACTTATCTAAGAAATATTGCTGATAATAAATTAGAAAAAGATATAGAAATATGGGAAAAGTCCATCTATCAAAGAATTAATGAGGCAAAAAAACTTAAAAAAGCATTATGATTTCTTCAGTAATAGGTCTTGGTAAATTAGGTTTACCTTTCGCACTTTTTTTAGCTTCTAAAAATCAAAAAGTAATTTGCTATGACAGCAACAAAAAAATTTTAAGTGAAATATCACAGTTAAAGTCACCTTATGTTGAGCCTTACACAGCAAATTATTTAAAAAAATATAATAAAAATATTCATATCTCAGAAGATCTTGGATATCTCATTAAAAAAAGCCAAATATCTCATTTAGTTTTACCCACTCCAAGTTTGAAAAATAACTCATTTTCAAATGCCTATATTTTAAAATGTCTTGATGAAATAGCTTTAATACTTTTAAAAAAAAAAAATAAGAAACACATCATCAACATTACGAGTACTGTAATGCCAGGCTCATGTAATATTTTTACTAAATTTTTAGTATCTAAAGGATTAAATAAAGATAAAGATTTTTTGATTACTTACAATCCACATTTCATTGCTCAAGGAACTACAATTCAAAATTTAAAATATCCAGATTTTGTATTAATAGGAAGTGACAATGCAAATGGAAAAAAATTAATATCTTATTATAATAAGATCTATAAAAAAAAAATCAAATTATCTTATTTAAATACCGTTGAAGCTGAAATAGCTAAAATATCGGTTAATTCATATATAACTACAAAAATCACATTTTCTAATTTTATTTCAGAAATTTGCCAAAATACAAAAAATGTTGATGGAAATAAGGTTTTGAAAACTATTGGAGGTGACCATAGAATTGGAAACGAATACTTGGGTATTGGAACAAAATATTCTGGACCATGTTTTCCTAGAGATAACAAAGCATTAAATTATTTTATAAAAGGAAAATCAAAGTATTCTTTGCCAAATTATATTGACAAAATCAATAATGAGCAAACTCATAGATTAATTAAAATGATAGTAAAAATTGTGAGGTTTAAAAAAACCTTAAAGATAGGTATATTTGGATTAACTTATAAAGATAATACGTCAATCATTAAAGACAGTCAATCATATGACTTAATAATTAATTTAAGAAAAAAATTTTCTAAAAAAATAAATGTTTATGATAGGAATATTAAACCTAGCAATGATTTTCTGTCTAAATATAAATTGTTATATAATGAAAATATGAATTTGTTTGTAAAATATTCAGATTTGTTAATTTTAATGTATCCAAATAAAGAAATAGTAAAAGAAGTTATAAAATCAAAAAATAAACTGGTTATTGACTGTTGGAATTTAATTGATCCAAAAAAAACAAAATCAAAAATAATCAAATTAGGAAATTATTATTAGTTTTATGGAGAGGTGGCCGAGTGGTTGAAGGCGCACGCTTGGAAAGCGTGTATAGGGGAAACTCTATCATGGGTTCGAATCCCATTCTCTCCGCCATTATTTTAATGCAAAAGTAGTCATTATTCGAAAATTATAAAAAATAGAAAATTTTTTAAAAAAATTCGAAATTTATGTTGATAATACATGTTAATTTAAGGTTATTGTTATAAGAGATTTTAATAAATATACTAAAAATGGTATAAAAGACAACTTCCTAATAAAAAGTAATGAATAAAAATAATATTAATACCTATCAAGCTGACTCAATTAAAGTTTTAAAAGGTCTTGAAGCTGTAAGAAAAAGACCTGGAATGTATATTGGTGATACAGACGATGGAACCGGCTTACATCATATGGTCTATGAAGTTGTAGATAACTCTATTGATGAAGCATTAGCAGGTCATTGTAAAAAAATTGAGGTAAGTATAAATTCTGATGGGTCAATTACAGTTGAGGATGATGGAAGAGGAATACCAGTTGATTTTCATAAAGAAGAAAAAAAATCTGCAGCAGAAGTAATAATGACCCAACTCCATGCTGGAGGTAAATTTGACCATGATTCTTATAAAGTTTCAGGAGGGTTACATGGTGTTGGAGTCTCAGTAGTTAATGCCCTCTCACAAAAATTAGAATTGCACGTTGAAAGAGATGGAAAAAAACATTTTGTGGAATTTGTAAATGGAGAAACTAAAACACCACTTAAAATAATAGGTAAATCAAAGATTACAGGCACCAAAATCAATTTCTTACCCTCTAAAGATATTTTTTCATCAACCAAATTCAGTTTTTCAATTATTCAAAAAAGAATGAGAGAATTAGCTTTTTTAAACAAAGGAATTAAAATTATTCTTAATGATTTAACCCAAAAAAAAACAAAGTCTCAAGAATTTAAATTTGAAGGAGGGATAAATGAGTTTGTTGAGTTCTTAGATGAAAAAAGGGAAAAATTAAAAAATAAGAATGATAACGATTTATTTAGAAAACCAATTTATATTGAAGGATTTAAGAGTAATATAGATGTTCAATGCTCACTAAAATGGAACGCAGGATATAATGAGGATGTGTATCCTTACACTAATAATATTTATCAAAAAGATGGAGGAACCCATCTTTTAGGCTTTAGAAGTGCATTAACTAGAGTTGTAAATAAATATGCATCAGAGCAAAATTTATTAAAAAAAAATAAAGTTTTACTGTCTGGAGATGATGTTAAAGAAGGTTTAACATGCGTTCTTTCTGTAAAAATCCCAGATCCCAAATTTTCTTCTCAGACAAAAGATAAATTAGTTTCCTCAGAAGTAAGAAATATTGTTGAGGGTATTGTAAATGAAAAGTTATCAATTTGGTTTGACCAAAATCCATCTGTTTCTAAAATAATTTTAACGAAAATAATTCAGGCTGCAGTGGCAAGGGATGTTGCTAAAAGAGCAAGAGAAAACGTAAGAAGAAAAGGGGCTTTGGAACTCACTGGATTACCTGGGAAATTAGCAGATTGTCAAAATTCAAAACAAGAAGGAACAGAATTATTTATTGTTGAGGGAGACTCAGCTGGAGGATCAGCTAAACAGGGAAGAAATAGAGAGTATCAAGCAGTACTGCCATTAAGGGGAAAAATTTTAAATACTTATACTGAGATAAATGGGACTAAAAAAAATGGAAATCAAAGTGATCTAAGAACAAAATCATTATCAAAGATGATTTCTTCAAATGAAATTGTTACATTGATAAATGCCCTTGGATTAGATCCTAAAACAGAAGAAATTGACTTAGAAGATTTAAGATATGGAAAAATTATAATCATGACAGATGCAGACGTTGATGGTTCACATATTAGAGCGCTACTTTTAACTTTTTTTAACAACATCCCTTTCAATAAATTAATAGAAAAAGGTCATGTCTATTTAGCCCAACCACCTCTTTTTAAAATTAATAAAGGTTCCAAAGGTATTTATATAAAAGATGAAAAAGATCTTGAAAATTATATAATCAAAAATTGTAAGGACATAAAAAAAGTTAAGAAAAATTCTAAAGAATTTGAAAAAACTATTCAATTGGAGAAGTCTAAGTTAAATATTCAACGATTTAAAGGACTAGGTGAAATGAATCCTGAAGAATTATGGAATACTACTTTAAATCCAGAGACTAGAAATTTACTTCAGGTTCAATATTCAAAAAATCTTCAAAAAGATCAAAACCTTATTCAAACATTAATGGGTAACGATGTTGCTTCTAGAAAAGATTTTATTGTAGACAATGCTATAAATGTCGTTAATTTAGATATTTAATTAATGGAATTAAGTAGCAATTCCAAATCATTGTACTTAAATAAAATTACATATGTTAATTTAAGATGGATAGGTGTAATAGGTCAATTCATTACCATAAATGTTGTTGCATTCTTACTTAAATTTGAATTTAATTTTTTACTAGCAAATATTATTGTTTTAGTAGGTGCTTTAAGCAACATTTTCTTATTTTATTTTTTTAAAAAAAATCAGTTACAAGAAAAAATATCTTTAACCTTTCTCACCCTTGACATTATACAATTAAGTTTTTTGCTTTATTTAACTGGGGGGACCATAAATCCATTCTCAATATTCTTAATAATACCAAGTATATTTGCTTCAAATAGCTTAAGCATTAGAACAAATGTCCTGTTAATAATTTTGACAATTTCATCAATTATTTTACTTACTTTCTATCATCAAGAGTTACCCTCACCATTAAATGAATATATTTTTAGTAATTACTATTATTATTCAGTTCCTTTAGCTTTAATAATTGCTCTGATTTTCCTAAGTTTTTTTGCTTTAACATTTGGAAATGAATCAAAAATTAGAAAGGATGCATTAGATAAAATTCAGGAAGTTATTTCAAAAGAGAATGAATTAGTATCTTTAGGAGGACAAGCTGCAGCTGCAGCGCACTCTTTAGGCACTCCACTCTCTACAATTAAAATTATTTCTCAAGATTTATATGATAATTTTAAAAACAATAAAGAATTAAAAAAAGATGTTGAATTACTTTTAAGCCAGGTTGATAGATGCAATGTAATATTAAAAAAATTGTCTTTAAATCCTGCAGTGGAAGATGATTTTATAGATAAGGATATTACTCTATATAACTATGTGAAAGAAATTGTGAATTCTTTCAAAGAAATATCAGATAAAAATTTTATCATCAATACTGAGCAGAATTATAATTCTATTGAAATTTCAAAATTAATTGAAATTGTTTATGGTATAAGAAATTTTATTGGAAATGCAAATAAGTTTGCAAAAAAAAATATTTATATTTCAATAATGAGTGATAGTGAAAACTCTTCGATATCGGTCGAAGATGATGGTTCAGGATTTCCTAAAGACATATTAACCAAAATTGGAGATCCATATATAAAATCATTGCAATCTAAAAATAAATCAAGAGCAGGATTGGGTTTGGGAATATTTATAGGTAAAACTTTGTTAGAAAAAAATAAGGCAAAACTCTTAATTAGGAATTCAGAAACCAGAGGTGGTGCAGAAATTAAAATAGAGTGGACTAATAAAGATTTAATTAGTCTTTAGTGAAGTTTTTTATTTTCAAATAGTCCACTTAATTGATCTATCATTACATCCCCAAGCTCTTGTACATCAGAAATTTTGATTGCTTTTTTATAATATCTAGATACATCGTGACCAATCCCTATAGCTAATATTTCTACTTCACTTTTATTCTCAATAAATTTAACAATTTTTTTCAAATTTTTTTCTAAAAAGTCTCCTGAATTAACTGATAATGTTGAGTCATCTACTGGTGCTCCATCTGAAATAACCATAAGGATTTTTCTTTCTTCTTTTCTTTTTTTTAATCTATTAAATGCCCACGTTATAGCTTCACCATCTATATTTTCTTTTAATAAACCCTCTTTGAGCATCAAACCCAAATTTTTTTTTGATTGTCTCCAATGAGAGTCAGCACCTTTATAAATTATATGTCTTAAATCATTAAGTCTTCCTGGATTTTTTGTTTTACCCAATCTATTCCACTCCTGGCGACTTTTACCACCTTTCCAATTTTTCGTTGTAAAACCTAGTATTTCAACTTTAACAGAGCATCTTTCTAAGGTTCTGGATAAAATATCAGCACATATTGCAGCTATTGTTATTGGTCTACCTCTCATAGATCCTGAGTTGTCAATTAAAAGTGTCACAATTGTATCCTTAAAGTCTAGATCTTTTTCTTTTTTAAATGATAAGGAGTTATATGGATCAATGATAATCCTAGGTAATTTTGAACTATCTAACAATCCCTCTTCTAGATCAAATTCCCATGATCGATTTTGTTTTGCCATTAATTGTCTTTGTAATTTATTTGCTAACTTAGTTATTAAATCTTGAAAACTTGTAAGCTGTTGGTCTAAATTTTTTCTAAGTTTTTGAATTTCCTCAGCTGTATCTAGACTTTCTGCTTTAGCAACTTCGTCAAATTCAGTAGTAAATATTTTATATTCTTTATCGCTTACACTTAAATTTTTTTTCTGTATAACATTTTCTGATTCGGCATCCTCGTTATTTTCACTACCAAGCTGATCTTCAAGTCTAAACTCATTTACGTCATCCTCGCTATCCATTCCTTGGCTTATATTTTCATCTTCGCTTGTTTTGCTAGAGTCATTATTATCTTTGTCTTCATTATTATTAGAATTATTTTGATCTTGCGTATCATCATTTTCTTCATTTTCTTTTTCAGTTGTGTCAT
>CABYFX010000019.1 GCA_902518395.1 uncultured Pelagibacteraceae bacterium | reverse complement strand
AAGTTTTATGGGAAGGCCAGATAGGGTAGGATATGTAGCTGCTAAGAGCGGTGTCTTAGGCTTAACAAGAGCATTATCTGTCGATCTAACTGGAAAAAATATTAATGTAAACACTATATGTCCAGGTTTAATTTCTACCTCATTTAATCAAAAATATGCTGAAGATCCAAAACATGGTGAAGCTTGGGGGAAAGAAACTGTAGTAGGTAGATGGGGAGAACCAAAAGATATAGTTGGAGCAGCAGTATTTTTATCAAGCGATGATTCTGATTTCATAAATGGCTCTGAAATAAAAATTGATGGTGGGTGGCTCTCTTCAAAAGTTAGAAGAGGTGAATTAGATAATGAGTAACTTTGAAAAAAATCTTGAACAAGCACTTAATAATGCAAAACGATTAACTGATAAAATTTTAATTGATGGCAAATTAATATCTGCTCAATCAAAAAACAAAATACCAGTATTAAATCCAAGCACTGGAGACAATATTGGTTCTGCTCCTCAATGCAATAAAAATGATGTTAATATTGCAGTTGAATCGGCGTATAAAGCTTTTCAAAAATGGAAAAAAATACCAGCAAGGGAAAGAGGAAAAATGGTTGCTGCAGGAGCAAAAAGATTAGAGGAAAGAAAGTCTGAAATTGAAACTTTATTATCATTAGATACAGGTAATGCTTTAAGAACACAGGCCATACCAGAAACAGGTGCTTCCATTGAACTTACAAATATGTTTGCTGGTTTGTCTGGAGAGTTAAAAGGGGAAAATTATCCAACCAATATTCCAAACAGCATTCATTACACCACTAGAGATCCTATTGGCGTTGTTTGTGCAATCGTCCCTTGGAATGCACCATTATTTTTAACAGTAGCAAAAATTGCTCCAGCTATTGTAGCAGGAAATAGTGTTGTTTTAAAAACAGCTGAACAAGCTCCATTTTGTGCTCTTCTACTATCGGAGATATTTCAACAAGAACTTCCTCCGGGAGTTTTAAATGTAATTTCAGGCTATGGAGAAGAGTGCGGTGAACCTCTGGTAACTCATGAAAAAGTAAGAAAAGTAACGTTTACTGGATCTTTTACTGTTGGAAAGATTATAGCACAAAAAGCAGCTCCTAAATTATGTCCAGTTACCTTAGAGCTTGGAGGAAAAAATCCAAATATAATAATGAGTGATGCAGATTTAGATATTGCAATTCAAGGGGTTATTGATGGAATGAGATATACACGACAAGGACAAGCATGTACTGCTGGATCAAGAGTTTATATTCAAGAAAAAATTTATGACAAAGTCTTGGATGGAGCTGTTGAAAAATTAAGTAAATTAAAAATGGGTAATGCTCTAGATGAAAGTTCTGATATAGGAGCTATTATTTCCAAAGAACAACTGAAAAGAACTTTACATTATATGGATATTGCCAAAAAAAACTCTACAACCAATGTTGTGCATGGTGGCAATCAACTAACAGGTGGTGATTATAAAAATGGTTTCTTTTATGAACCTACATTGATGTCAGGTGTTCCAGTAAGCTCTCCAGTTTGCCAAGAAGAAATATTTGGTCCTGTTGCTTGTGCAATACCATTTAAAACCTTTGATGAAGTAATGAACAGTGCAAATGATACGCCATTTGGATTGTCAGCGGTATTGTGGACACAAAATTTATCTAGAGCTTTACAGTTCGTTGAAGAAATTGAAGCAGGTTTCGTTCAAGTGAATCAATGTGTAGCGCCTAGAGCAAATGTTTCATATGGTGGATTAAAAATGAGTGGCCTAGGAAAAGAGTATGCATTTGACAGCATGGTTAATCATTTTACTCAAAGTAAAACAGTTTTGATTAATAGAGGAAAATCAAATATAGATAATTAAAAATGACAGATCAAATAGCATTTATCGGTGTAGGTAACATGGGTAACCCAATGGCAGACCAATTAGTTAAAGCTGGTAAAAAAGTTAAAGCTTACGATGTTTCGCTAGAAATGATTCAAAAAGCAAAAGATGCTAATTTAGATGTTGTTGATTCATTGGATGAAGTGCTTGAAGGTGCAAATTTTGTAATCTCAATGTTGCCAGAAGGCAAACATGTAAAATCACTATTTTTAGGAGATAAAGGCATAATAGATAAAATTTCAAAAGATGCTCTAATAATTGACTGTTCAACAATTGATATTGAAACTTCATTACTCCTTGGTAAGGAAGCAAAAAATAGAGGAATTAAAATGATTGATGCACCTGTTACTGGAGGTGTTATGGGCGCAAGGGTTGGAAAATTAAATTTTTTAGTTGGCGGAGATGATGAAGCTGTAGATTTAGCAAGGCCATTAATGGATATTATGGGACAAAAAATTTTACATGCAGGACCACAAGGAAGTGGAGTTGGGGTAAAGATTTGTAATAATATGTCTTTAGGAATTTCAATGATAGCAGCATCAGAAGCTTTAATGTTGGCAAAAAGACTTAAGATGGATTTAAAAAAAGTTCACGAAATCATGAAGAATGCATCAGGAAATAATTGGGCATTATCAACTTATACTCCGTTACCTAATTTAACTGATGGTGTTCCATCAAATAATAAATATCGTCCTGGTTTTTCAGCTGCAATGATGACAAAAGATCTTAAACTAGCCAATGATGCTGCGAAATCAGTAAATGCTTCAACACCACTAGGAAAACATGCCTTAGATATATTTAATGAATTTTGTGAGGGTGGTGATAGCGAAACAGATTATTCAGGTATATCTAAAAAAATTGGCGGTGATGCTTGGGACTATCCTTTTGACCCTAAGGGTAACAAATAGTCAATATTAAACCTTAAGTTGTATTAATTAAGAGTGTAGCAATTAATCATTTTACATTTGTCAATCAATGAGTTTTACTTATTCAATTATTAAGACTTAATAACAATAAAGAGAGGGATAAATAATGAAAAAAATCACTTCAATGATTTTAGCTTTAGTATTTGCAGTTTCAGTAATTGGATCTGCTTCTGCTAAAACATTAAAAATCCAACTTACTTTTCCTAAAACATCATACGATGGTCAAATCGTAAAAATGTGGACTGACAGAGTAACAAAATTAACTCGTGGAGAGTTAAAATTTGAACTTCTTTCTAAAGGTGAAGTTGTTGGTATGAAAGAAACACTAGAAGCTGTTGACAAAGGTCTAGTAGATGGTGGTGCAGCATGGACTCACTACTGGTCAAACTATCACCCAGCTGCGATGCTATTTGGATCGCCAGTTGCTGGTGGAGGAATTGGTTTAAGTACTAAATCTTGGTTAGCTTGGTATTTCGACAATGGTGGTAAAGAATTATACGACCAATTATGGAGCGAAATGGGAATGAATGTTAAAGGTTTCGTGATGGCATCATCAGGACCTGAGGCATTAGGTTGGTTCAAAGAGCCAATTAAAAATATGGATGATTTCAGAAAATACAGATTTAGAACTCCTCCAGGAATTCCAGGACAAACATACAAAGATATCGGTATTGCATCAGTATCTTTATCAGGTGGTGATATATTGCCAGCACTTGAAAAAGGAACTATCGATGCTGCTGAATGGTGTTGTCCAAAACCAGACTCAGTTTTTGGTTTTCAAAAAGTTCTTAAAAACTACTATCTACAAGGATTACACCAAAACGTAGTTAATGGTGATATCTATATTAATGGAGATGTTTATAATTCTTTAACTGACCATCAAAAATATGCAATGGAAGTTGCATCTGAAGCGATGATCACTAGAAACATCACTAATAGAGCTGTAGAAAATGGTAAAGCGTTAATCGACCTTACTGAAAATCACGGTGTAAAACTTTGGGATACACCAGCTGATTATTTCACTGAGTACATGAACGCTGCTCAAGCGACTCTTAAAAAGAATGCTGCATCAAATGCTTTCTTTAAAGAAGTTTATGAGCACATGACTGCACATGCTAAAATCGTAGTACCTTTTATTGCACAAATGGAAACATCTGATGCATCAATTGGAACTGCATTCGCATCACAACAGTAAGTAAAATATAAAAACGGGGATTGTTTAAATATCCCCGTTTTTTTTACAAATTTAATTTAAATAAATATACTTGTTAAATGGTTGATAAAGATTCAGAACCAAAGGTTAAAGAAAATCTAGATATAACAGATGAGCTTATAGCCGAAAGAAGAACAAGTTTAAAAATGCCAGAGGATATGACTCCTTGGATGGCAAAAACAATAGAATTTATAGACTCGAAAATGTTGATTACTGGCAAGATATTTGCCTGGTTAACTATTTTCCTGATTTATGCAATGATCCATGAAGTTATTGGAAGGCATTTTTTTAATAGACCAACTTTATGGTCATTTGACATAAGTAGAATGTTGGCAGGTGCTTTATTTATGCTAGGAGCTGCCTATACATTATCAAAAGGTATTCATATTAGAGCTGATTTTCTTTATCGAAATTGGTCAGTTAAAAATCAAGCAAGAGTAGATTTATTTTTATATTTAATATTTTTTATTCCAGGTTTTTTAGTCTTCTTCTTTGTAAGCTTTGATTATGCCTATACTTCAATTTGTGGAAGATCAAATTTAGAAGAATGCTTAGGTGGCAAAGTTAGAATTCAAAGAGCCATGGATACAACATGGATGCCAATTATGTGGCCTTTGAAAAGTTGTATGCCAATCGGTGCGTTTTTACTTTTAGTACAAGGTGTATCCGAAATTTTAAAAACTTATTATGCTTTTGTTAAGGGGAGATGGCCCTAATGGATTTCTTTAGTCCAGAAATTATTGGAGCAATAATGATTGGTTGCATGTTATTTGCAATCTTTGTTGGGTTTCCAATTTCATTTACTTTAATATTTTTAGGCCTTGTTTTTGGATATTGGGGTTTTGGTAAATTAGTCTTTTACTTAATGACCCTTCAGTTCAATATGATTATGACGGAGAATACACTCGCCGCCGTGCCACTCTTTATATTTATGGGAATTTTAATGGAGCAAGCAGGTCTAATGGAAAGATTGTTTAATGCAGTTCAATTAATGCTTTCTAAGACAAGAGGAGCTTTGTTTTATGCGGTAATGTTTGTCTCAACAATTTTTGCAGCTGCAACTGGAATAGTTGGTGCATCAGTTACAATTTTAGGAATTATGGCAGGTAAAACTATGATTAGAACTGGTTATGATACTAGACTGTCTGCTGGTTTAATCTGTGCTGGCGGAACTCTTGGAATTTTAATTCCTCCAAGTATTATGTTAGTTGTGATGGGACCTGTTTTAGAAATTCCTGTTACAGATTTATTTGCTGCAGCTATAATGCCAGGTATTTTATTAGCATGTTTGTACGCTGCTTACACAACATTAAGATGCTATCTTAATCCAAAACTTGGCCCTGTTTTACCAGCAAACGAACAACCAACTAACATGGCTAAGGTTTGGTATGAATTTATTATGGGATTAATTCCTCCTGCAGGTTTAGTTTTTTTTGCATTAGGAAGTATTTTATTCGGTCTTGCTACTCCAACCGAAGGAGCTGGTATGGGAGCGTTTGGTGCTATATTACTTGCACTAGCATATAAAAAATTAACTCTGCCAGGTTTGAAAGATGCTCTTTTAAAAACTTTAGAGATTACAGCTTTAATAATGTTTTTAGTTGCTGCATCGAACTTTTTTGGAGCAGTATTCTCAAAATTAGGAACTCCATCTCTGTTAACTGATTTCCTTTTAAATTTAGAGGTAAATAGATATGTAATATTAGCAATTATAATGGCTGCTATTTTTTTATTAGGATGGCCTTTAGAGTGGGTACCAATAGTTTTAATAGTATTGCCAATTGTATTACCTTTAGTAATAGAGTTAGGATTTAATCTTACATGGTTTGCAATATTAGTGGCCGTTAATCTCCAAACAGCTTGGCTATCACCTCCTGTTGCATTATCTGCTTATTTCTTAAAAGGAGTAGTTCCAGAGTGGGATTTAAAAGATATTTATCTTGGCATGATGCAATTTATGGTTATCCAAGTAATTGGTTTAGTGTTAATTATAATATTTCCAAAAATAGCATTATGGTTGCCTGGGGTAATGTACCCATCACCTTAGCTAGGCTTATTTATTTGAGGTATAATAGTTCCAATTAAAATTATTACTAAGGATATAAAAACCTTTGTTGAAATCGGAGAGTCGATTATTAACCAAGACATTGTAGCGCCAATAGGACCTGTTAAAGGATACATCAAACTAATTCTACCCACTGGGACTCTTCTAAGAGCAAAATTATAAAATAAATATGCTCCAAATGTTATACAAGATAAAGTTATAGCTGCTAAAACTGGAGGTGAAAAATTTAGATAATTTTGATATTCAAAACTTGAATTTGGCCAAATTATAAAAAGAACTAATAAAGAGAGTATAGCACCAATAAAATATTGATAAGTATTAACCCCCAATTGATCAACTTTAGTTTGCATAAATCTTCTTCCCAAAACTTCGTTTACAGAAACGCAAATCATTCCTAAAAAAATTATTAAATCACCAACGTAATTTCCTTGCCCTGACTTTGTTTGACTCGTAAGTAAAATTAAAGTTCCAATAATTGTTATAAATGCTCCAATAATTACTTTTATTTCAATTTTTTCTTTTAAAAAAATTCTTGCAACAAATGGTTGCCATATTGGCAAAGTGCTAATTAAAGCAACTCCATTTACTGGTGAGGTTAGCAGAAGACCAATATGAAAACTTAAAGTAACTAGAAAAGGGTTTAATAAACCCATTAAGAAGGGCGTAAACCCAATTCTTTTAATTTTTAAATCTGCTCTCATGATCAAAGCAAAAATTAACATCAAACTAAATGCTAAAGAGAATCGTACCGCCATTAAGTCCATTACATAAAATTCCTGTAATGCTAATTTCACAAACGGCGGACCTGATCCAAAGCCTATCACTGCCACGAACATAGAAACGTAGCCAATATTGTTTTTTAGAAAATTCATGTAATTACAAAATTTTGGTTATCACTATTATAGACATATAAAAATATTAGTTTAAAGTTACATTAGTGAGTCAGAATATAGAATTAAAAAATTTTGAATTAGCCACAGTAAACCCAAGCAATAAAACATGGACATCAATTGATTTATTTTGTTTTTGGGCTAATAGTATACAAACCATTGCGGGTTTCGCATTAATAGCCTCTTTGTATTTAATATATAATCTTAGTACGGCACTTGTCTTAACTTCTTCATTAGCCGCCTCTATATTGATTTATTTTTTTATTTCATTGATTGGCAAACCATCGCAGAAGCACGGATTACCTTTTCCCGTTATGCTTAGAATGTCTATGGGCTTAAATGGAGCCAAATTTTTAAGTCTTTTAAGATCTGTTATTGGTATTTTTATGTTTGGTATTCAAACATTTTTCATATCAAAATCAATTACATATCTAATTAGAATTTTTATTTACTATAACTTAGATAGTCAAATTCTAGATGGTCAAGTATTTTTAGCTTTTTTTCTAGGGTTAAATATTATCGACTGGGTTTCATTAATATTAACTTTTGTTATTCAATATTTTTTATTTACTAATGGACAAAGGTTTAATCAAAGATTTTTACAGTTTTCAGCCATTTTCGTTTATTTAGGTTTATTTATTTTTTTTTTAATTTTAACTTCTGAAAATCACACACAAATTTTTCAGTCTCTTAAATCAAATACAACAGACGGAAATTTTTTTTCAAGATCTAACTTTTTACCTTTTGTAGTTTTAATGGGCACAATCTTCTCTTACTTCTCTATTGTGTTGTTAAATTTTGGAGATTTCTCTAGATACGTCAAAACAGAAAAAGATTTAAAATTGGGAAATCTAAATCTTTTTCTAAATATGATTTTGTTTTCTTTTTTAGCAACAACTATAGTTGTTGGAGTTGATGTAGTTTTAAATCAAAAGCTTATTGTTGTTGATCAAATACTCACTAAACCAATGGATATTATTGGAAAATTAGACAACACCGGCCTAACTGTTTTTGTTCTGATTTTTATAATTTTCTCATCTCTATCTACTAATTTAATTTCTAATTATGTGCCTACACAAAATAGCATAATAAATTTTATTCCAAATAATTTAGATCTTAAAACTTCTGGATTATTAATTTTATTAATTGGTTTTATTGCTGGAGGTTTATGGCCCTCTTTTTTAAGTCAAATAGGTGTAATAAATATTATTGATAGCTTGGCAGCTTTTTTTGGGCCTATCTTTGGTATTATAATTGCAGATTACTACTTGGTGAAAAAAGAGAAGGTAAATCACAAAGATCTATTTTTCTTAAGAGAGGGAAATGAGTACATGTACGCTAGTGGCTGGAACTATAAAGCGTTGTATTCACTTCTTATAGGCTTTATTTTCTCATTTTCATTACTTTGGAACATTAATTTTTCATATATAAAATCATTTTCTTGGATTATAGGATTTGTCGTTTCGTTTTTTATATATTATCTTCTAAATGAAAAATAATTATGAAGGCATTAGTTTATACAGGCGTTGAAGAACTGATCTATAGAGATGAAAAAGATCCAGTTGAGACAAGTGGAGAGAGCATATTAAAGGTCCATGCATCTGGCATATGTGGGTCAGATATGCATGCATATCACGGCAAAGATGAGAGAAGAATTGCTCCACTAATAATTGGTCATGAAGTTAGTGGTGTAATTCAAAATGGTAAATTCCAAGGAAAAAATGCTGTTTTGAATCCATTAATTACTTGTGGAAAGTGTGAATATTGCACAAGTGGAAGAGAGCATTTGTGTCCACAAAGAGTTCTTCTAGGCATGAACAGACCATACGAGAGACAGGGAGTCTTTGCTGAATTAGTCTCTTCTCCTAATCAAAATATTTATGAGGTTCCAGATCATCTAAATCTAAATGAAGCGGCTATAGCAGAACCAACAGCAGTTGCTTTGCATGCTGTCTTAATTGGAGAAAGTTCGCTTACGAAACCTTTATCTGAATGTAGAACTTTAGTTCAAGGTGCTGGAGCAATTGGATTATTGTGCTCTTTAATATTATCTAAAATTAAAGGAAATACAGATATAGTTATGTCTGATCCAAATAATTTGAGACTAACAAAATGTTCAAAATATTTCGAGGGAAAATTTGTTCATCCATCAGACAAAGAAATACAAAATGATAGTTTTGATATTGTATTTGATACAGTAGGCTTAGAAGTTTCAAGACAACAATCGATCTCGGTTATTAAACCTGGTGGTACCATAATACATATAGGGTTAACTCAACCAGCTGGGCAGTTCAATTTTAGAAAAGCAACTTTACAAGAAGTCACCTTTATCGGGACTTATTGTTATACAAATAAAGACTTTGAAAACACCATCAAAATTCTAGCAGATAAGAAAATTGGTGAATTAGACTGGATTGAGTATAGAGAGTTAAAGAAAGGTGCAGAAGCCTTCAAACAAATTCATGATGGAAGTTGTTCATCACCAAAAATTGTTCTGTTACCTTAGAGGTAAATTTTAGATTATAGTTGATAAATTTAAATATTTTATTATATGAGATCCGTGTTTAAAAAATTTATTAAAATAATAGCAATTTATTTTTTACTTGTAACGTCGATTACTGCTGAAGAGCTAATGGTTTTTAATTTCACTGAGGAGGAATTAAATTCATTAGATGTCAGAAAAGTAAGAGGAGCTGATGCAAAAACAGCGTATTCTATAGGAAGTAATGAGAAAGGAAATTATTTAAAAGCAGTTGCAGAAAATGCAGCATCAGGAGTCGGTAAAGAAATAAAAATTAATTTAGACAAAACTCCATTTATAAACATTACTTGGAAGATTGAAAAAGATCTTAAAGGCATAAAAGAGAATACAAAAAAAGGACATGATTTTGCTGCAAGAGTTTTTGTAATCAAAAAAACTGGCGCAACCCCACTATCAAATAGAGCTATTAATTATGTATTTTCAAGCAATTCTAATGTAGGTGAAACATGGCCCAGCCCTTATACAAAAAAATCTATTGATCGTGTCTTGGCTTCAACAAAGTCAAATTTAAATGAATGGGTTACAGTAAAAGCTAATGTGAAGGAAGACTTTAAAAAATTTCATAATTTAGATGTTGAAGAGCTTTCAGGAATTGCAATTATGGCAGATACCGATAATTCAAAACTAACCGCAGTAAGTTATTACCAAAATATTTTTTTCTCCTCTGAGTAAAAGTTTAATTAAGATACTTTTTTAAACCAAAACTTAATAAAGATAGTATTATTGCAGCCAAAACATCAAGAATTGGAACAGCTTCAGGATATCCAAAGTTCCATAATATTACACCAATTAACCAAATTATATAAATTTTCATATCGTATTAATCATTACTATAAAAAATATTTTCACTTTGATATCATTATTTTTATGAAAAAATTTAAATCAAGTTTTAAAGTTTACTATGAAGACACAGATGCTGGTGGAGTAGTTTATTACGCAAATTATTTAAAATTTATAGAGCGCGCGAGAACGGATGCCATAGCTTCTGTAGACTTTACAAATTATAAACTGAGAGAGAATCATGGAATATATATAATTGTTAAGTCTTGTAATTTAAATTTTATAAAACCTTCAAGGTTAGAGGATAAACTCAATATTTTTTCTGAAATTGTAGAAGTAAAGAATGCATCAATTAAAATGAAACAAGATATTTTTATAAAAGATAATTTAATTTTAACTGCAGATGTTCATTTGGCTACAATCAATGAAGAGGGCAAACCAACGAAAATGCCTGAAAAACTTAAAGAACAATTAATTAAATAATATTTTTAATTTTAATAAATAAATTTGTCATTTTATTCACGTTAATTCTACCTGTATTTACATTTCTCGGACTTGGGTGATAAGAACCTACCAATAAAATATTATTTGGGAGTTTAAAGAATTTACTATGCCCAAATTTAACATTTGAATCAATTTTGTGATGTTTTTTGTAAAACTCTAAACAAGCATCAAAAGCTATTTTCCCAAGTGCAACAACAATCTTTAAATTTTCTAAGTATTCAATTTCTTTATTAAAATATTTAAAGCAAGTGTTTAGTTCTTTTTTTGTTGGTTTATCTCCAGGTGGGACACACTTTAAAGCAGTAGTTATAAATATATCTCTCAATTTAAGTCCGTCATTTCTGTGGTCTGAATTTGGCTGGTTAGATAACTTTGCTTTATAAAGACACTTGTATAAAAAATCAGATGATCTATCTCCTGTAAAAACCCTTCCCGTTCTATTGCCACCATGTGCTGCTGGTGCTAAACCAACAAACAAAATTTTGGCTTTTGGGTCACCAAAGCCTGTTATTGGTTTTCCCCAATATTTTTCATTTAAGTATTGTTTTCGTTTCTCTTTAGCTATCTTTTTTCTAAAACTGACCAACCTAGTACATTTTTTGCAGCCCACTATCAAATTCTTAAGTTTTTCAAAATCATTAGTCATAAATATTAATTTTTAATCTTTATATCATATACTATAATTATTTTAGATTATGAATGTAGGTTTTATTGGTGTTGGCTATATGGGTTATGGGATAGCCAAAAATATTTTAAAAAAAGGAAATAACTTATTTGTCATTGCAAACAAAAAAAGGGCACCGATAGACAAGATTGTAAGTGATGGTGCTATTGAGGTAAAATCTTACAACGAACTTTGTGAAAAGAATTTAGATGCATTATTTCTTTGTGTGACTAATACACCTATCGCTTTAAGTATTGCTGAAAAAGTCTCAACTTTACTAAAAGATAATACATTAATTATTGATGTTACAACACATAACCAAAATGGATCTATTCAAATGGAACAGTTTTTTTCAAAACAAAACATTAACTACATTGAATGCCCTGTTATGGGCGGTCCCGTTCAAGCAGAAGAAGGTGTTTGTGGAGGTATTGTTGGAGCATCGGAGGAAAATTTTAAAAAATCTGAAGTTTATTTAAAAACTTTTTGTAAAGATTATTTCCATTTTGGAGCAGTGGGCAAAGGAGCAAAGTCAAAGTTACTAAATAATTTTTTGTCACTCGGTACTGCAACAAATGTTATAGAATTCATAAAGAGTGCAAAAAAATTAGACATTGATTTAGAAAAACTTTTTGCAGTAGCAAAATTAGGATCTGGAAACTCAACAGCTTTAAATAGAATTTTTGATAATGTGCTTAAAGATGATTATACTGGATTTAAATTTTCAACTTCCAATACTTTGAAAGATCTTACTTATATTCATGAAATGCTTAAAGATTTAGGTAATGCAGAAAAATTAGCTGATGTAAACAAATCTTTTTATAAAAAAGCAGTAGAAGATGGTAATGGAGATTTATTTATAAGTGAGCTAATACAAAAAGATTAATTATTCCTTTTTTTTATCAGCAAATACAATAGCTATAAGCAATAATGCTGTCCAAAACATCGCCGCTAAACTTTTTACTGCACTCGTTTCAGCACCCCACAAATCAAAAACAAATGCTCCAATAAGAATTCCAATTATATAAATTATTACTACTAATCTAGTTTGAGTCATTTAATTGCTTCTTTTTAAATAACGACATTCCATTATTTTTTTTATGTTCATAAGATTCTTTGAAACTTTCTAGTTGCCATCCTTGCATTCTCTTCTGAATATCTTCTAAATTTTGTTTTTTCCACTCATCTTTGGTATTCTGGTCTTTCCAAATCTTCTTTTCATCATTATTTCTTCCACAGCCATAACAATATCCAGTTACAGGATCCATTTTGCAAATGCTTATACAGGGTGAAACTATCATTTTTTTATATATTTATATCCTTTTACACTATTATTCTGATTGGACAAATTAGATCAATACTATATAAAACAGCTAAATTTGGGCGAGTGGCGGAATTGGTAGACGCGTTGGTCTTAGGAACCAATAGTGCAAGCTGTGAAGGTTCGAGTCCTTTCTCGCCTACCATAAATAGATTATGAAAGTAACAATAGAAAATAAAAAAGGCTTAGAAAAAGATCTTAAAGTATTTATAGATAAAAAAACAATCTCAGGCTTTATGGATGAGAAATATGAAGAAATAAGAAAAGACGTTGTAATAAAAGGTTTCAGACCTGGCAAGGTACCTACTGAAATATTAAAAAGACAATTTGGAAAAGCTGTTTATGGTGAAGTAATTGATAAGTTGCTAAAAGACACAACAACAAAAGCACTAGAAGAAAATAAAATCAAACCTGCCGGACAACCTAAAATAGATTTAAAGTCTTTTGGCGAAGGCAAAGATTTAGAATACGTTATTTCAGTTACAGAGCTACCTGAGATTTCTGCCAAAGGACTAAGCTCAATTAAAGTAGATGAGTATGTTGTAAAAATTGATCCAAAAGAAACAGATAAAAGAATTACTGAAATTGCAAAAAATCAAAATAATTTTAAAGATGCAGAAGCAAATTACAGCTCAAAAATGAATGATCTTGTAATTTTTGATTATAAAGGAACTATTGACGGTAAAGAATTTAAGGGTAACGAAGGAAAAAACACCCAACTAGTGCTTGGAAAAGATTTATTTATTAAAGGTTTTGATAAACAATTAGAAGGCGTCAAATCAGGTGATACAAAAAATGTAGAAGTAAATCTTCCTGAAAATTTTCCTGAAAAAGATCTTATTAATAAAAGTGCTGTTTTTGAATGTAAGATTACAGCAGTAAGAATACCAGAAGAAGTAAAAATTAATGATGATTTTGCTAAAAATATGGGTGCAAAAGATTTAGCAAATTTAAAAGAACTTATCTCAAAACAAATAAATGATGAATATAAAAATTCTTTAGCCATGATTACAAAGAAAAATATTCTTGAGCAAATAGAGAAAGAAAAATTAGACCAATTACCTGGTAATTTAATTGAACAGGAAGTTAAAATATTATCTCAAGGAATGAAGGAAGACGAAGTTAAAAAGAACCAAAAATCATTAGAGGAACAAGCTAAAAAAAGAATTAAAACTGGATTAATCTTAAATGCTTTTGGTGAGGAAAATAAAATTAATGTGTCCCAGGAAGAAATTAATGTGGAAATACAAAAACAATTTAGAATGATGCCAGGTCAAGAGAAAATTGTTAAAGATTATTATGAACAAAATCCTGCAGCCATAGATAGTTTAAGAGGACAAATTTACGAAGAAAAAATAATTGAAGAAATTAAGAAAAAAGCAAAAACTACTAAAAAAGAAATTACCAAAGAAGAAGCTGAGAAAATTCTTAAAGAAGAAAATGAAAACAATATTAAAGAGCAAGCTAAACTTGCAAAAAAAGATGGAGATGCAAAAAATAAGAAAAAAACAGATCCTAAAAAAAAAGAGGTAAAAACAAAATCGAAAGAAACTATAAAAACCAAAACTCCCACATCAAAACCTAAAAAAGTAAAAAAGGTTAGCAAAAAGTAATCACAAGCTGTATAAGAATAATTGAATCGATTATGACTATTAAAATTCCAGAGCAGTTAAATACTCTTATCCCTATGGTTGTAGAACAATCTAGCAGAGGTGAAAGGGCATATGACATTTATTCAAGACTCCTTAAAGAGAGAATTGTATTTGTAGTTGGACCCATAAATGATGCAGTTGCATCATTGGTTACTGCTCAATTATTATTTTTAGAGTCTGAAGATCCTAAGAAAGAAATTTCTTTATATATAAATAGTCCCGGTGGACTTGTAACAGCTGGACTTGGTATTTACGATACAATGCAATACATCAAACCAGAAATAAGCACTTTGTGTATAGGTCAAGCAGCAAGTATGGGATCATTTTTACTTGCAGCTGGGGCTAAAGGAAAAAGGTTTTCATTGCCAAATTCTAGAATAATGGTTCATCAACCTTCTGCTGGTTTTCAAGGACAAGCCACAGATATAGAAATTCATGCTAATGAAGTTTTATCTTTAAAGAAAAGATTAAATGAAATCTATTCAAAACATACTGGAAAATCTGTTGATGAAATTAAATTATCATTAGAGAGAGATAATTTTATGACTCCTGATAACGCAAAAAGTTTCGGCCTGATAGATAAAGTGGTAGAAAAGAGAGAATAGATCACAATATATAGTTTGTCCACAACCTCCACTTGATTATTTTGCACCATATGTATTAAAGTATTAAAATTGATTCGAATTATAAATTATGAACAACAATAAAAATATTCTTTACTGTTCTTTTTGTGGCAAGAGCCAACATGAAGTTAGAAAGTTAATTGCAGGACCAACTGTATTCATTTGCGATGAATGCGTAGAGCTTTGTATGGATATAATCAAAGAAGAAAGCAAAGATAATTTTGTTAAACATCAGGATGGATTACCTTTACCAAAAGAAATATGTAAAGTTCTTGATGACTATGTGATTGGACAATCTCATGCAAAAAAAGTTTTATCAGTTGCAGTACATAATCATTATAAAAGGTTAAACTACGAAAATAAAACAAGTAAAACAGTTGAACTGTCTAAATCTAATATTATGCTAGTAGGACCAACTGGATGTGGAAAAACTTTGTTAGCTCAAACTCTTGCAAGAATACTTGATGTACCTTTCACTATGGCAGACGCAACTACATTAACCGAAGCAGGATATGTCGGTGAAGATGTTGAGAATATAATTCTGAAGTTATTACAAGCTGCAGACTATAATGTAGAAAAAGCTCAAAGAGGAATTGTTTATATAGATGAGGTTGACAAAATTAGCAGAAAGTCAGAAAATCCATCTATAACTAGAGATGTATCTGGAGAAGGAGTTCAGCAAGCCTTATTAAAAATTATGGAGGGAACAGTGGCAAGCGTTCCTCCTCAAGGAGGAAGAAAGCATCCTCAACAAGAATTTCTACAAGTAGATACAACCAATATTCTATTTATTTGTGGAGGAGCTTTTGCTGGTCTTGATAAAATAATATCACAGAGAGACAAAGGGTCTTCTATTGGATTTGGAGCTGAAGTAAAAACTTTAGAAGATAAAAAAACTGGAGAATGGATGAAAAATCTAGAGCCTGAAGATTTATTAAGATACGGGCTGATCCCAGAATTTATTGGTAGATTACCAATTACAGCTACACTGGAAGATTTGGATGAAAAATCTTTAGTAAAAATTTTACAAGAGCCAAAAAATTCTTTGATTAAACAGTACCAAGAATTATTTAGATTAGAGGGTGTAAAATTAACATTTAAAGATCAAGCTGTTAAAGATATTGCTAACAAAGCAATCAGCAAGAAAACCGGGGCTAGAGGATTGAGATCAATTTTAGAAAATTTATTGCTTAAAACTATGTTTGACCTTCCTGGTCAAGACAACATAGAAGAAGTTATTATTGATGGTGCAGCAACTAAGGGCACCTCTCAGCCAATTATTGTTCATACTAAGAACAAATCAAAAACAGAAAAGACTTCTGCGGCTTAATAAGAGTTAATAAACAAAAGTTTCCTATTGCATTATAAAATATAATATCCATATTTGCTTATATGGAAGTAAAATTGACACAGCCCTTATTACCATTAAGAGACATCGTAGTGTTTCCAAGCATGGTAATTCCACTGTTTGTTGGAAGAGACAAGTCTATCACTGCTTTAAACGAGGTAATGAAAAGTGATAAAAAAATAATTTTAGTTACTCAAAAGAATTCTGAAGTTGATGATCCAAAAAAAAATGATGTATTTTCTTATGGATGTGAAAGCAATATATTGCAACTTTTAAAACTTCCAGATGGAACAGTTAAGGTTTTGGTTGAAGGAATAAAAAGAGTAAAAATAATTGATTTTAAGGATGATGAAAAATTTATTACTTGCACATATGAACATCAAAAAGATGTTCTAAACAAAGATGAAGATCTATTACCTCTAGCTCTTACAGCTGTAAAAAGATTAGAAAAGTTAACGTCTGTTAATAAAAAAATTTCATCAGAAACTATTAGCAATATTAAACAATTAAAAGATCCATCCAAAATTGTAGATAATATTGTTTCAAACCTAAATGCATCGATATCTGAAAAGCAACAGATATTTGAAACATTGGATGTTAAGAAAAGATTAAATGCAGTTATTAAAATGATGGAAAGTGAAACAAGTATTATTGGTGTAGAAAAAAGAATTAGAGGAAGAGTTAAAACTCAAATGGAAAAAACCCAAAGAGAGTATTATTTAAACGAACAACTAAAAGCAATCCAAAAAGAATTAGGTGAAATTGAAGATGGCAAGGATGAAACTACTAACTTAAAAAAATCAATTCAAAAAGCTAAAATGCCAAAAGAAGTTGAGAAGAAGTGTATGTCTGAGCTTAAGAAATTAAAAAATATGAGCCCTATGTCTGCAGAAGCAACAGTAGTTAGAAATTATTTAGATTGGATGATTGATCTTCCATGGTTTAAAAAAGAGGATGTAGATATCGATTTAAATAAAGGTCTTAAAATCTTAGATGAAGATCACTTTGGTTTGGAAAAAGTTAAAGAGAGAATTATTGAGTTTCTAGCTGTACAAAAAAGGATGGAAAAAATTAAAGGACCAATTTTATGTTTAGTTGGACCCCCAGGAGTTGGAAAAACATCACTTGGAAAATCTATAGCTAAAGCTACTAACAGGCAGTTTATTAGAATGTCGTTAGGAGGCGTTAGAGATGAGGCTGAAATAAGAGGTCATAGAAGAACATACATTGGATCTTTACCAGGAAAAATAATTCAAATGATGAAGAAAGCTGGTACAAAAAATCCTTTATTTTTGTTGGATGAAGTAGATAAAATTGGAAACGACTATAGAGGAGATCCATCATCAGCTTTGTTAGAAGCATTAGACCCTGAGCAGAATACAGCTTTCAATGATCACTATTTAGAAGTTGATTATGATTTATCTGATGTAATGTTTGTAACTACAGCAAATACTTTAAATATTTTACCACCACTTCTTGATAGAATGGAAGTTATAAGAATTCCTGGGTATACAGAAGATGAGAAGATAAATATTGCAAATAAGTATCTGTTACCCAAACAAGTAAAAGAAAATGGAGTGAAAGAGGGTGAACTAAATTTAGAAGATGGGACAATAAAAGAAATAATTCGAAGTTACACAAGGGAGTCTGGCGTTAGAAATTTAGAAAGAGAAATTTCAAAAGTAACCAGAAAAGTTGTTAAAAAAGTTGTAAGTGGTGAAGTTGAAAAGGTTAAAGTAAACGACAAAAATATTCCAGACTTTTTGGGTATTAAAAAATTTAAATATGGCGAGGTCGAAGACAAAAATAAAACTGGTATCGTAATAGGACTAGCATGGACCGAAGTAGGGGGTGAAATTCTTAAAATTGAGACTGTTAACATGCCAGGTAAAGGTAGAATGCAAATAACAGGAAAACTTGGTGATGTGATGCAAGAGTCTGTTAAGGCTGCAAAATCATATGTCAGATCAAAAAGTTTGGAATATGGTATAATTCCTCCTTTCTTTGAGAAAAAAGATTTTCATATCCATGTCCCTGAAGGAGCTACACCTAAAGATGGACCATCAGCTGGTATAGCAATGGTTACATCCATAGTTTCATCGATCACAAATATTCCTGTTAATAGAGAGATTGCTATGACTGGCGAGGTAACAATTACAGGACAAGTTTTACAAATTGGTGGTTTAAAGGAAAAATTATTAGCTGCACACAGAGCAGGAGTTAAAAAAGTGTTAATACCTAAAGAAAACGAAAAAGATTTAGTAGACATTCCAAAAAAGGTAAGAGAGGACATTAAAATCATTCCAGTAGAAACAGCAGATGAAGTGCTTAAAATTGCCCTTACAAAAGAGCTAAAACCTGTAGAATGGACTGAAGTTGACAAAATTTCTGAGAGCAAAAAGGACGATAAATCTCAAGCTAGTATTCAGTAATAAACAATTTACTTTATTAATCCGTTGATGTAATAGTACCAAGATTTTGGGTGGTTAGCTCAGTTGGTAGAGCATCTCGTTTACACCGAGGGGGTCAAAGGTTCGAGTCCTTTACTACCCACCATTTACACCTGTGGGGGTGTAGCTCAGTTGGTTAGAGCACCTGCCTGTCACGCAGGGGGCCGAGGGTTCGAGTCCCTTCACTCCCGCCATTATTCGTGTAAAACTGGGCATAAAAATGTGACATATCTTCACTTTTAGTTGATATAATAGTTGTTACATAGGATTCAAATGCTTGCGGAATTTTTAAAAGATTATTTACCGATAATATTATTTTTGATAATAGCTTTAGGCTTAAGTCTT